>NZ_JADEXT010000002.1:0-506499 GCF_015206985.1 Nostoc sp. LEGE 12447 | reverse complement strand
CTTCTCCCACCAGTCCAGCATTGCTTGTCACCTTTAGCACTCGATTGCAATTACTTTACCGTATTTGCGGTGCTGTTTCTTAAATCCTTTATTAGTAAGCCTTTCAAGACTTAACGGGAAAAGTCAGATCAACGACCTATGATGAACCTTTTCATCTCGCCCGCAAGTTTGCATCACTAGATTATCTTAGCGGTGGTCGTGCCGGATGGAATCTTGTAACCTCTGCTGCTGAAGCCGCAGCGCAGAATTTCAGCCAAGAAAACCACTTAGAACACTCACTGCGCTATGAACGGGCGAGGGAATTTGTGGATGTTGTCACCAAACTTTGGGACAGTTGGGAAGACGATGCTTTTCTCCATAATAAGGAGTCAGGTATTTACTTCGATGCAGATAAGTTGCATATTCCCCACCATAAAGGCAAATATTTCTCGGTGCGCGGACCGCTCAATGTAGCGCGTCCACCACAGGGATATCCAGTAATCGTACAAGCTGGATCTTCCGAGCCTGGACAGGATTTAGCTGCCCAAACAGCAGAGGTGATTTTCACTGCACAACAGACATTGGCAGAAGCTCAAGCCTTCTATGCTAGCGTCAAGGGGAGATTGGCTCAATACGGACGTTCCCCTGACCATCTCAAAATCATGCCAGGGGTATTCCCAGTAATTGGTAAGACTGAGCAAGAAGCTAAGGATAAATATGAGCAACTTCAGGAGTTGATCCATCCCTTGGTAGGATTGGGGCTGCTTTCTGGGCTAGTGGGTGGCCATGATTTGTCCAAATATCCCCTAGATGGGCCGCTGCCGGATTTGCCAGATACCAACGGTGGCAAAAGCCGCTTGCAACTGATTACCGATCTTGCCCGCAGAGAGAATTTAACAATCCGGCAACTGTATTTGTGGATTGCAGGAGCGCGGGGACATCGAACGATTCTCGGAACACCAGAACACATTGCCGATCAGTTAGAAGATTGGTTCGTTAATGGTGGGGCTGATGGATTTAACATTATGCCGCCCTGGCTACCTGGGGGTTTAGAGGAATTCGTAGACTTGGTAATTCCCGAACTGCAACGCCGAGGAATATTTCGTACTGAGTATGAAAGTAGTACCCTGCGCGAAAATCTCGGTTTACCCCGTCCAGTAAACCAGTTCACCGCAAATGCGCCTGCTCCTGAACCTGTGAGTGTCGGTTCCTTTGCATAGCTTTGATTGAGTGCTTTTGAAGCGACGGCTTTGATTTGCTGAAACTTCACTTTAGACAATTAGTGGGGAGTGGGTTGTTCTCCTTGTCCCCTCATCTCTTTCACTCCCCACTCCTCTTTAGCCTTGATAAACCGATTCTCCCCAAACGTGTAACCAATGATCTCAACTGAAATACAAGCGCACCTTCGGCAGTGCTAGAGAGCTTTATTGGTAAGCTGAGATTGTAGCGATCTCCGATAACAGGCATTAATTGCGATCGCTAACCTCCAAGATCAGCAGACAGAAAAGCAAACAGGGCGACAATGCAAAAACTCCTTTTTAACGATACAGATAGATTTAGAGCGCAGGCCCTATTCCTTGGTAAGGATATTAACTTACAGACATTGGAGGATTACGTTTCCTTGGCGACTATGCCATTAATGGTTTCAGTCGGTGAAGACGGCTGTGCGGTACTGCTAGACTATGGCGCAGTTGTCCTGTTTAACCTTGAGCCTGTAGAAAAGGTAGCCTTTTTGACCAAACTATCCTCTCAAATTAGTGGCTCCTTTGCCGAACCGGAGACAGAAGAGGTGGAAATTCATCTCAACATTGCAGAAAGTGAGAGAGTTAAGGAAGGAAAAATTTCACTGCATGAATTTAGTGTAGAACGCTTGCAGATAGTGGCTGATATCCTCGCTAAAAGTGTTGTGCTATCTCATTATGAAACTAGCCTAGCGACTGTATTCGATCAAATTGAACCGTTTGCAGCTAGTCTCCAGCGTGAACACAGAGAAAGACGGCAGAGTCGGGAATTACTGCGTCAACTTGGGACTGCGCTGTTAGTTCAACATAAAATTGTAGGTCGAGTTGAGATCATCGATAAGCCAGAGTTACTCTGGGAATCCCCACAGCTAGAAAACTTATATCTGCGCTTGGAGGATGAATACGAAATTCGTGAGCGTCACACTGCTTTGGAACGCAAACTAGAGCTAATTACCCAAACTGCACAAACAGTCTTAGAGTTTATGCAGCATAGCAGTAGCCAACGAGTAGAGTGGTATGTGGTGATTTTGATTGTGGTGGAAATTCTGCTGTCGCTGTACGACATCATTTTCAAAGGCTAAGGCTAAATTAGAGTGATTTGCAAATCAAAAATGCTGACTGCGAATGGTTTTTGGGGATTCAGATTCAATAGGCGCTAAAATATCAAAAATTGGTTTTTGTGTAAGGTAAATTAACTTTTAGTGAAATTTATGTACTCGTAAACAAAAAATTTAAATTTTTCCTACTCGCAACATGACATATAGCCATTCTTTGGGTAAGCAACAAATGCCCTTAAATACTAAGTCTGTTTGAAGAGATAGGATCTATTAGAAAAGTAGATTTTAGGAGTAAACCTCTGTCTTTACAATTTATTACCGTTCCCCCCGGAACTTCTCAACCTGCCACAGGGTTAATTGTTACTTTGCATGGTTGGGGAGCTAATGCCGAGGATGTCGCATCTTTGCTACCCTTGCTCAATTTACCTGATTACCAGTTTATATTACCCAATGCACCTTATCCTTATCCCTATTCCCCTATAGGGAGGGCATGGTATGACCTGCGGGTGGAAAATATGTATGAAGGCTTGGTAGAAAGTCGGAAACTGCTAATAGATTTTTTGCAATCTTTAGAAAGTACCACTGGCATACCTTTGTCACGCACTATTTTAAGTGGATTTTCTCAAGGCGGAGCAATGACTTTAGATGTCGGCTCAAAATTGCCACTAGCAGGCTTAGTTGTGATGAGCGGGTATTTACATCCTGATGCACTAACGGCAGATCAAAGAGATATTCCACCAACTTTAATCAGCCACGGGAAATATGATGAAGTTGTTCCACTGCAAGCTGCTTTAAAGGCACGAGACACTTTAAAATCTCTAGGAATGGCGGCAGAATACCATGAATTTGACATGGGGCATGAAATAAATCCACAAACGTTAAATGTGCTGCGGAATTTCGTTGTAAATACAATAAGCTAGTCAGAATTACGAATTTTTTATAAATTCTGGTATAAATGCTGAAAATATTCACGAAATTCATGCCTTCTAATGAGTAATATATATAGGGTGGCTGCGTTCAGCGCAACTTAACCCATGCTGAAGGCGAGTGCTGCATAAGGGAGGGGCGAGCATTATGACAACTCTAAGCATTTCCAGGAAAGAAATTGCTGCCATAACTGCGGCAGAAGTAGAAGAACTGGCTACACGTCTGGATCTGGATAATTACAGTAATGCTTTTGATGGTTTAAATGATTGGCATCTATTACGAGCGATCGCATTTCAGCGTCCAGAGTTAGTTGAACCCTATATCTACCTCTTAGACTTGGAACCTTACGATGAAGCGTAGTTGAGAGTTAGGAGAGATGCGATTAATCGCGTCTGTACAGGAGTTAGGAGTTGGCAATTAATATTCGTAACTACTTGCTCCTAAATTACTACTTACTCCTAACTTTTTACCATGACTAATCCAAAATTGAACAGGGTTCTAATAGGTGTAGGTGGCGGTATCGCCGCCTACAAAATTTGTGAGTTGGTTTCAACGCTGTTTAAAACTGGGGTGGAAGTCCGAGTTATCCTCACCCGTTCGGCGCAAGAATTTATCACGCCTCTGACAATGGCCACCCTATCTCGTCATCCCGCCTACACAGATGATGATTTCTGGAAACCAACTCACTCTCGTCCCTTGCATATTGAGTTGGGTGAATGGGCAGATGTCATGGTAATTGCTCCCTTGACAGCTAATACATTAGCAAAGCTAGCCTACGGGATGGCTGATAATTTACTCACAAATACCGTGCTGGCTTCTACTTGTCCCGTGCTGTTAGCACCCGCAATGAATACGGATATGTGGGAACAGCTATCGGTGCAACGGAATTGGCAACAGCTATTGATCGATAGCCGATATCATGGGATGAATACAGCATCGGGTTTATTAGCGTGCGATCGCATTGGTGCTGGTAGATTAGCAGAACCTCCAGAAATTTTGGCTCACATCCAATCGTTGTTACACACTCAAGGTAAACGAGATTTATTAGGTAAACGAGTGTTAATTAGTGCTGGGGGAACGCGAGAGTTTCTTGACCCAGTAAGGTTTATTGGTAATCCTTCCACAGGTAAAATGGGATTAGCTTTAGCCCTAGCCGCACTTCACCGAGGGGCAAACGTCACCCTAGTACATAGCCCAGCCAATTGGGATGTACCATTAGGAGTGCAAGCAATTCCCGTCATTAGTGCCGAGCAAATGCAGCAGGCAATGCTGGAATATTTGCCCAACGCTGATGTAATTGTGATGTCAGCAGCCGTGGCAGATGTGAAGCCAAAGAATTATAGTACAGAGAAATTGCCCAAGCGATCGCTCCCCCAAGCTTTACCCCTGGAACCAGTACCGGATATAGTTGCCCAATTAGCAAAACATAAACAGCCGCATCAGATATTAATTGGTTTTGCCGCTCAAACTGGGGATATTGTCAAGCCCGCATTGGAAAAATTACAGAATAAGAACCTCGATGCTATTGTTGCCAATCCCATCGATCAACCTGATAGTGGTTTTGGGAGTGATAATAATCAAGCAATATTTTTAGATCGGCAAGGAAATCAAGTAGCGATCGCACCTTGTTCTAAATTGGAAATGGCCCATCATTTATTTAATTTTGTCATCACTTGATATAGCGATTCTCATTTGAATGGGTACTGGGTAGGGACATGACATTGCCGTAACCATACAAGGAAACTACTACTTTGAATTGGGTATAACCCGTATGGTCTATGGCTTCAAGTCACTTTTTTGGATTTTACAATATAAGTAAGACATAAAAATAACGCTTCAACTATATGAAAATACTCTCATCAGAGCTAGTCCATTTGGGATTTGGCAAATATGTGCGTTCTGACCAAGTGACAGCAGTTATACCAATAGAAGAGGAGCGAGGCCCAGGGCGACGAACCTTTGTTCACGTTCAAGGGCAAAACGATCCAATTATCGCCTCTCGCGCTGAAGATACCATCGTGCGTGATTTAGTACAGGAACCAGGCGAAGTTACCCAAGCACGTCAGCAGCAGGAAATTCTTCAAGATTTATTGGTTAATTTAGCTAATGTTAATTCGACTGTGCGACGAATTAACCGTGATGAAGGCAGTTTGGATCTTGATTTGTTAGAGCGACGAATTAAGCAAATCCTGGAAAATTAATTGCAGAAATCAGCAAACTAAATAACGGAGAACGATATTGCTGAATACAACTACAGACCAAGTTTCGGTATCAGAGACACAAACAAAATCGCCAAGGTTGTGGATACCTGAACGGGTACTGTTTACACCTGCTGCCCTAGATGAGGATTGGGGGCAGCAGATTCTTGCACGTGTGGAGTCACTCAACTTACCAATAGAAGAGTTATCACAGAACCGCCTGAAGGGTTTGCGCGGTGAGTCTGAGCGCGATACTTATAACATCGCCAAGCGTACCTTAGCTGTGGTTACTGCACCGCCCAGTTCTTTTAAGCTGAGTCCCATTCCACCTTCTGCGGATTGGCAGTTTCACCTTGCCGAGGGTTGTCCGGCTCACTGTCAATATTGCTACCTAGCGGGTAGCTTGTCGGGGCCACCTGTCATCCGAGCTTTTGCCAATTTACCGCAAATATTAGAGAACTTAGCTAACTACGAGCAACAGGGTAAAAATACAAGTTTTGAAGTTAGCTGTTACACAGACCCATTGGGTATTGAGCATTTAACTGGAAGTCTTGCTGAATGTATCCGTTACTTTGCCACTCGTCCCAATGCACATCTACGTTGGGTATCGAAGTTTGATGCTGTGGATGGATTACTGGATTTGCCACACAATGGCAATACTCGCTGTCGGATGAGCGTTAATGCAGCACCAATTTCTGGCAAATTTGAAGGTGGTACAGCATCAGTAGCATCTAGGCTTAATGCATTGCGACGGTTGGCGCTACCACAAGAACGTGGCGGTGGCGGTTATCCAATTGGCTTGGTTATCGCGCCAATTATGCCGATAGATGATTGGCAGATGCACTATAGTCGTTTGTTTGACCAGATAAACGAGGCACTGGATTTTGACTGTAATCTTACCTTTGAGTTAATCTCGCATCGGTTCACACCAGGGTCAAAAGAAGTGTTACAAACTTGGTATCCGCAATCCAAATTAGAGATGGATGAGGCAAAACGCAGTGTCAAGCGTAATAAGTTTGGTGGGACGAAGTACGTTTACGAGAAGGATACAATGAAAGCGTTGCGTAGCTTTTTTGAGAGTGAGATTAGTAGGCGCTTTCCAAATGCTGAAATTCTTTATTGGACTTAGTACCGCATTTCATTAATTCGTAGCGAATTAATGGCAATATTCTGCAATGCCAATGGGTCGGCTTTAAGGGCTACTGGCAAAAATTTTGGGTTTTTGAGACGCGATAAATCGCCGTCTCTACAAGTGTTTTGGTCTTATCTGAACTGTATTGGCTTAATGCTGTAATTTTTGAGTAAGAGAGCGATCGCAAAATAATATATCACTCTAAATAATTTTTAGGCGCTTCCGGTAGTTCTAAGGCTTCTCAAATCTCACAAGAAGCAAAATTTCCTTGTGAAAGGTAAGCAAACTACCGCTGCGATTTTTCGCTGGGTTGAGCTACGCCTACGCAAAGCCGCATAATTTGGGCAGATTACAGGCGGCGTTATACATTAATAGTGTGTCTGCAATACCGGACTTGTTCTGGCTTAGTCTCAATAGCAAAGGTTTGGAGATGTTTACTTTATCAGAAACTTCTATCCTGGCGGCAATCCTACTGGTAGCTTTAGGCATTTTGGGCTGGGGCTTTTATCGCGCCAGACCTTTTGGTAAACTGGGAATCTTAGCCTGGTTACAGTCGGTGGTGTTGATGACTCCCTGGCTCCTGTTTTTTGGATTGTTTGCCGCAGGGATTTACATCAATATAGCGGGTATATTGTTCTTAGTGGTGACATCCGCCGGATTGTACGTTTATTTGGGCAGACAGTTACGCGCAGCTGGACAAGATGCCATCCTCAAACAACGCGCAACAGAAAGACTCGCTGCTGCTTCCTCACTTGAAGCAAATTCCCCACAACCAACAGTAGCAGAACTGAAACCAGAGATTCCGCCGATACCAGAAGAGGACTTGAATGTAATTAAAGGTATCTTTGGTATCGATACGTTTTTTGCCACAGAAACCATTGCCTATCAAGATGGAGCTATTTTCAAAGGCAATTTACGGGGAGAACCAGAAGAAACTCACAACCGTCTAACTGCAAGTTTGCAGCAACGCCTTGGTGAGCAATATCGCCTGTTTTTAGTGGAAAACACAGACGGCAAACCAGTGGTAATTGTTTTACCCAGTCGCAATGATCCCAAGCCGATGTTGCGATCGCAAAAAGCTTTCGCAGGCGTTTTGTTAATAGCAACCATTGCCACAAATCTAGAAGCTGCGGGATTACTGCTGAATTTTGATTTCTTTGGCAATCCAGGGCGATTTCAAGAAGCTTTGCCTATAGGTGCTGGGATATTTGCGATTTTAGTAGCTCACGAAATTGGTCATTGGTTACTTGCTAAACGCCACCAAATCCGTCTTAGCTGGCCTTTCTTTCTACCCGCAGTGCAAATTGGTTCCTTTGGTGCAATTACCCGTTTTGAATCTCTATTACCCAACCGCAAGGTATTATTTGATATCGCCTTGGCAGGGCCAGCCGCAGGTGGTATCGTTTCCTTGTTAATGCTGGTGACAGGCTTACTACTTTCTCACCCAGGTAGTTTATTTCAATTGCCCAATCAGTTTTTCCAAGGGTCGATTTTGGTAGGAAGTTTGGCGCGAGTTGTTTTGGGTTCGGCGTTGCAGTCATCTCTGGTAAGTGTTCATCCTCTAGTGATAATTGGTTGGTTGGGGTTAATTATCACCGCTTTGAACTTGATGCCCGCAGGACAACTAGATGGTGGGCGCATTGTTCAGGCGATTTATGGACGCAAAACCGCAGGACGCGCAACGATCGCAACCTTAATTTTACTGGCACTAGTATCTCTCGGTAATACTCTTGCCATGTACTGGGCGATCGTGATTTTCTTCTTGCAACGAGATCAAGAACGCCCCAGTTTGAATGAAATCACTGAACCTGATGATGCTAGAGCCGCTTTGGGGCTTTTGGCTCTATTCTTAATGATTACTACACTCTTACCTCTAACTCCCGGCTTGGCTGGACGTTTGGGAATAGGATAATGCTGAGTTAACAATACAGACATCTTGCAAAAGTTACTTTTGCAAAGGTTAAAGGGGAAGGTAAGATTCCATACCATTCCCCCTTTTCCCCACTTCTGCAAGAAGTCCAATGAGTTGTAGTTGGAGATTTTGCGATCGCCTTACAGACTTTATTGAAAAACCTGCTAGTCTTTTAAAAAGATTAGCAGGCATGGCTTATCATCAATCGGAGCGGCGGGATTCGAACCCACGACCTCCACTACCCCAAAGTGGCGCGCTACCAAGCTGCGCTACGCCCCGGTCAGAATTACCATCATATAGCAATACTCTTAGATAATCAAGAGGCTCATTCAAAAAACTTTAAGCATCCCAGCAGCTTGCAGTAAATCTGGAACAGCAGAAGCGCTCCATTTACCCTCTACACATCGCCCTGTATTCAAAATGAAGCACAGACTGTAATCATGAGGATAGCCTTCTACTTCCATCCATAATAAATCGCTTTCGGCTTCACAAGCAATTTTTTCCTCTTCCATTAATTCCGTTGCGAGTTGCTTCATGGTATCTGCTAACTGTGCTAGTAGACGGCAAAAATCATTCAACTCGGCTTCGGTTAACTCAATTGCCCAATCATCTGTACCGACTAAACCTTTAAATTCACGTGCATGGGGATTCCAGCCAATACGCCAACCAAATCCGGTTTTTACAACGCGTTCCATATTTTAGTTAAAACTGAGGAGTTATAAGTTAGGAGTTATGAATTTACAACTTATAACTCCTAAATTTCCCACTATCTAAGTAGTTCGGCACCTCCTCGCTGGGATGGCTGTGGGGTAGTTGATCTACTAGGATTAGGTGCGGTATTGGGTTTAGGAGATAGGGTATTTTGGGAAGTAGGATTAAATATGTTGACTAAGACTTGCACTAGGGCATCTCGCTGACTGCGGGTGAGACGGGTTATGGCTTTGCGATCGCCTTCCATAGGGTTTTCCCGTAGTGAATCATAGCCTGGATAGGTAGTATCATACATAATTTCATTCGCCCCCAGGTAATCAGCTAAAGTCAGCTTCCAATCTAAGCGATAAACTGGGGCCCGCCCTTTGGTATAAATATGATATCTAATCAGGCGATTTGCTAGGGTGCTGTTTTCGGCAACTTTCCCATTTTCTTTGCTAATATACTTGTTTTCTCGTGGCAAATCTGGCAATTGCTGGTATACCAACTGCCAAACATCACTAGGTGTTATTCTCTGAGCATAAGCAGGTTGGATACTAAACAAACTTGTGTATATTGTTGATTTGCCCGCCCCTGAACTCAAAGCAATTACACCCACTACCATTAAGGCAGTGAGTGTTTGCCAGGGCTTGAGTAGGGGTTGAATGAACGATTGATGTTTGCTCATCCTGCCTTCTCTACAGCCTTTTTTTATAGTTCGCCAATAATCTCTGGTTGAGTCAATTCATCGGACATTTCGATAATTGCTCTTAGCACTGGCTTCATCATTGCATCTTCGTTATTTTCAAAATCTTCATAACGCCGACGTTTAGCACGATTGGCCACCTGAACCGTAATGCGGTAACGATTTGAGGCTGCACTAATCAGTTCCTCAGCTCGGTGCATAATCTGAGACTGAGTTGTCTCGAACTTAGAACGCTTTAGCATAATCAGTGGTTCTTGGGGTCATTCCCCAGTGTAGCAGTACTGATAAATCTGTTGCCGTGTATTTAATCGCCAGCAACCTTTCTGTTGATAGAGGCTAAGAGCCTTCTAGTCATTTTATAAGTTACTTATAATACTATCTGACTAAAGTCACACATCCTTATGGCTGACCTTGTAGAAACTGCTATCAATGCGGGAAACTTCAATACCCTGGTGAAAGCTGCTCAAGCTGCAAATCTCATAGAAACTCTAAAGAGTCCTGGTTCTTTGACACTATTTGCACCAACTGACGAAGCTTTTGCCAAGCTGCCAGAAGGAACTTTAGATTCCCTACTAAAAGACATTCCCAAGCTCCAGAAAATTGTGGCATATCATGTCGCTAGTGGGGATGTTCGGTCTGACGATTTGGTACAGATTAATGAGGCACAAACGCTTGAGGGGTCAATTGTAGCCATTGAATCTGCTGATGGCAAAATTAAAGTGAATAACGCCAATGTTATCAAAACAGACATTTTGACAGACAATGGCGTGATCCATATTATTGATGAGGTATTGATGCCTGCAATGGTTGCAGGGAGGTAAGGGATTGAGCAGGGGAGCAGGGGGACAAGAGGAAAAGGGGGAATTATTGAACAAGTCTCTCCTGTCTCGCCCCTCTTCCTTGTCTCTTGTTCATGCCCCTGCCCTTCTTCCTAGCCCCTAGCCCCCAGGATGCAACCACTGCGTGCGGGAAGAGTTAATGACAATTGCTGAGTTCCTTCTTCACCATTCCACTCAACTTCAGCAGTACCATATAACAGGTTGTTGGGTTGAGTATGCAAACTAGCCATATCTACATTTGCAGTCGCTGAACTTGTACCAGCGTTGATAGCAATTATCAATTCTTCTGTGCCTAAAGTTCGTGCAAAGATATAAAGTTGTCCTTGAGCATAGAGGACTCGGTAATCACCTATACGCAAGGCTGGATAAGTTTGGCGGATGGTAATTAATTGACGATGAGTATTGAAAATTTCTTGGTTCCAGTTAGCCTCTAAAGGAAAGCCACGCCGTGAGTCGGGATCTATGCCACCCGGTAAACCGACTTCATCACCATAGTAAATGCTGGGGGCACCGGGAAAGGTGAGTAACAGTAAAGTCGATAATTCTACACTCGCTATATCACCGCCTGCAATGGTCATCAATCGGGCTGTATCGTGACTTGCTAACAAATTGAGTTGAGTTAGCTGAATTTCCCAAGGGTAAAGTTGCAGTACTTCTTGGATTTTGGTGGCGTACTCGGCAGCAAATAAGGGTGGGTAAGGTTGATAGTCGCGGCTTTGGACTTGTTCTAAGACTACGCGATCGCCAGCTGCAAAGGCAATTGTCGGTCCAGCAAATAGATAATTCATCACGCCGTCAAATTGCGTTCCATCCAACCACTGGCGGGAATCTCCCCACACTTCGCCCACAATATAGGCTTCGGGATTGATGGCTTTAGTGCGATCGCGGAATTCCTGCCAAAAACCAGGAGTTTTTATTTCAAATGGTACATCCAATCGCCAACCATCAATGCCGAACTTAATCCAATATTCGGCAATTTCCATAATGTATTCTCGTACTTCTGGATTGTCATGGTTAAATTCTGGCAAGGCGCGATTTCCCGCCCAACCCACGTAGTTTGAAGGGAATTCACCGTTATAAGGTGAAAGGGGCCAGCCTTCTATTTTGAACCAATTTACCCAAGGTGAATGCGGGCCATTTTCTAAAACGTCGTGGAAAAAGAAAAAGCCACGGCTGGAATGGTTAAACACCCCATCCAGAACAACTTTGATATTCCGTTGATGGGCTGCATCAAGCAATTCTTTAAAAGCCTCGTTGCCCCCTAACATCGGGTCAACTTGATAATAATCGTGGGTATGATAGCGGTGATTACTGGCGGATTGAAAGATGGGTGTGAAATAAATCGCGTTAATCCCCAAATTCTGGATGTAGTCTAAATCTTCCATGATGCCCCATAAATCCCCGCCTTTATAACCTTGGAGTGTAGGTATAGCGTCCCAATCTTCCCAACGGGCTTCGCGCAACAGTCGTTTGCGCGGCTGTTTGCTTCTGGCAAAGCGATCTGGGAAAATTTGGTAGAAAACAGCGTGCTTTACCCAATCTGGTGTTTGAATTTGCATGAATAACTTTTTGTACGTTCAGAAGCGATCGTTGCAAATATTAGCTTCTTTATGGCTCTTACTTATGATAGAGAATCTGTAATTTGCCAGTAGTTATTAAGAATTTATACCAATTTAACTATTTTGGCTACAGAAATTATCTTTGATTTTTGCGAAGCTAGGTACAATTCAAAGAGCTTTCTTACCTATTGTCTATCGCGCTTCGCGCACAGAAATCAAAATAGATTAGTATACAACTTGTTAGTATTTAATATTTCTGAAGTTTATCTTTTTTTATTTATTACTTAATTATTCTTAATTTTATTTTTTTAACTTTGTCCGTAATGATTTAGGCAAATAGTGGATTAGTTTAATAGCTCCATAAAAATTACCTGTTAGCTCAGTCTTGGGTAATTCTAAGATGTGTCTGCTCAAAGATGTCTTATAAGTACAGAAAATCACTATTAGGAGACATAATTCAGGAATATGAGTTATGAATTAGCAATTGTCTTAGGAATTATTTCCCGCTTCCTAAGCTTATTTGATGTTATCTATAAAAAAATAGATAACTATAGTCGCATCAAATAATCAAGGCGAAAAAACTGCATAGTCTGCATTAATGCCAGAGCGACTTATGCTAATAAACTACTTTGCTTGCACCCAATAAATTGAATTTGAGGTAAAAATGAGACACGAAAAACTTTCTCCCGGACTACTGTTGGCATTTCAAGACTATCAAAATGAGGGAGATAAAGCTTTAGTTACACACAAGCGATCGCTTGGCATCATTGCCCACAAAAGCCCAGTCAAGCCAACAAAGAGCGTCGTTTTTATCTATTGCGATCCTGATGCAGACTTGAGTTATCTATCACAATATAACATTGAAGTCAATCAAAACTCTGGGAGTGTGCGGACGGCTTTTTTACCGATAGAAAGTTTAGATGTCTTGTCTGAAGAAGATGTTATCCAACGCATCAAGCCATCACGCAAACTTCATTTGAGGATGGATACTGCAATGGGAGCAGTCAAACTCCCGGAGTTCCAGAACAAAACTGGACTGACCGGTAAAGGAGTAATCATCGGCATTATAGACAGTGGCATTGATCCGAAACACCCCGCTTTTGCTGGACGAATTTTACACATTTGGGATCAAACACTGCCAGGGCCAGGAGTAACGGAAGGCGGCTATGGGGCGGAATTTACGGGAGCGCAACTGACAATTTCTCAGGATACTGGCGGTCATGGTACTCATGTTGCCGGAATTGCCGCCGGTGCCGATGCTAGCTATGGCGGTGTAGCATCAGAAGCGGAATTAGTTGTTGTCAGGTCAGATTTACAGGATGCCCATATTGCTGATGGTGTGCGTTACATTTTCCGAATTGCTAGAGAGTTAGGACGCGCAGCCGTGGTGAATCTCAGCTTGGGTGGACACGCTGATGCCCATGATGGTAGTGATTCCTTATCCAAAGTTATTGATGCGGAAACTGGCCCTGGAAGAATAGTTTGCTGTGCTGCGGGTAACGAAGGAAACGATAACATTCATGGACAAGCGATAATACCCAGTGGACGCACTCGTGGTATGCGCTTTAATGTTCCTTTGAATCAAATAGGCATAGTTTGGTTAAATGCTTGGTATTCCAAAGACAGCGAATTAGAAGTGTCTGTGCGGAGTCCTAACGGTTTTGTCACCCCATTCCAAAAAATAATTACTGACGGTAATGCCGCACAAGATTACCAGTTACCAGATGCAAGGGTGCAATTAGCGACACCAGCGCCAGATAAAGCCAATGGCGACCATAATTTCTTTGTGCAAATCCGGGGTATTGGCTCCTCGCCAGTTATGGGAGGCGTTTGGCAACTGCGAGTTCGCAACAGTTCTGCAACTGACACTCGTTTAGATGTATGGACATTAGATGATACTTCGTCAGTGTTTTTTACAGGTAAAAGTGTGAAAGATGCGCTAAAAATTGGTTCGCCAGGAGCCGCCAGCAGTGCAATTACAGTTGCCGCCTATACTACTAAAACCAAGTACACAGATATTGATAACCAAGTGCGAGAAATGGGGTTAGAATTGCACACTATTTCGGAATTCAGTAGTGAAGGCCCACTCCGAAATGATGGACACAAGCCGGATGTAGCAGCGCCAGGAGCAATGATTATTTCCACACTTTCTGCCGATGCAAATTTTGACCGCTCATCAATGATTAATGCCAAGTTTGTGGTGCAGGCTGGTACGAGTATGGCGACACCATTTGTTAGTGGGTTAGTAGCATTACTATTGCAGCGAGATCCCAATCTCGATCCGGCTGCTGTGAAAGACTTGCTACGTAAAAATAGTACAATTCCTGGAAAACCCGCAGGGACATTTGATGAGAAATGGGGTTATGGAGTGATTAACGCTTTAAATCTGTAATTAGCTTCAGAGATGCGATATATTTATACACCTTTAACACAATAAATATATCGCGTCTCTTGAAGATTATACGGCTAACAAATTAAACAGCGCTAATTTTAAAATTGCTGACTTAACAGAGGCAATTTAAATCCGAATAACTGCTTTAGATGCTGATTTTTAAGGAGCAACTTTGAGCGGTACTTTCATCGAGAAAGGGAATATTAATATACAAGCATAATCTGCGTTTAGGCTCTCAATAAACCTCAAAACCAGAGAGAACAGCAATTAATCTGTAATTGGACATAGGAAATCGCCCATTAAATCTATACAGAGATAGGCAATAAAAACTCGTAAGTTTGATACCTTAGCTATACGATAGGTTAAGAATTGCCTGCTTTTTACCCACTTACTGCTCTATGGATTTTCAAAAGCTAGATGCTGCCCTTGCTACAGCGCTCAATGATGTTCAAAACCCAGAGGAACCGAGTTTAGAAGTTTTCATCCATACTGAACCAATTTTAGACTCTGCTGCAACTGCTGTTTTAGAAAATTTAGGCATCAGTGGTGTTACTAGTGGAAGAGATATATTTACGGCAACACTGTCACTAAATGCAATTTCCCACTTGTCCGAGGAACCTTGGGTAAAATATTTGAAGCGATCGCAGCAATTGCGTTTGGTTAATAAGAGAATAAATACAGGCAAGTTGGGTGTTTAATGACCATTTTCTGACCCTATACTACGCAGACAGTTTTTTGTATTTACTATGAATTAGGTTGTTTTTTTCTGGAAAAAAGTTACACTTCACCTGAATTTCCAGATTATTTACAGCAGAGCCTTCAGTAATTCCAGTAGTAATAATTTTTTGAAGAACAGCCAAGAAATCTGTCATCATAACTTGGCATGAATCATTAATTACATGATTCTTAACCTTTGATTGACTGAAAGATAGATCCTAAAGATGCGTCTAATTCGATACAATTTATAGGCAGAGAGAGCCGAGGAGAACAAGGTGGTCTTATTAAAAGGCTTTGAGATCGAGATGTATACTGGCACGCCTCAAGGTGAAATCGTCGGTCTCTCCGACAAAATTATTGCAGCCTTGGATGGATTTATGCGGGAGCCAGATAGCCGCAATGTCGAATACATAACCCAACCATCCCATAATTACGAAAATTTATTGTGTGCCTTGCTGCGTCCTCGGCGGGAGTTGCGAAACTACCTCAATCACTTGGGCGATTATACTTTGATACCGGGAAGTACTTTATCGTTGGGTGGCGGCGATCGCTTTCTGCGTTCCGATCCAGTAAATCCCTATCATGACTACATTGAGAACACCTACGGGACAAAAGTAGTCACCGCCAGCGTACACATTAATATAGGCATCAGCGATCCAGAAGTATTAATGCGGGCGTGTCGGGTGATTCGTATGGAAGCACCTCTATTTCTCGCCCTCAGCGCCTCATCTCCCTTCCTAGATGGCAAAACTACTGGCTATCACTCCACTCGCTGGGGCCTATTTCCGCAAACGCCTAGCCATGTACCTTTATTTGCCAGCCACGCCGATCATATCCAGTGGGTGGAAGATCAACTCGTTGCCGGAACCATGCAAAATGTTCGGCATTTGTGGACATCGGTGCGACCAAATGGCGATCGCCGCCCTTATGATCTAAATCGCCTAGAACTACGAATTTGCGATTTAGTCACAGATCCCATTGCCTTACTAGCCATTACTGCCTTATTAGAAGCGCGTTTATTGCAAGTAATCGAAAATCCCAACATCGATCCTTTAACTCAAAGTACTTTCTCTGGCGAAGAACTCGTCACCCTGACTGCTGAAAACGAAGCGGCGGCAGCTGCTGATAGTCTCGATGCTCATTTGAGGCATTGGCAAGATGGTAGAAGCATCCTAGCCAGAGATTGGATTACCCAAATGTACCAAGATGTTTGGGCGATCGCTAAACAACGAGGCTTTAGCTGTTTCCTTTCCCCATTGCACAAAATTCTCCGCGAAGGTAATGAGGCTCAACAGTGGTTGCAGTTACACACAGTTGGTTTTGACAGCCAGCGCGTCATCACTCAGGCTATTCTCGCCACCCAAGAACGCGAAATCGAACTCGAAGACAAATTGTGTTCATCCCTACTAGCTTAATTGAAGAGGCAGAGGAGCAGGGGGATAGGGAGGATAAGGGGAGAATTATTCAAGTTTCTCCCTTGCCTCCCTCCTCTTCCTTGTCTCCTATGTCTCTTCTCCATCCCTTATACCCAATGGTAGATTTCTTTGGACATACTACCAGCCCTAAAATACACAAGTGATTAATCTTTCTACATAAAACTTAATATTTACCAATTTAAGCCAAATATCCTCTCAGGGATTGCTCTGGGAGGGTTTGTGCTATTGTTTTAAAAATCTAATCGATGGATGATGCTTGATTATTATTAACAAAACCTATGAATAGCCTCTACCCTTTGGTAGATTTAACATTGACAAGAAATTGTTTTATACAATACGTAGATTATACGGACAATGCCCCAGGTCGTTTTAGTTAACCCACAAATTCCTCCTAATACAGGTAATATTGCTCGTACTTGTGCAGCAACAGGTACAGAGTTGCATTTGGTAGGGCCCTTGGGGTTTGAAATTAGCGATCGCTACCTCAAAAGAGCCGGCTTAGATTACTGGCCTTATGTCAAACTCCACTATCACGAATCCCTAGAAGCCTTTAAAACCGTACATCAAGAGCGTGGAGGCAGATGGTTAGGTTATACGGTTGGTGGGAATTTTAGTTACGTCAGCTTTCAATTTCAAGCCGATGATTGGCTACTGTTTGGTAGTGAAACTACGGGCTTACCACCAACAATTTTATCAGATTGCGATGCTACTCTGTATATTCCCATGAGCCAACCAGGGGTTCGCAGCTTGAACTTGTCAGTCAGTGTGGCAATTGGCTTATTTGAAACCCGTCGTCAGTTAGGCTATCTACAATAGTTGTTTACCTTCACAAGCTAAGTATATTTACTTATTGTTTTTACAAACATCTATCTAAACTGGAGAATTTTGGCAGCAAGATTTTTTTGTTTACGGCAAAATATGTAAAAGAATATACCAAATCCTGGGTTTATTCGCTAATTGTAGTGGAAGATACTTACAAACAGAGGAAGGTTATTATAAGAAATTTATATATAAAACTTGAGATAATGCCAAATTTGAATGATAGATTTTGATGAATTTGAAGCATCCTAAATTGGGAACAAAAGCGCTAAAATCCAGTCATGTCATGTATTTGAGCTGTTTTTGCTCGATGAACTCCAAAAAGCAGCCTAAAATTAGACGATAGTTAATACGGTTGTTTTTTAGGGAATAATCAACGTAAAGTCTCGTGTTGAGAAGACTGATGGGCTAGAAATATCTTGAAGATATCTACAGCAGGGGGCATCACTTTTCCAGAAGTCGCAAGCAATTTATTTTTCGGCAGCGACTATAGACTAGGCAAATCATTTGTTTAGTCCCCGTGATTGACGCAAGACAAGCGCGGATAATGGTAAAGAGTTATAAACGTCCTAAGTGGTGTTAGGAGTGGTTCGGACAAGTAAACACAGCAAACTTTAAGTTTTGCTAATACATGTAAACTTGTCTAAATCAGAGAAGCAGGTTAATCTTGCGTAAGCATCTCTGGTGAATGTGATCTTGATCTATCATTTGTTGTGATCTAAATCATTGACTAGTATCCAACTGAAAAATCGAGGTCAGTTAAGCGCTAGTGATCATAGGAGGTCGTCTTTGAAACGAGCATTAAAAAAGAGAGTAAAAGCTGTGTTGAACAATAACCCCAACAGCGATGATGCCCCGGTAGAACTGCAAAATGTGATGAATCCAAAAGTTAACCGCCGGGTGCGGACAAAAGCCGCCATGATTGGCTTGGCAATCTCTATGGGAGCAACCAGCCTTTTGGTGACTCGACAAAGCGATCAAGCCCAAGCAGCGGTGCCAGTAGGCAGCCAAAAGGCTTCCTCCTCAATTCCTGCTGCTCCTGACACTGAAGTGAAATTTGCCTCCACAAAGCTGGAGTCCCAAGCAGTCTCATCAGCGAGCGTGCCGGAAAATCCTGTGATCGTGGAACCAACGGCAGTCTCACAAGTGCCTGGGCTTGAAGCTAAATGGCAAGTCGCGGCAAATGGAATTTCTTTGCAAATGCCTGCATCAGAAACATTTTCCCAAGCAACAGCTGGTTATAAAAATTCCACCAACCTGAAGCCGCAAGTGGCACAGGGATTGAACAACACATTAGCCGAGACTAGTTTCCCAACAGTCAATAATTTGTCTGACTATAGTGCTGATGGTGTTGGTAGTACAAATGTTTTATTGAATGCCCAGCCACAAACAGTGGCAACATCTGGTGCAGTCAACGGTGAAATAAATGCACAACTTAAGGCACAACAAGAGTTTGCACTGAATCGCTTACAAGAAAAATCTAATCGGTTAAGAAAAAGTCTGGCACAGTTACAGTCTGGGGAAACTGAAAACCCATCACCAGCTGATATTGGTTTGGCACAGCCGACGACTGGAGTTGAAAAAACTGCATTAGTCCAGCCGAATACTTCTGACGATGCAAGCAAAGCGAACTTGATATCGAAGTTAAAACAGAAGAATCAGACCAGTGCAATTGCACCAGTACCAGCTACACCAACAGTTATTGCGTCTTCGGCTCGAACCGCCTACGAAGTTAAGCCTGGAGATACACTAGCAGCGATCGCCAGCAAATACAATACTTCAGTATCAGAACTAGTTAAGGTAAATAACCTCAACAATCCTAATGAACTGAAAATTAGTCAACAACTAATTATTCCTGCTGGTCAAGTTGAGGTAACTGTAGCGAATCAACCTACTGTAGTGAGTCAACCCACTGTAGCGAGTCCTACTTTTGTAGAGTCCAGCAAAACTCCAAAAGTAGCTACCTCTCCTATGAACATCGGTAGTGCCAACTCCTATCTACCAACTACTTCACAATCACCATCTATTGCCGACAACAGCAGTGTTGCCGTCCCTAAACAGGTAATTGCGAACAATCAGGTTCAGGCAAATAGTGCCACTGACTTAGAAGTACGCCCTACCACTCCTACTAGGTCTTATGGTGTTGGTGGTGAAGATCCAGTACCAAAAGCTTTTGCTGAAATACAACAGCCTAAAACACCAGCAAATAGGGTAGCACGGGGAAATAATAATGACCGTTTGCGCGGCTTGCAAGCGGAAATTCAGAGATTACAGCAGAAATACCGCGCTCAACAGTCTGGTAATTTAGTTGTGCCAGCAGCTAGCGATACTACTAACGCTGCAATGCTCACTCCTATTTCTACTCCTAATAATTTCATCGTACCTAACTCTGCTGTTCGACCAAATAGTGTAGCGATACCAATTCCAGTTCCTACACCTATTAGAGCTACCTATAGCGCTCAACCAATCAAGCCCCAATTCCGTACTAGTGTACGTCCTACCGAACCAGTAAACCCAGAATTCTTGCCCAATCTCGGTTCTGCTAGTCAGTGGACTCCCGCTCGCACTCAATCTCCTACAAGAATTGCAACCCCTCCTGGAAGAGTAAATGCCTCTGACTCTTTAGGAAAGATGCGGGGAACCACAGTTACTCCACAGATAGTACCGCCTTTGGCAGCAGTGGATCAATATCTGCCCAGGCCCATTGACGAACTGACACCTCCTCCATCTTCCTCAACCGTAGCTTACACATGGCCGGCAAAAGGTACCCTTACCTCTGGTTATGGCTGGCGCTGGGGTAGAATGCACAAAGGAATTGACGTTGCTAACTCCACTGGCACGCCAGTTGTCGCCTCAGCTGAGGGGACGATAGAAAAAGCAGGCTGGAACAATGGTGGCTACGGCAACCTTGTCGAAGTTCGCCATCCTGATGGCAGCACGACTCGCTATGCTCATAACAGCAAGATTCTAGTGCAACCTGGTCAGCAGGTACATCAAGGAGAAACAATTGCTTTAATGGGTAGCACTGGTCACAGTACTGGCCCACACACCCACTTTGAAATCCATCCATCAGGTAAGGGTGCTGTTAACCCAATCGCCATGTTACCGGATCGCATATAATTTCTTGGCTATCTGTAACTAAATCATTGCCTTGTTTTGTTGAGGGAGTTTACCTCCCTCTTTTGCTTTTTATAAACTCAACAGGGATGAAAGCTGCAAAAAAAAAATGCAAAAGGGGCTAGCCTCAAGCAAATTTTTATGTTATAGTAATAAATGATTTGAGGAAATATGGCTCAGTAGCTCAGTTGGTTAGAGCACGGGACTCATAAGCCTGGGGTCGTTGGTTCAACTCCGACCTGAGCCATTTTAAAGAATTAGTAATTCGTACTTAAAAGGTTGTTTAACACTGCCTTTCGATTTTATGCTAGCCGTAGCTTGTTACATAGACAAGAGGCTATGACCTTTTAAAACATCCTCTACGAATTACGAATTATTTTTGTATGTGGCGAATTACTTCAGCAACTGACCAAGCTTGAGCGATCGCACCTCTGGGTGTATGAGGTGCATCGCCATCAAAAATCTCCGAAATAGAGCCAAGACAAGCGCCAGATAAGAAATGATCTAGCAGAGGTTGCCAATCAAAAGGCAGCGATTGTTGTGGATAAAAACGTTGCCAAGCCCGAATATATGGCCCAATTAGCCAACCCCAAACAGTGCCTTGGTGATAGGCGCGATCGCGTTGCTCTTGATTACCCTCATATCTCCCTTTGTATTCGGGATCTCCTGGATCGAGACTGCGAAGACCATAAGGAGTCAGCAAGCTGATAGTTGCCAAATCTAGTATCTGACTCCCTTGTTGGGCAGAAAATCCACAGTGGTGCAGTGACAGCGCCAAAACCGCATTGGGACGAATTTGGAAATTCCGGCGATCGTCTGGCTCGATAGTATCGTACAAATAACCCAGCTGAGGATTCCAGAACTTTTGCAGCGAGGTTTTAACCTTTTGTGCTTGCAGAGCATAACGTTGTGCTTGTTTAGTGAGACGCACTGGATCGCCAAGTTCAAGCGAACTTAAGCGTTCTGCCCACCGACTTAGCCAACATAAAGCTGAATACCACAGTGCATTAATTTCCACCGGCTTACCGTGACGTGGAGTAACGGGATTTGTCCCAATTACCACATCCATCCATGTGAGAGCTACACCACGAGCATCCCAACTAATTAGCCCATCAATAGCATCAACCTGGATATTGTAGTGTGTACCACCAACAAAGGCTTTGTGGATTTGTTGGACTACAGAGAATTGCTCTGCTAAAAATTCCCAGTCTTGGGTAGCTTCTAAATAAAGCCCTAAAGTTTCAACCCACCACAGCGCCGCATCGATACTGTTATAAAGTGGTTCGCCATCGGAATCAGGAAATACATTAGGCATCAAACCGTGACGATAGTAATGACTAAAAGTCCGTAATATTCCTTTTGCCAGATCAAAGCGCTGTGGAACTAGTGCCAATCCAGGTAAGGCAATTAATATGTCGCGCCCTCGCTCATTAAACCAGTGATAACCAGCAATCATTGTAGGGCCTGCAATTGAGGCTCGATAGACGATAAACTGATCGCTTGCTTTAAGTAGTTGTTGCCAGATTTTAGATTGGGCTTTGGGCATTGGGTACTTGTACTGAGCGTTCGCGTAGCGTCTCGTAGAGCAGCCGAAGTATTGGGCATTGGTTATTAATTTATCTCCCCCTGCTCCTCTGCTCCCCCTGCTCCTCTGCTCCCCCTGCTCCCCCTGCTCCCCTACTCCCCTACCCCCCTCACTCCATCCAAAAATCTGGGAGAGCCGGTCTTGCTCTTGCTCCACGGCTTCTGCAAAGGTTTCGGAAGTGAGAACACCTGCCATCAAGTTTGGAAAACCTACTCGTGCTTCTAGTGTTACCACATCTCCTGGTTGCAGTGTGACTATCAAGTAACCAGGACTGTAGAGGTCTTCTTTGTCGCTTAATCCCCGTTTTGTCTCCTCAGACAATCCATAATTCCAATACCAAACTGCATCTGGTTGATATTTTCCTTTTGTCCAACGCAAGTGCCAAGGTATACCGAAATTACCCAATTTTTTTGCTTGCAGACAGATTTGCTGTTGCCCAAGCAATTCTGAGAACTGTAATCCTGAACTAGCAATTTGTGGGTGGTGAAAATCACGTTCTGCGATCAGCAGCCGCAGCCGTAAAATTGCTGTATCACTTCCGTCATAGCGATATTGGATCAAGATTCGATCGCAAAATTGGGCATTGGGAAGAGGCAGAGGGGAACTTTGCTGGAGGCAAGGAGGAGAATGAGAAATTACCTCTTTCCTGTCTGTTCCAAAGTTTTCAGCCTCCACTAACCCATAAGGCATCACCAATTGTCTGCTTAATTGCCAGTTATCTCGACCCCAAATCCATTTTGGAACTGGGTTAATATCAAAACAACGCAACAGTTCGTAGCCTGTCAGTTCAATCTGACCGTTACCCCAAACATTTGTCCCCAGTGCTACAACGTTCCCCGATACTTCTAAGCTAGCGTCTAAGTGTGAAAACAGCAGAGTCCGCCCAGAAGGTGGGTTTGTAGCGGTAAACAGCCAACCGTGATAGGTGCGCGTGCGGACATCAGAAATCGTACCACTGGCAAAACTTCCTAAGCCATTGGTAAGTAACCATTCTCTTGTATCTAAATCTGGCATTGGCTACTCAAAATCGTTATGAGTATGATATAGTCGTAACAGATCGTAATTAAACTGTGAGAGCGTAAATGGGCGGGTTTTACTTGACCCGTATTTCAACGCTAATAAACCGATAAAGGAGAATTAGGTTAATGTCCCTTACTTACGGAACCGAAGGAAGCCTCCGCGTTGGCCAACAAGCTCCCGATTTCACAGCAACGGCTGTGGTAGATCAGGAATTTAAGACAATTAAACTTTCCGATTATCGCGGTAAGTATGTCGTCCTGTTTTTCTACCCACTAGACTTTACCTTTGTTTGTCCTACTGAAATCACAGCATTTAGCGATCGCTACGAAGAATTCAAGAAAATCAATACTGAAGTCCTTGGGGCTTCCGTTGACAGTGAATTCTCCCACCTCGCTTGGATTCAAACAGATCGTAAGTCTGGTGGTGTCGGCGACCTGAATTATCCTCTAGTCTCAGACATCAAGAAAGAGATTAGCGCCGCTTACAATGTTCTTGACCCAGCAGCCGGCATTGCCTTGCGTGGTCTGTTCATCATCGATAAAGATGGTATCATACAGCACGCTACCATCAACAACCTAGCTTTTGGTCGCAGCGTTGATGAAACCCTGCGGACATTACAAGCAATTCAGTATGTTCAATCTCACCCCGATGAAGTTTGCCCAGCTGGTTGGCAACCTGGTGACAAGACAATGAATCCTGACCCAGTGAAGTCTAAAGTTTACTTCTCTGCTGTCTAAATTTCGTTAGCAAACTCTAATCCAAGTTGTTGGAGTTGAGAGCAAAATCAATGAAAACCACAGATAAACAGAGATACACATGAAACAGTGTCAACCTCTGTATCTATCTGTGGTTTTTTCATAAAATAGTATTTAAATAATTAGGGTTAAAAATATGTTGACTTCAAATGATTTTAGTGGGTTATTAAATGAGCGATTCTTCCGCAATTTTTTACCAGTTCCAGCTAGAAATCAACTCAGGTTTGGAGTAGGAACGCCTGATTTTCAACTGCCAGATATTACCAACGGAACTTTAGTAAAATTGTCTGATTATAAAGGCAAGCAACCAGTCTTACTCGCCTTTACTCGCATCTTTACTGAAAAACAATATTGCCCCTTTTGTTTTCCTCATATCAAAGCTTTGAATGAGAACTATGAGCAATTTAAAAATCGTGGTATAGAAGTTTTAATGATTACTAGTACCGATGAGCGGCAGAGTCAAATTGTTGTGAAAGATTTAGGCTTAAAAATGCCGTTATTGAGCGATCCTAGTTGTCGAGTTTTTCGTACCTATCAAGTAGGACAAGCATTAGGAGCGCCTTTACCAGCCCAGTTTGTATTAGATAAAGAAGGGAAAATCAGCTACTGGCATTTATTTTCTTTTCTGGATCACAATGCTAGTGTTGATACTTTGTTAGAACAATTTAATTGAGTATAAGGTGTAAAATTGGCAATACCCACTCTACTGATAAAACTGTGAGGTTTTATGGTGCTGACCCTTTATCATTCATCTATTTCTCCTAACTCCCGCCGCGTCTGGATTACTTTGCTGGAAAAAGGACTTGAGTTTGAATTAGTAGAGATAAAGCTGGATGGGGAGCAGTTTAAACCAGAGTTTTTGGCGATTAGCCCCTTCCACCACATTCCAGCTTTGGTGGATGACGGCTTTAATGTCGTGGAATCTTTAGCAATTCTGGACTATTTAGAGGCAAAATATCCCACACCTGCGATGTTGCCTAAAGATGCCAAGGATTTAGCGATCGCACGGATGGTACAACTGGTAACGGTGAATGAGCTTTTGCCAGCAACCACCACATTTTTACCTCAGATATTAGGCTTACCTGGAGAAAATCCCGAAAAAATCGAGCAGGCGAAGCAGAAAATTTCAACAGTACTCAAATTATTTGAGAATTTACTTGACGATCGCCCTTACTTTGGTAGTCAAAACCTAACTCTGGCTGAGGTTGTGGCTGGAACTGTAGTAATATGGCTGCCGGAAGTGGGCATTTCTTTAAAAGATTATCCAAAACTGAATGCTTGGCACGATCGCTTAATTGTACGTCCATCGTGGCAAGCTACCGAGTCTACACCAGAGGCAATGGAAGCGTTTAAGTCTGTCATTGTAGCGAGAAATACGCGGCAAACTCAGACCTAACAATGTAGAAACGGTCAAATTTACCGTTTCTACAATCCGAAGTTTTCACAGCTTGACTTGCTGCAAATGACTGCGGGGATTATAAGTACGTATAGCCCGGATTTTTTCATAATATTCTCGCTCTTGTTGGCTGAGGTCTTTTGGTGGTGCGATCGCCACCTTCACCAACTGATCGCCACGTCCACCCTTGGCGAGGGGCCAACCTTTGCCACGTAAACGCAGCGATTGTCCAGAACGTACTCCGGCTGGTAGCTTGACATTAACTGAACCGTCGGGAGTGGGTACATCAATAGACGCTCCCAGAGTAGCTTCATCTGGTGTAATTGCCACTTCGCACACCAAGTTATCGCCTTCCATTTGAAAGAACGAGTGCGGCTGAAGTTCAACTTTTAAGTATAAATCGCCTCGTTGCTGAGTCATCGGGTTGATTTGACCTTTACCCCGTACACGCAGACGAGTACCAGGTTTAGCCCCAGATGGGATACGAACATCAATTGTTTCGTTACCTAAGCTGAAGCGCTTTTGCACGCCGTTAAAGGCTTCAGCAAAAGTTAGAGTGATTATAGCTTCACTATCCTGAGAACTACCCGCACCTGGATCTTGAAACCCATAATCGTTAAAGCCACCAAAACCACTTGTAGCACCTGTAGGAGGGCGGTAAGAGTAACTTTGTCGCCCACCTCCACCACGAGGGGCAGCACCGCCAAACCGTCCTAGCAACTCATTAATGAACTCATCAAAATTGCCGTATTGACTGAAGTCAAAGCCACCCATATCGGCACCAACGCCACCACCAGGGAAACCTTCGCCAGCTTGCTTCCAATATTGACCGAATTGGTCATATTTTTTGCGTTTATCTACATCTGAAACAACCTCGTAGGCTTCGCTAACTTCTTTAAAGCGTGCCTCTGCCTGTTTGTTATTTGGGTTGACATCGGGGTGATATTTGCGGGCTAGTTTACGAAAGGCTTGTTTAATCTCATCTTGAGTGGCAGTCTTATTAACTCCCAAAATTGCATAATAGTCCTTGAAGTCGGTTGCAGCCATCTACTAGCCTCCTATAGAAATTACTGTTATGTTTTTTTTTAAGAACACAGATATTTAATTGCTAGGTAGAGTGCCAAGCAAAAGAATCTGATTTTAAATTAACAAAGAATATAGAAAATCAAGTGTGGTTCTTGCTCAACCTGCGATCGCAATTTCCGTACTCCGATTTTTCTGATAAGCGGATCAGCCCGTCTAGCCCCTCTTCCAGGCTTGGGGGGGCATCCCGGAGTTGACGATGCATCCGCAAAATAATTTCTTCAGGAACCTGGCGCGATCGCCTCTTATTACGTGCCAAACATAGCCAGACTGGTGTATCCACCCAAATTCCCATAATTTGGCTAAAGCCCAATTCACGGGCTAAAGCAATTACTTCACGGCGATGACGGCGCTGGGCATTGGTAGCGTCGAAAATGGCTGTATTTGCTGTAGAAATAGCTTGTTGAAATTGCCGTTCTACTTCCCGCCAAATCACCACCCACGGTCCCTGAAGGGCTTGAGAACCGAACAATTGCCCCCGGATGCCATCTGTAGAAATCAGTGGCATCTGGGGGCATTCTGCCAGTAATTGTTTTGCAAAAGTTGACTTACCGCTACCTGGAAGACCAATCAGCAAAAACAGTTTAGTCATTTGTCCGTTGTCCTTTGTCATTTGTCCTTTGTTACTTGTAACTATTAACCAATGACTAATGACTAATGACTAATGACTAATGACCAATGACCAATGACTAAATGATTGTTCCATCAGCAATTACAGCATTTTTCAGCACGACGACGATACCACTGCGGATGTAAAAACCTTGATTTTCGCGTTCAGCTTCTTGCACATTATCTTTATTGATAATTTTGACATCATGACCGATGCGGGCATTTTTATCGATGATGGCACCGCGAATAATCGTGTCTGTACCGATGCCTACGGGAATGTCATTTTCTATCAAGCTACATTGCCGTTCTACAGAAGCTTGGTAAAAATCTGCACCCATGAGCAAAGATTCTTCGATGACACAGCCAGATTCAATCCGCGATCGCACTCCTAAAACTGAATGTTGAATGCGGCAATTCTTCAAAATACAACCTTCGCCAATAATTGATTCTGTGATCTGGCAATCTAAAAGTTTAGTCGGAGGTAAGTAACGAGGACGGGTATAAATTGGTGCTTTTTCATCGTAGAAACTAAAAGGTGGCTGGGGCTGCTGAGTCAGGGCTAAATTTGCCTGATAAAAGGCCTCAATTGTTCCAATATCTTCCCAGTAATCATCAAAAAGGTAGGCTTGAACGTTGTAATCTTTAGAGGCATCAGGAATAATTTCTTTACCGAAATCAGTCCTTTCTATACCTTCTCTCAACAACTTGAACAAAACCTCTTTTTTAAAGACATAAATCCCCATTGAGGCGATGTAAGGCTGTTTCTGGGCTTGTTCTTTTGTTAATCCCAGTACACTTGTATCAACTTGCATTTGGGTTAACGCTTCGCCTTTAGGTTTTTCGCTAAAGTCAATTACCCTACCAGAATCGTCAATTTTCATCAAGCCAAAATCTGAGGCGCGGCGTTCATCAATGGGGATGACAGAGAGAGTAATATCAGCGTCCGTGTCCCTATGGCGTTGAATAAACTGGCGATAATCCATTCGGTAGAGGTGATCGCCTGAAAGGATTAGATATTCTTCTACATCCCATTCTTCCATCAACCATAGATACTGACGCACAGCATCGGCTGTACCTTGGAACCAGTTCGGGTTTTCTGGGGTTTGTTGTGCCGCTAGCACTTCCACAAAACCTTCGTTGAAACCAGTAAAGTTATAGGTACGGGCGATGTGACGATTCAGAGAAGCTGAGTTGAATTGTGTCAGGACGTAGATTTTGAATATTTCGGAATTTATGCAGTTACTAACAGGGATATCGATTAAGCGGTACTTCCCCGCTACTGGTACTGCTGGTTTAGCGCGGAGTTTGGTTAATGGGTAAAGCCGAGTACCCGCGCCACCGCCAAGGATGATTGATAATACTTTTTTCACAAAATTTCTCCCGACTGCCTTTCAACTCTCATCTTCAGTTTAGGACTGTCTGCCACCACAGGTAAGGGGGATCATGTGATTCTTAGGGAGGAATTTTATAGAATGCTGTTGGTTATCGATAGTACAGGGAATAAGCAAAAGACTAGAACATTTGTATTTATTTAGATAGGTGAACAATATAGGAAGTTTTGGCTACGTTTGCCTTGCATGGAATTTGACTATCGCTTTTGCATTTTATATCGATATAGAAATAATATTTAATTTTTGAAAAAAATTAGTATCACTTGAAAAGCCTTGTTGCCTGTTGGCTGCTATCGCTTTTGCGCTGCGCGAACAAAAATCAAGGCTGACTGCTATGGTTATCTATTGATTTTCTTTGATAAAGATATGTTGCGAGATAAAATTCTCAGGTGAATCACTCTTTTGGGCAATATTGAGACGTAGAAGCTGCGCCCAGACTTCATCGCTAAGTAACTTTAAAGCAGTTTTAGGATTGTTAATTGCGATCGCACCGATAACTTTACGCCATACTTCCTGCAATGACTCAAGAAAAGCCTCTTCAATAGAAACTTGACTCAACAACGAAAGGGCGGTTTTAAAACTTTCTGAATCAGCTTGTATCTTCTTCGATCTTAACCCTTGAAGTGTCACATTTAACCACACAGGCAGAAGTTCCAGCCAATTGCTTTGCTGTATGTTTTTGAGTGCAATGTCTTCCATACCTAGCGCACCCCATACATATAAAGACTCCACAGCAAGTTTAGAATCGCGGTTGTTTAGAGCATTTTGCCATAAATTTTGAGCTTGATTTTGGAAGCGATTAGCAAGAAATTTATAAGCTTCTTGGACTTGATGCAAAATTGTGACTTTATAAACTGATTCACCCCGTGGTAGGTAATCACCACGATAAGATAGCCAATTATGAGATCCACACAGATGGATTTCTTGATCAACTATTATTTCTTTTATATGGGATTCTCCCAGCCATAAAACCTGTACAGATGATAAACCATCAGGTGTTTTTATTGCTCGCAGTTTTTTCTCTACTTCTGGCGAAATTGGTTTCTCTTCATCTTCTTGTCGCCGCGCAATTCCATGTCCAATTAAAATCCAAAGTCCACGATTAGCTAATTTTTGTAACAAAGTTAGAAATTTTTCATCGACAACTGCCTGATTCACCCAAGGAGAATAAATAATAACCTGACTTTTAGCAGAATTCAAAACTTCTGAGAAAACTTGGCTAATTTGTCCGTCGCGTAACTGTACAACTTCACCTACCACTGGAGATTTATCTACTTTTTTACCAGCCTTTATCGCAGGTTTTAGCGCTTTTTGGCGAATATTTTCAAGTCTAGCTTCTATTTCAGTATTTTTATGTTTGAAAATGGCTTCACGTTCAAAATTGATTGTTTCGGTTGATAACTTACATAATGCTTGCAAGGATATCTTACCTTGAGCGTGTAGAGATTCTAACCAATTTGATGCTGACTCTAAAATTTGTTTTCCATTTCTTATTTGAATGGTTAATTTATCTTCAAGGGCATCGAAGATAACGAAAAGCGATATCTTTCTCCAAAATTTTTGAGTTGGATTTAATGCCTTATAAGAAGTAACGATTTTTCCCTCTTCTGGGACATGAAGTGCTAAATCTGAAGCCTGAATACTTTTTTGGATTTCCTCAAGTTGTAAAGAAGAGATATCAGTAATTGTATGATCAATAGTGATAAAATCTGCCAAGTCTGGCAACTTTATCACTGCCTCACTTAGTGATTCAGCTTGAAAGGTTATTTTGTCACTTAAAGGGTCTGTAATAGCATTAAGCTGTACAGGATATGGCGGCTGTGGTACAGACCCTTTTTCATAAAATGAGCGACCTTCAGAAGTAACTGTAATTGGTGATGTTGGTGATAGAGTTTGTAATGAGCGAAGAGTTGCAGTAGTAGTTTTGATAAATACAGAATCCAGTCCAAGTACAGAGGCTAATTCATCCTCTGTTGGTGAAGGTTGAAATTCAATCGCAGCGCGGATAATAAATTCTTCGAGTACGTTAAACTGGCGGGGTTCTTTGATATTTACTTCTATAGTAGTTTGACGCAAACTGTAACGAAATTGACGCGCTGCCAAAACCGATAAACTAGGACTTTGCGCTTCTATCTCGTCTACAAAATTTTTGAGATTGTCATCAATAGGTTTAGCAGAAGAGGCGAGAAACATTAAGAGAATAAGATTGGATAATTGAATTTGTACAAATACTTGTAACCCATGAGGCAAAGTATCTTTATGGTTTCAATAAGCTTTGGTGACGACATAGACCACCAAGCAAATCCAGCACCAGTGACAAATATTAGCACATTATAAATTTTCCTAGGAATGGCCATCGTGGGAGTATTCAGCAGCGTAGGTGTAGAAGCGATCGCGATCGCCAGTGTTCCATTTTTAATTCCTACTTCTACTGTAATTGCCGTAACGCGTTTTTCTCCTAATCGGGTTAAAGTTGCGATCGCAAAACCTTAGAGGTTATTTAGGGACTTCCAAATCAAACAATATCCCAAAACTAACGCAAATAATTCTCTCTATCTCTTCTCTCTCTGTGTTCTCTGTGTCTCTGTGGTAGCCTGCGGCAAGCCTCTCCGCGTCTACGTTTATTTGGATAATTTATTTCTTGGAAGTCCCTTATAAAGTAAAAATAAGATTATTTTACGGTGTGTTAGGTGCATATTCCTAGATGATTTGTCACAAAAAATTTCATCAAAGTGCTAACGCACCGCTATGTAACACGGTGCGTAATAGCAAAGCTGTAACCTACCTTACTTAAGATTTAAGCAGGCTTTATGAAATAGGAGTGGTTATATCTTCCTCCAAGGATGCTGGCAATTTAGAAGAACTAGCGCCAGTTTCTGGTGTTGAAAGCTCATCACTTACCATTCCATCCCATGAATAGTTACAGATTTTAGTGTGAAGCAATTTACCAAACGTGAGGTTAATTGCTAGGGCAAAAGAATCGATAAAAATTAGATTTACAAAGCGATCAATCATTAGACCCCCTTGAGCTAAATTAAGCATCAAGTGATATGTGCTTTGTTACTACACATGCCACAATCTCTTTTCCAGAAATGTCTGGTATCTTAATAATTCTTAGTTGAAGGGAACAGGGAGAAAGGGATTGTAGGTAAAGGAAACAGGAAAGAAAATATTATTTATCGCTTTAATCTTGGAAAGAAGTAAGCCAAACGAAGGACTTCATTTTATCAGCATAACTGCTAAAGATGATACAGTTTATTGGATAAGCTCTACCTACACAGGCTAATTTGCCCAGTAGATAGCCTTCTTAAGATTGTCATCAATAGGTTTAACTGAAAAGGCGAGAAACATCAACAAAACCTTCATGTTTACTGACGATATTTGACACTTCAGAATACATACTTCCGACTTTACCTGATTGATGCGTAAACAAATTATGACAACCCACAATTATCAGCAGTTCTTGGGCGCGAGAAAATGCAACATTTACCCGTTCTGGTTTCTTAGCAAATCCGACATCTCCTTTACTGTTGTTGCGAACCATACTCACAATTACAACAGGTCTTTCCATACCTTGAAATCTGTCTACTGTCCCAGTACGAATCTCTAATGAAGGAAAAAGTTCAGATTGTAGGCGTTCATCAATTTTTCTTAATTGAGCGCCATAAAACGTAATTACGGCAATTTCTTTTTTTGGTTCACCATTAGCAACTTTAGCAACCCAAGTAGTCTCGAACTGCTGACACAGACGTTCAATCGCATCAATTTCTGGTGTATTAAAGTAAGAAGTTCCGCTTCTTTGCTCCAAAAACTGATTTTCTATAGGCGTTTTTACCCAAATAAGATGCTGAGATTCTTGGATAATTTCGCCTGCTAAATGATGTGCGCGTTTTGTGTCCGGTTCCAAAATACCAGATTCTAGTTTACCATCATAAAACTGATTGATTGCTCCCATAATAAATGGGTGCATTCGATATTGTGTAGTTAGCATTTGTTTAATGCTTTCATCAGCAGATTCAAACTGACTTTTAAATAGTGATTCTTCTAAAAATTGTAGTTCGTCTCGTGTATTGCCAATTGTCTGAGCAACTTCTTCTAAAGTGCTAGTGTCAAGCATGGGTGGTAATTGCCGATGATCGCCTACCATGACTAACTTCTTACCTTTTAAGGCAGGGATTAGTAACTCTGGTGGAGTACACTTACTAACCTCATCAATAATGACAACATCAAAGGATTTAAATTCTTCCGAAAAACCTCTATTTGCAGCTTGAACGCAGGTGATACCAACGACGTTAGCATTATCTAAATATATGCGCCTTAAATCGTCGCGATCGCGCTCATTTGGCTGTCTTAATTTTCCAATCCAATCTTGGACAAAATTCTGATATTTGTTGAGATAATTTTTTTCTTTTTCGAGTTCCTTTTGCCAAGATTCAAACTGAATATTGACACCGCGCAATAACTCTATATTAAACAAGTCAGGAGCAGAATTTTCTGGCTTAAACTTATCCGGAATTCTTTGCCATTCTGTCAACCACCAATTTCTTTCTTGTATTAAACTATCTGATGGCTGTGGTTGTAATTTTTCTTCTATTTCACCTAAGCTAATTTGTAATTTTTGAAGTTGCTGTAGAGAAATTTTAGTTTCTTCTTGTAGTTTTGATAAATGCTCGTGTAGAGAATTTTTAATCATCTCCAACACAGCAAAAGGTTCTAAGGATGAAATTAAGGTTTCAAGCTGACTAATGGAAGTTACCCAATAATTAACTTGATTTGAGAATTCTTGTGGATGCTCCCAAATATTTGATTGGGTTGCGAGATATTTATCAGTTAAAGTGCGTAATTGAGCAGGTATATTTTTTTGATTCAGTTCTTGCAAGATATTAATAACTCTACCAAGTTGTAAATTAGCATCTTGTTGTGCTTTTTCTACCTCAATTTGAGTAATGGATATTTGCTGTTGGCTAATTTCATTTTTCTGAAGTTCATTTAATTGTCTTTGTAAATACTGAAGCTGTTGTTCAGTTTCGGTTTTGACTTTTAAAACGCATTGGCGTGCATTTACAAGAATAGTATCTAACAATTCTTGGGTAATTTTGGTGAGAGTAGAATCGATATTATTCCATTCCCATGATGCGCCATAAGTTCGTTGCATTCTAATTAAGAAAACCTGGGTATTTTCGACCAGTAATTTTCGCTGTTTGGGATTGAGTAGCTGATAATTGCTAAACTGTTGATAGGTTTCTTGCCATTGGGTGCGATCGCTCTTTGATAGCACCATTGGAATCTGACTAAAATTTTCTTGTAAAAAATAGCTGAAATTATGCTGTTTACCCCGTCTATCGGTAAAACCTCCGTCTATTTCATAAGCGATCGCTTTTGTCAATAGCTCCCATTCTGGCAGATTAATTTTGTAAATTTTTGGTACTATTTGTAATTTTAATGTATTAGCAAACATCAATAAACCAAGTGGTAAGTCCACCAAATTTTCTGTTAGTGGTAAACCTGATTGCTGACAATCTTTTAAAGTTTGATATAGATGAGAAGGTGCTGTAGATTTCCACTCTTTTACTGCTGAGATAATATAATCAATTTCTCGTTGGCGATTTTCCCAAATCTGGATTGTTTGCTGTAGATTCTGTAGTTTGGCAAGATATTTTTGATAATCTGGTTGTACTTGATTTAACAATGCAAAATTCTGTTTTACAACCTCCACTGATGCTGCAACTTCTAAGATGGCTTGACTAGCCTCTTGAGCATGAGTAAAAGCAGATTTAAATCCTGACTTTTCTGTTGCTACAGTTTCACGCAACCAAACGGCTAAACCAAAAGCACCAAGCGCCGGACGCACCAAGCCAAGTTCATCAGTATATTTGATGGTTTGACGAACATTTGCTAAAAATTCTTCTACTAAACTATTACCTTCTGTGTATGGTTTCAGAAGAGGCAAAAAAGCTGTAACTTCTGGAGTTTCCCAATTTATCTTTGGTGCAGTGTTTAGTATATTTTCTAGACCTGCAATTAGAGATTCAACGTTGTTCTGTTTTTCTACAGTTTCGTTGTAAGATTTTTCTTGATTTTTAAAGTTTGTCTCTACCTTTAATTTATTTTTATTGAATTTTGCTTGCTGCTGGCTAAATTCTTCCTCTGCTTGGAAGTAGGGTGTAAATCTTTGTGATGATGCCAGTAATTGACTGAAAATTTTGATATTTTCGAGCCGTTGGGTAATATTATTTTCGCAGTCATCAGCTGTATTTTCTAGCCATCTGCCAATAACTTGGTCTTCTAAAAATGGCTGTCCTTCTTCGCCAACTTTTTCGGCTCTACCCTTGCGTACTGCCCGAATCACTGGGTTGTGAACTAATCGACTCAGGGCGTTATCTACTGCTAAATTCGCTTGCGAAGCAATTAGAGTTCGCCCACCTCGAAGCGCAATTTGATAGCAAATCTCGGCAATTACAGTAGTTTTACCAGTACCTGGTGGCCCTTGGATGAGAACAAGATCCTTGGCGGCAAGTACCTTTTCTACTGCTGCTTTTTGCCCGGGATTAGCGGAAGATAATAATAAATCTTGTGGTTGAAGTTCAACAGTACTTTTGATTTGTCTAGCTTGAGAAGCATCGAATAGAAAGTTGCCTAAATATGGATTTTGGGTGTAACCATTATTCAAATCATCTAGCGCTTTCTTCTTACGCTGAATCTGCTGAATATCTCCAACTGCCTCGAAACATAAGAATCCGGTAGTTGGTAATTTATAGCGCTCTGTTGCCATGAATTCAGCTAAGTCGCGTTCTAGCCGGAGGCTGATAATACAACGGTTGGTATCAACTTCTTCAACAGTTCCTAATTGACGACCGCTAATCCAATTTTTTCCGACTGGAGCAGTTTCAAAAAGTTTTAAATCTTCGTTTTTTGTGCGTCTTGCTCGTTCCCAAAAATTATCTACTTCGAGGGAATTTGGATAAAAGCCGTCAAGGGTGGCTGAGTTTACATCAATTTCAAAACTAATCCGCCTTTTGAAGTTATAGTTATGACTTACGTAACGCACACAAAATTGACGTGCTTTAGCAATTTTTTCCTCAATTTGCAAAAACGCTTTCCAAGCTTTCAACTGATCTTCTGTAGGCACATTTTCGCCACAAACTGGCGCGGTGGCGATGCGCTTCAATGTCGCCGGCGGAATGTCGAGATGATGCTGATGATTAGCCAGTAAACGCAACCGACAAGGTATAGCGTAGCTGTCGGCGTGTCCGCGTGAAGGTTGTAACAACTGAGCCGAAAGTATTTTTATACCGTCGCGTCCATCTTTTTGTACAGCTGCTCTAAATCCTAATGTTTTTCTGAGCTTGTCAAGTCTTGCAGGCAATGGAAAATCATCGGAGTCTGTCGCTATTGTTAAATCCCAAATTTCCTCTCTTGCCTCTTTCCCTGAGCCTTTGCGACGCACATAAAATAAAGAAGGCTTTTTTCCTACACATTCCAACATTAACTCATTGGCGCGATCGCGCCGCTCCCTAAAATCGGAATATGATTTCAAGGCAGCCTCACCTTCAAGATGGCGGATAAAACTATCAATTGCTGAAGCTATAAACGTATAGCCCCAATCTTCAGAGGTTGTTTTAGTAGTTTTCGAGGATTTTGCTGTTAGTTTATTTACCGCTAAACGAATGCGTTCTACATCGGATTCTGAGATTGTACTGGTATGGCTTTTGACTACAATTTTGAGTTTTTCACAAATTAATAATAGCTTCTTGCTATCTAAATTTAATTCTTTTGCTAGTTCGTAGACTCTGAGTTTGCCGTTGTTCATCCAGTACTGCCTTTGCCAACAAAATAGTGTTTAAATTTAAACGCAAAGGGGCGCAAAGGAGCGCAAAGTTGATTTTAGTCCCATTTGCTACAAATTAAATTTGGTAATACTCTGCGTACCTTTGTGTTCCTCTGCGTTTAAAAACTCTATTACCCGTTAAATGACTATAGTTTGTACTGATGGTAAACTTCGTTAGCGGCCCGATGCAACAAGGAATGCCGCCATACTAAAGATTTCATATCATCAGCATAACCCCCGCCAATGACGCAGGCGACGGGATAACCGCTACTCATACAGGTAGTTAAAACCTGCATTTCGCGGCGAAAAATGCCCGCATCGGTTAAGGCTAATTTGCCCAAGCGATCGCCTATATGAGGGTCAACACCAGCATCATAAAATACTAAGTCTGGCTTGACTTTAGATAATAAATCTGATAAATAATTCGCTAAAGTTTGTAAATAAGCGTCATCTTCCATTCCCACCGGCAAAGGAACATCCAAATCGCTGTTTTGTTTAGTACCGGGGAAATTGACTTCGCAGTGCATGGAGAAAGTAAAAACGCTATCGTCGTCTTGGAAGATAAAAGCGGTACCGTCTCCCTGATGGACATCCAAATCGACAATCAGGATTTTTTGGACGAGTCCGAATTTTTGTAAAACGCGACAAGCGATCGCTAAATCGTTGAAAATACAAAAACCAGATCCATAACTGGGAAAGGCGTGATGAGTTCCACCAGCCGTATTACAAGCTAAACCATGACTTAATGCCAGTTTTGCAGTGAGTATCGTACCACCTACCGCCACACAGGTACGATTCGCTAATGCTGGACTCCAAGGCAAACCAATGCGACGCTGTGCTTTGGGGTCTAGGGTTCCTTCGCAATAAGCTTGAACGTAGCTTGGGGTGTGGACTAACTCTATCAATTCTGGTGGCGGACGTTCGGGGGTGTGAAATTGTTCTTGATTCGCTACACCATCAGCTAACAGCAATTCGTAGAGTTGTCGGAACTTAGACATCGGGAAACGATGTCCTTCAGGTAGCGGAGCAATGTAATCTGGGTGGTAAATAATTGGCAAGTCCATAAGGAAAGACAATCTCAAGCAGCTAATCCGACAACAAGGTAAAATTTAGCCATAATCACAGTAAAAATGCTGTTCTTGTAAATCTAAAATTCCAAATTTAAATTAATATGATGGAATGGATTCCGCCGATAACATTTATTCTAGCTGGCTTACTGGCTGGAATAATTGGTGAAAAAGTTATCTTCAAAAAACTGGAAATATTCGTTAATAATAAACGAATTGCGGGGGGAAACATTATATTTCACTCTCTGCACCGCATGACATTTATTTGGTTTGTCATTGCCGGTTTTTTTTGGGCAATTCTGAGCGCACCACTCAAACCAGATATTGCGATCGTACTGCAAAAAGTTATGACGATCGCACTGCTGTATTCAGTAACCCTAGTTTTAGCAAGATTGAGTGCTGGTTTTGTTAATTTATTTATTCGCAGAACAGAAGGGGTTCCCACATCACTAATTTCTAACCTTGCTAAAATTACTGTTTTAGTTTTGGGAACATTAATCATACTGCAAACGGTGGGTGTTCAAATTACCCCGATAATCACAACTTTAGGTATTGGTGGTCTAGCAGTTGGTTTGGCACTTCAAGACACACTTGCAAATTTATTTTCTGGGTTTTACTTAATTATTTCTAAGCAAGTTAGAACCGGAGACTATGTAAAGTTAGATGCTGGGCATGAGGGATATGTCATAGATATTTCTTGGCGGAATACGACAATTAAAGAAATTTCCAATAATGTCGTTATTGTTCCTAATTCTAAATTGTCTTCGGCAATTTTCACTAACTATCATTTACCCGCAAAAGAAATTACTTTAACAATGGATGTGGGCGTAAGTTATGATAGCGATTTGGAACAAGTTGAAAAAGTGACTGTAGAAGTTGCCAAAGAAGTCATGCAAGAAATTGCACCGGAGTTAAAAGAAAGTGAACCATATATCAGATTTCATACTTTTAATGATTTTAGTATAGATTTTACGCTTTATATGCGCGTCAGTGAATACTTTGATCAACGGATTGGAAAACATTTATTTGTGAAAAAATTACACAAACGCTATCAGCAAGCAGGAATTCAAATTCCTTTTCCGGTTAGAGAAGTGTATATGCAAGATAATTCAGCTATGGGAAAAAATTAGCTTTCATCACACCGCAACCATTAAAGTCCTGGCGACTAGAAGTCGCAGCTACACAGACAAAACCTGCCTCCGCAGGTTAGCTAAACCTTTGATTTTCCGTTATAGCCATTTTCAATCCGGTGAGGTACAGGTATGCAAATAGACCTAACCCCCTTCCCGAAGCGGGAAGGGGGAACAATTCAAAGCCTCTCTCCTTTTAGGAGAGAGGTTTGGAGAGAGGTCAAAATTGTACTTAACTGGGTCGAGAACCGCTATAATCCAGGCGAACTTTGTTTGTAAAGCCACGATTTCTAATCGCTAGGCTAGGTGCAACTTAAATTGCTAATGCTCGTTTTTCTAATGGTAGTTCAAAGCGATCGCCTGGTTTCGGCTCAAGTACCCGTGTTGAAATATTGTTCTTCTCTAGTAACGAACGAAATTCTTCAGCAGTTCCTTTAGTCTGAATAAGTTTCATCAGCAACCCTTCAAACGCCACATCACCACCAGCCGCCGTAGGTATTATTACTTGAGGTTGTAACGATTTCACTACTTCCAAAGCGCTATTTTTACCTTTAATAATCGACCCAAGCAAAGGCAACGTCATATCAATAAACGGTGTAATCACGACATCGATGGGTGCAGATTCCTGAAGTTGTGGAGAATGATAACCGTGAGGCTCGTAGTATACAGTTAAACCACTTTCCAATTCTTTGAGAAGATAACTATTTTCTACCAAAGTGGGGCCAATTGGCGAACCGGGGAAAGCTTTGATTTCAACTTGATTATTTAAAGTGAAAGTTTCACCATGAGCGAGAGTAGTAACTTGGGTATAACCTAACTGCTGTACGACCTTAGCAGCATTGGGAGAGGCTACAACTTTGATGCTGTGGTCGAGTACCTGAAGCGTTGGTGGGTGAGCGTGGTCTTCTAAACCTTGAGAGAGCAGAATCAGATCAATATTATCTGGGATTGGACGATTTTGCGATCGCGAACCTTTAAACAGCCAATCCAAATTGCTGAAAATTAACGAACCAACCAGCCAAGGGTCAATCAGTATTCTTTTCCCACCAATTTCTAGTAACCAAGAGTTGCTGTCAAACCAAGTTAAAAACATAAATTTTGTGAAGATAACGCCTACCTTCATTATCAATCGTGTCAGCTTTCTTAGTAAGCACTCAGACCAATACCTAAATTCGTCCAGTTAAGTCTACACACGGGGTTTTTTTATGTCTGATCTTGGTTTTACTCACATTGCACTTGCAGTCAGTGATGTTGATGCAAGTATCTCATTTTATGCAAAGTATGCCCAGATGACAGTCGTGCATCATCGCATTGATCAAGCAACTAAATCAGATGTTGCTTGGATTAGTGACCTGACTAGACCTTTTGTAATTGTCCTAATTAAAGCAGCTAAAGTAGAAGGCGCACTGTCACCACAATCCCATCTTGGGGTAGCTTATCAGAATCGTGGGGAAATCGATCGCCTGTGCAATGAGGCACGCGCTGAGGAAATACTGCTAGATGGCCCAAATGACTGGGGCTTTCCGGTTGGTTACTGGGCTTATATTCGAGACCCTGATGGTCATACACTGGAAATTTCCTATGGTCAGGAAATTAGTTTTACAGTTGAGCAAGCTAGAGACGCGATTAATCGCGTCTCTTAAAAAAATAGTGTTACTTCTTACCAGGAGTACGTCCACCTTCATCGTTACTACCACCGTGAGGGCGGGAATTGCCAGGGTCACATCCCTCAGAACCATTACCAATTCCTTGGTTACAGTGGCGACGTGGTTTTACGCCCTCTGTCGAAGTTTCAGTCTGCTCCTCTACTGCAACTTGTTGTTGTTGTCCTCCAACGACATACTGCGAGGAAATGCTTGCTACCTCTCCGGTGCTAGATAGGGCTTGGTATAGCAAAGCAGATACTTCAGACCTAGTTGCTACCCGTTCAACATTTAGCAAGTTCACATTGGGATAGTTGACGACTATACCGCGTTGTGTCAAAGCTGCAATCAGACTGCGATATTCACTACGAATACTAGTTGCATCGCTGTAAACAGATAAGATTGTATCTGTTGAACCACTGGTTTTATAATTTAATCCCTGGGCTAATGCTACCAAAATGTCAAGGCGAGAAAGGCTTTGGCTAGGGTTAAAACCTTTGCCAATAACAGCGTTTAAAAAGCCCATTTGATAAACTTCGCTGATGGCATTGTAAGCCCAATATTGAGTTGAAACATCCTTAAAAGCGATCGCTCGACGAATTTTCCCCTTGGTAAACGCTTTCCGCAACATTGCCGCAAATTGAGCGCGAGTTACTGGTGCATCCGGGCGGAAAGTCCCATCAGGAAAACCTTCGAGAATTTCCATTGAGGCCAATTCGGCAATAAAATCTTTAGCCCAGTAGTCTGTGGAAACATCAGAAAACCCAACCTGGAGAGCGCGAGATATCCCGACTTGGCGATAATTCATCAGCATTTGGCTGATGTCGTAGCTAGAGTTATCGCTGACTTCAATCACCTGCACTAAGCTGCCAGGAGTAGCTTGCAAAGCCTCTGCTAAGTCGGAACTAAAGACGCTCACGAACGACTGACGCACTAAAGCATACTCACCCTGAGTGAAAGAGACGGGATAAACGCTAGTACCTGGAATTGTTGACAAACCTTCTACTTGGAACTGACTACCTTGGAAGGTTTGGGAACTGCTGAGGAAACTAACACGCTGGTCGCTGACTTGGGTGAAGTAGTCGTAGGTGGTGGTACCTGCGTCAATAGTGCCGTTTTGGTCAGCATCAACACCATAAACAGTACGAACAACTTGGTATTCTGTAGGTTTGGCTGACAAAACCAGGTTAACTGTGGTATTTGCCGACAAACATTCAAATTCGCTATAGCCAATAAAGCGGTTTTGAACATCATACAATCGCACGACGATGCGATCGCTAGCTTTTAACCCCTTAGCAAATTTTGCTTTTTGCTTAATCTTGTACTTGTAATCACCCAAAAACCGCTCTTTTAAATAGCCCTTGCCACCCTTACTCTTGACAGAAATGCGAGCAATCACTTCAGACAAGTTACCGGACGGTTCCCAAATGGCAAGGCTAAAACCTGTTTTTTTGCCTTTTGCAGAAACACTACTACTGCGGCTTTCTGTAGTGATAGTTTGCCGCTCAATAGTAGTACGACTCCTGGTTTCTACTTTTTTATCGGCTAAAAGTTGTTGATTTGTGGAATTATCAGATATTTGGGCGACGGTGGTAGCAAACCCTGAAGTTGCAGATGCAGAAGCTATTGGCGAAAATATTGCCACAGAGGTTGCAGCTAGAACAAATTGGCTAATTTGAGCAAAGTAACTTTGATTCATGTATTTCATCTCACACTACCATTCGTCTAAAAAATCACAGGGGTATTTGGTATCCCTTGACTCATTAATCCCTTGGCGTGGATGAAACTAACATCTAATCAGTGGCGAGTTATGAGGTCAGAGAACATTAATATATTTGAAGATACACTTTATGAATCTTATTAATGACTGTAACTACACAACAGCTTGCAACTCAAGACGCTTTTGAAAAATTCATTTGGACTTGGCAGGGCTACAAAATTCAGTACACTGTCATGGGTACTGGACGACCTATGGTACTGGTTCACGGCTTCGGTGCTTCCATTGGACACTGGCGTAAAAATATCCCAGTTTTAGCTGATGCTGGCTACCAAGTATTTGCCATAGACCTTTTAGGTTTTGGTGGTTCCGATAAAGCGCCTATTGATTACAGCGTGGAAGTTTGGGTGGAACTGCTGAAAGATTTCTGCACAGCACATATACACGAACCTGCTGTATTTATTGGCAACTCCATCGGCGCACTTTTGAGCTTAATAGTACTGGTAGAACATCCAGAAATTGCTGCTGGTGGTATTTTGATTAACTCTGCGGGTGGTTTAAGTCATCGTCCCCACGAATTGAACCCGCCGCTACGGATGGTGATGGCAGCTTTTAATCGGTTTGTGCGATCGCCAATTACAGGTAAATTTGTCTATAATCGCATCCGCCAAAAAGCCCAAATTCGCCGTACCCTCTACCAAGTTTACCGCGATCGCCAAGCCGTCACCGATGAATTAGTCGATTTACTTTATACACCCTCTTGCGACCCAGGAGCGCAACAAGTCTTTGCTTCCATTCTCACAGCCCCTCCTGGCCCAAGCCCAGAGGAACTTTTGCCCAAAGTAGAACGTCCTTTATTAGTAATTTGGGGTGCTGATGATCCTTGGACACCAATTACTGGGGCAAAGATTTACGAACAGGCGCGTGAGAATGGCAAAGAAATCAAAATAGTCCCCATTCCTAATGCCGGTCATTGTCCGCACGATGAGGTTCCAGATGTTGTCAATGCTCAGATTATCGATTGGCTAACGCAAAATTAGTAATTTTATGCCAAGACGCAAATGCAAAGATATTTTCTGTCCATGCGTCTTGGCCTATGCAGAGTAGAAATGGAGCTAACAATCTGGGTGAGTGGCTCTTAATCTTTCTAATTGCATCTTGACAGAATCAAACTCGTATGGTGTGTAATGGAGCTTGATGTGCGTAATGGACATAAAGAGGTAATTCCCTCAAATCACCATCCAGATTTTTCTCAACAAGGCTATCAAGTTATCAGCGAACTAGGACGCAACCGAGAAGGGGGACGAATTACTTATTTAGCTAATGTCCTCAACTCTAAGCAACAGGTAGTGATTAAAGAGTTTTGTTTTGCTCGGGCCGATGCTGATTTGTCAGGTGTGAAAGCATATCAGCGCGAAATCGAAATTTTGCAGCAACTCAATCATTCTCGCATCCCTCGCTATATAGATTCTTTTGAAATACCAGGGGCTTTTTATCTGGTACAGGAACATAAAAATGCCCCGTCTTTAGGCTTAAAAAACAGCTTTCATCCAGAAGAAATTAAGCAAATTGCTCTGTCAATTTTAGAGCTTTTGGTTTATCTACAAAAGCAAGTTCCGCCAATTATTCATCGGGATATCAAACCAGAGAATATTTTGGTTGATGAGCAACTAAATGCTTATTTAGTTGATTTTGGATTAGCTAGGATACAGGGTGCAAAAATAGCTCTTAGCAGCTTTGTCGCAGGAACCCCAGGTTTTATGCCACCAGAAGAACAGTTTGGTCATTCCCTGACTGAGGCATCAGATTTATATAGTTTGGGAGCAACACTAATTTGCTTACTTACTAATACCCGTTCTGTTGATATTGGAAAATTAATTGATGATAACTACCGCTTTAATTTCCAGCAATTAGTTCCTCAAATAAGTCCGCGTTTTCGATGGTGGTTAATGACAATTGTAGAACCTAACCGAAACCGTCGCTATAATAATGCGGCTATTGCTTTAAAAGCACTTGAGCCAATTGAGGTTGTTGGTACTGCCACTGGAATAGATAATTTAATCAGTACAATCCAACTTAGAAAACGAGCTACAGTTCTGGGATTAGCCACTGTTATTACACTAGCTGCGATGGGGGCAACTTTGATGAGTTGTCAGCCTGGTAGTGCGGTTAGGCAATTGCTGGAAGCTAGAGAATGTCAAAGCTTAGATTTAAACGCAAGTTGTCAACAAAAAACCGGAAATTAAGATTAATTAGGTTGCATCTGGCTAAAGATTACAGTCGTTTCCAATTAAATAGACTACACCTTTATAGCGGTTCTCGGTTAAGTGATGTACAAGAACCCCACCCCTAACCTTATCCCCGCAAGCGAGGAGAAGACTATGATATACCTCATGTGTGATTACGAAACGCTATAGGGGCACAAAATATTGTCCCCCTATAATTATGTGTATTTCACACTTGTGAAAAATGCTGTCATTTTTATAACTATCAAATGCTGATAATTAGTTTTTTACAGCAAGTTGCTATGGGAAAATTTGGCTTTTTCAAACTCTGTTAATTCTAATGCCCATTTTCTCTACTCACTGGTGATTTTTTGACTTCCATCCTCACACACAACTTCTCTTTTTTGTCAATATTCTGATTAAGAAAGATGTTTATAATGGATAGGAATAAGGGGAGGGTTAAGGTGGAGTAAAAATATTTGATACATCAATCATGACTTTTAAAACATTCTCTAATAGCCTATTTTGGTTATTAATTTAATTGTGATAAATTATTTCTTACTTTCTCCAGCATCTCTTGATATAAAGGATCTTGAAAACCACTTCCGAAAGACCCACTTAAATATTGTTGTAAAAGGTTTTCTGCTGCCTTGTAATCTGCCCTCGCACTTTCTTTCTTCCCTAAATCCTTGTAAAGATTACCTCTTAATAAGTACTCATCAACATTGGAACTACTATCACCAATTAATTGAGTCAAATCTGAAATCGCTTTCTGTTTTTCGCCTAATTTTTCATAAGCTCTAGCCCTATTCCAGTATGCAGGACTACTAAAACCAAGCCTACCTGTATTTTGCCTAATTACTTCGGTATAGTCTACTACTGCGGCTTTATAGTTTCCAAGTGCATGGTAAGCATTGGCACGATGATAGTAGGGTTCTTTAGCTTTAGGATTTAGCCGAATTGCCTGCGTGAAAGAAGAAACCGCAGCGAGTGAGTCTTTTTGGCAATCTTCTTGAAAGTGTCCCATCCCTATGAAGTCGTCTATTGTATTAAGATGTGGTGGCATAGAAGTTTGGCAGTCAGTAGAGGCATTAGAAGCTGATATTTGTGCAACTAATGGTAGCGAAAAACCTAGCAGCACAATAGATGATGCATAAGCTAATAAAGAAGGTATAGAGAAAACAAATTTCATAATTTATATAATCCAGAAATATTTCTAGTTAACGTATAACTAGCGTTCACAGGTTGCACCTTTCACCAGAGCAGACACATCATGTCAATAAAAACATTATATATTGCCAAAAACAATTAAAGTAAGCTCATAGGATGCCTTACTTATACCCTTGACCAACGCACCATTCCAATACTTTCGGTGCGTTATGCTATCGCTAACACACCCTACCAAATTGGACATTAAAGGCAGTAGGGAGATGAGAAAATATGATCGCCTGCCGTAATGCTGAGTTTAAATATAGTATGTCAGGTGATCGCTCACTAAAAAAGAAATGCGATGTCTACGACGGGCTACGCCTACGCATTTCTGAACTCGGTGTTTCAAGTTCTGAACACCAATGACCGAGCAAAAAGGTCGAACTTCCGAGTTCCGAACACCAATGACCGAGCAAAAAAGTCAAAGTTCCGAGTTCCGAACACCAATGATCGAGTAAAAAGGTCGAACTTCCGAGTTCCGAACACCAATGACCGAGTAAAAAGGTCGAACTTCCGAGTTCCGAACACCAATGACCGAGCAAAAAGGTCAAAGTTCCGAGTTCAAAGCTTGAAGTTTTCAGTTAAGTCAGCAAATAGCCACTCTATATTCTGCTTAATTTCTACAATCCAGCCAAACTGTATGGTATTATTAGCAACTAGTTATTCGTCACTATCTAGGTAGATGACCTCTGGCTGGGTCGGCGGTTGGATTTGCGATACCATATTCGCCCTCAGAAGGATATTTAATCGGGATGCTTCCAAATTAGCCGACTCTTAAGGATGTCTGCGCCATGAATCTGAAACGATAACTAACTAAAACAGTACGATTGTTCTACTATAAACTAATTAAAGATAGTATTATTAAGGACTGTTTCATAAGAAACTCCTTCTTCGCCGCCCAATATGTCAGACAAACAGCTAGCAGCATCCTTGAATGGACATCTTCCGTACCCCAGCCACAACAGCCAGAATACCATTCGGATTCGGGGTGCTAGGCAGCATAATCTGAAAAATATTGACTTGGAATTGCCACGCGATCGCCTAATCGTATTCACTGGCGTTTCTGGTTCTGGTAAGTCTTCCCTAGCCTTTGATACCATTTTCGCTGAAGGGCAACGTCGCTATGTAGAATCCCTCAGCGCCTACGCCCGGCAATTTTTAGGACAACTGGATAAGCCGGATGTAGAAGCCATTGAAGGCTTAAGTCCAGCTATTTCTATTGACCAAAAGTCAACGTCTCATAACCCCCGTTCCACTGTGGGTACAGTGACAGAGATTTACGACTATTTGCGGCTGTTATTTGGTCGCGCTGGCGAACCCCATTGTCCGATATGCGATCGCTGTATTGCACCCCAGACAATCGATGAGATGTGCGATCGCATCATGGAATTACCAGACCGCACCCGCTTCCAAATCCTTGCACCCGTTGTCAGGGGGAAAAAAGGCACACACCGGAAGCTTTTGTCAAGCCTGGCATCTCAAGGTTTTGTCCGCGTGCGAATCAATGGCGAGATCCGCGAACTGTCAGATTCTATTGAATTGGATAAAAATTTTACCCACACCATCGAAGTGGTAATTGACCGCTTGGTGAAAAAAGCTGATATCCAAGAGCGTTTGGTTGATTCTTTGTCTACGTGTCTCAAGCAATCGGGTGGGATTGCAGCCATACTGGTGAGTTTGCTTGGTGACGACGGACAAGAAAAAGAAGAAGAATTAGTATTTTCGGAAAACTTTGCTTGTCCAGAACATGGCGCAGTAATGGAGGAATTATCACCGCGATTGTTCTCCTTTAACTCTCCTTATGGTGCTTGTCCACACTGTCACGGCATCGGGACTTTAAGAAGATTTGCGCCAGACTTGATCGTACCTGACTGGGAAGCGCCAGTTTATGCTGCGATCGCGCCTTGGTCAGAAAAAGATAATTCTTATTACTTGGAATTACTCTATAGCGTCGGACAGATTTATGGGTTTGAGTTACAGACAAATTGGGGCAAGCTGACAGAAGAACAGCAGCAAATTCTTCTCTATGGCGAGAAAGATGAACGAGCCGCAGAAGCGCAAAGGAAGCAGAGTTTTAAAGGTGCTATTCCAATTTTGCAACGGCAGTATGAAGGTGGTTCGGAATTAATTAAACAAAAATTAGAGCAGTATTTAATCGATCAACCGTGCGAAGTTTGTAAGGGAAAACGATTAAAACCTGAAGCCTTGGCAGTGAAGTTGGGACAATATGGAATTTTAGAATTGACTACCGTATCAATTCGGGATTGTCGGGAGAGAATTGAGCAATTTAAGTTGAGTGATCGCCAGTTACAAATTGCTGATTTAGTCCTGCGAGAAATCAAAGCAAGATTGCAATTTTTGTTGGATGTAGGTTTAGATTATCTCACCCTTGACCGTCCCGCCATGACCCTTTCCGGTGGCGAAGCCCAACGAATTCGTCTAGCAACGCAAATTGGTTCTGGTTTAACAGGAGTTCTCTACGTTTTAGATGAACCGAGTATTGGTTTGCATCAACGAGATAATGGCAGGTTGCTTAAAACCTTAACGAAATTGCGTGATTTGGGTAATACATTGATTGTCGTTGAACACGATGAAGAAACAATTCGCGCAGCTAACCATATAGTTGATATTGGCCCTGGTGCAGGAATTCACGGTGGAAATATTATCGCCCAAGGTGATTTTCAGGCATTATTAGCAGCAGAAGATTCTTTAACGGGTGCATATTTATCAGGAAGGCGAGTAATTACCACACCAGCAGAACGCCGAGAAGGAAATGGGCGTAGTTTGGGAATTAAAAATGCCCATCGCAACAATCTACAAAATATTGATGTAGACATTCCGCTAGGTAAACTCGTCTCGATCACTGGTGTGTCTGGTTCTGGCAAATCTACACTGATTAACGAATTACTATATCCATCTCTGCAACACCATTTAACAAAGAAAGTTCCCTTACCCAGACATTTGGATAAAATTCAGGGATTAAACGCGATTGATAAAGCGATCGTTATCGATCAATCTCCAATTGGACGCACGCCACGTTCTAACCCTGCAACTTACACAGGAATTTTTGATGCCATTCGGGATGTATTTTCCCAAACAGTAGAAGCCAAAGCTAGGGGTTACAAACCTGGACAATTTTCCTTCAACGTTAAAGGTGGACGTTGTGAGGCTTGTAGCGGACAGGGTGTGAATGTTATTGAAATGAACTTTCTCCCGGATGTTTACGTGCAATGCGAAATTTGTAAAGGTGCAAGATACAACCGCGAGACTTTGCAGGTGAAGTACAAAGATAAGTCAATTTCTGATGTTCTGAGAATGACAGTTGAGGAAAGTTTGGACTTTTTCCAGAATATACCCAAAGCGATCGCGCGTTTGCAAACTTTATTTGATGTCGGGTTGGGTTATGTCCAACTAGGACAACCTGCGACTACTTTATCTGGTGGTGAAGCGCAACGGGTAAAATTGGCAACAGAACTATCTCGACGCGCCACAGGTAAGACACTTTATTTAATTGATGAACCGACAACAGGGTTATCTTTCTACGATGTTCACAAATTATTAGATGTGTTGCAAAGATTGGTAGATAAAGGTAATTCAATATTAGTAATTGAACACAACTTAGATGTAATTCGTTGTTCTGATTGGGTGATAGATTTGGGGCCAGAAGGTGGCGACAAAGGGGGAGAATTGATTGCTGTGGGTACACCAGAGGAAGTTGCAAAAAATCCCAGGTCTTATACTGGGCAATATTTAAAGCAGGTGTTGAAACAATATCCGGCGGTGAAGAAGTAGGACGGTGCTTTAGTGAAACCTAACACACCTGATACGGTAATTTGAAAATGGTGTCTTTGGCTTCACTTTAACGCACCTTATAATTGAATCTAATTCTTTTCTATAAATCTCAAAATGTATATTAATAAATCTCTACGTAATAATATTGAAGAATGGAGAAACAGGGTTGCTAATGCACATTACAATCAACTACATAGACAACTAGATTATTTTTTAGAAAAATTAGAAAATACATCCGTTCTCAACTCTATATTATTAGAGTTACAAATAGTAACTGATAGTTCTGGAATTAATCCTAGAGAAAAATGTAGAGATGCACTAAGAGCTGGGATGCTTTTTTCTATATTTGAAAATAAAAAGTTTGTAGATGAAACTGAGCGTGTAATATATCATTATAATTTATTAAAAATCTTACAAGATGATGATACACCTTTATATTTAAATTCCTCTGTGATTGATGGCACTACGCAGCCATCAGAAAGACCAAGATTGTTTGTATCTCAATATATTGATCCATTAGTATATTACATCCAAGATAAACTTGATGAAAGTAGTACAGTTTTATATCTGTTAGAAAAATATAAGCAACGATGTGAATGGTTTTTTAAAGAGGAACTTCGCAAACTTTATGAGGATAATCAAGGTAATCCAGATAAACAAGGTAAACAAGAGAAAGTTTTAGATAAAGATTTAAGAAAGTTTCTATTTGACCAAGGTATTGATTATCCATTATCACAACCTCCATCGCCATCGGGTGAAGCAGATATAGTAAGTCTTTTAAATACCAAAGATCCATTGGTACTAGAAGTCAAAATTTTTGATAGAAATAATAATAATTATGGTAAGAATAGAATAATAGATGGCTTCAAGCAAATAGTTAAATATGCAAATGATTACAATAAATCGATAGGCTATTTATTCTTATTCAATTTTGATAATGCTGAAATAGATATAGTTACAAATTATGGAAACTCTAATTTTCCAGTCAGAATATTTTTTAATGGAAAAACGTATTTTATTATTATTGTTAATATATATCAATTCAATACTAAAAGTGCTAGTCAAATTAAAGGGAAATTACAAAAATTCACTATTCTTGAAGAAGAACTTACAGTAGAAGCAATATCATAGCTTGAGTAGATGAAACTGAACTGAGTATATAGAAGTAGTTACTGTGTTTTATTATGTTAACTTCTTTTTATGACTCTAGGAAGAGAATAATTGAGGTTAAAAGATGAAAGTTAGATTTTGGTAAAGTAATTAGCATTCGTAAACTTATAAAATCCTGAAAAATCAGCTTATAAAATAAACAAACTTGCATCAACGTGAAAAAACTTTCCCAAAGCCTCAGCTTGTTTTTTAGTGATTTCTAGTTCGCCATTCATGATTTTAGTAACAATCTCGCTTGAACCCAGAATTTCTACCAAATCAGCTTGTTCCAAAGTTCTAGCTTCCATCAAATGCAAGAGTCTTGAGCGAGGTGTTGAGGAATTAAGCTGATAGTGCTTATCTTCAAAATCCTCACTCAGTTTTACCAATAATTCCAACAAAGCATCTTCTTCAAGAGTTAGATGGGAACGAGAAAGCAATTCTTCAACAGTTTCTAAAAACTTCTCATTTTCCTCTTCTGTCTTGATAATCCGAGGTTGATGTTGAGATAGCAATTGGCTGTAAATGTTTGAGTTAAAAGTAAGGGTCATTTTTCCAATAGCTAATTAGCCATCTTTCCCCTTTGCCAAAACTGCCGTAAAATCTCTCCAGGTTTACGATCCCATGTGTCGATATGCTCATATATCAAGTTATCTTGGTTGAGTTTATACGTTGAATAGCCATTAAAAAGCAACCCAGCTTTCCAAGGAACCCGCAACACTCCCCGCACCGTCCACTTTGCTAAAATCGTATCTTCGGCTGACTGATAAACCTCATGTACATCAAAGTAAATTTGGGTAAAAAATAGCCGAGCGTGAAATCGCAAAGTCCAAAATATAATGCGATAGTTAAATTTGTATTTGAATGTATTTACTGGGTCTTTAAAGTAGATATCATCTGTATAAATGTCATAAGAAATATCTTTTTCAAAAAGTGTTGGTAAATCTTCTTTTAGAGTTTTAATTACCTGTTCCACCGATAATTGAAATTCCACGCGCCTTTTCCCTTAAAAAATCTTTTTTAACAACCTTTGCCAAATTGAAGATGTCCTCTTGTTATTTACACCACCCGCACTCAAATCTGACAGAGTGGGAAATGATGCAGACTTAGCATAGGGCCCATTTCGCAAAACTTTAGCTAGGGTATTGTTATTTTCGCGCAAACCTTCGTAAAAAAAGAATACCTCTCCTTGAATCCCAAGTTGGCGATTGTATTCAATTGCCTGCACCAGATATTCTGGACTAATACAATAATTGCCAAGCTTCATCAGTATTCCCGGTGCTAACTTCGGCAGTGTCGTATCTGTGAACTGCTGGTTTACTAGTTTATCAGCGATCGCAGCGTAACTCCCAAAGTCACGGCGGTAAATCTGCGGCTGAATCATATCAACTATTCCCCGCTTCAGCCATGCGGGTGAGTCTTGCAGATATTCCTGGAATGCCCAATCATGGATATTAGGTGCGATCGCTACTAGCAAATTAGGATTAACTGCTTTTACCTCCCCGTAGAGACGCGCCAAAAACTCAGTCAGAATATCTGCACGCCACTGTAACCATTGCCTATCCTTGGGATTCTCTGGTGGATTGCGATCGAATTCCTGGCGATAGCGGCTGACAGTTCCCTCATCATAGCCACCTTCACAGGGGAATGCTGGCAAGCGATCGTCACCTTGGATACCATCCACATCATAATTCTTTACAACTTCCAGCACCAAATTCAAGAAGAATTCCTGTACCTGTGAGTCGAGGGCATTCAACCACTCAAAGCCATTTTTATTTAGTAAGTTGCCGTTAAAATCACGCGCAGCCCATTCCGGTTTTTTCTGTAAAAGTACACCACCATTCAAATTGTAGGAACTGGCAAAACCGTATTCAAACCAAGGAATGACTTTCAATCCAACTCGCCGCGCCTCAACTACCACCTCTTCTAAAGGGTCACGACCTACAGACATAGGGTCAATTTCGACTCCAAATGTCTGCTGCATTGTTTGACTGGGATACAGAGTTACTGCCTTGTTCCAAACAACGGGAAACACCACATTAAATCCCGTCTCTGCTAGAAAATCCATTGCCTCAGCAATACGTTGCTTTGACCTGAGAACTTTACTATCAGTAGTGGTCAGCCAGATACCACGGGTTTCTATTATTGCCATTTCTTTGAAGAAGAATTCAGGAGTCAGAAGCAATTAGTGGACCAAACTTTCTTGTTTTGTGGGGGTTTTAAACCCGATTATTCGTCCGCCAATCATACACAATACCCATACTGAATTCTGACTCCTGAATTCTGTTTGATTGAAATTCTCAGCACCGCACCATCTAAACATTGACTAGCCGACGATACCGAGCCTGTATTATTGTGTAAATTCCATAGGCAACCAAACCTAACGCCACAATACCCAAAAGCCATACCCCGTTAGGCTGTTGCGCTAGCGTCTGTAATACTTCATCCAAACCTTCGGCGGTAGCGGCGTTAGATTGCCTTGCTGCTTCAATTAAAAACCAACCGATAATACAAAATACTATACCCCGTGCCGCCAAACCAAATCTGGAAATCCTCATTACCCATTGAGCTTCTTTGTTGCTTAACTGAGTTAAATTGAGTTCTTTACGAAATTTCCCACTAAAAGCTTGATAAAACTGATAGAAACCTAGAGCAATTACAAACACCCCCGCAGTTCCAACTAACCATTGACCAAAAGGTTGAGAAAGCAAACGTGCTGTCCAATCTTCAGTAGAATCACTACTATTTTTACCGCCGCCTGTACCCATAACAATTTTCACAGCACTTAAGGCTAAACTTGCATAAATCAAGCCATTAACTGCGTAACCAATTCGTACTGCCAAACCTTTGGCATCATTACCTTTATTTTCTGGGTCTTTAATTGCCTGTACAAAACGCCAGATTACGTATCCAATCAAGCCAATTGCAACTAAAGCCAGCAAAAATTTACCAAATGGCTGGTTAACGATTGTTTGGAGAGCGCCTTGGGTATCAGTTGTTTTACCACCGTTGCCAAAAGCCGCCTGTGCTGCCAGTAGTCCAACTATACCGTAAACTACTCCCTTGGAAACATAGCCAAATCGTCCCAGTCGCTCAACCCACAATGAAGCATGGTTTGTCAACTGTTGTGTCATAGTATTTGGGAAGAATTATTATATCTATCCTTTACCAAAATTTACCCACAATTCACATCTACCCCAGGGCAAATTATCTAATGTTTTTGCAAAAAATCACTATCGTAATACTGTCTTTTAATAGATGTAAGACTCCTCAAAATACTATTACAGTTATTAAGTGCAGTATTATTATTTAGTACTTTTTAATCCTGAATTTTGATTAATTATGTCTCTAATAGAAAGTTCTTGGAAACACGAATATATAACTACCAATGGAGTAAAACTACACTATGTTACCCAAGGTGAAGGGCCATTAATGTTGATGTTGCACGGGTTTCCAGAGTTTTGGTACTCTTGGCGGCATCAAATACCAGAATTTGCCCAAAATTTCAAAGTAGTCGCCCTTGACTTGCGTGGTTACAACGATAGTGATAAACCAAATGAGCAATCAGCTTATGTCATGGATGAGTTTATCAAAGATGTTGAGGGAGTAATCAAAGGATTAGGATACCAAAAGTGTGTTTTAGTTGGACATGATTGGGGAGGTGCGATCGCTTGGAATTTTGCATACACTCACCCCGAAATGTTAGAACAATTAATTATTCTTAACCTGCCTCATCCTGCCAAATTTGCCCAAGGGTTACGCACTCCCCAACAGTTGCTACGTAGCAACTACATATTCCTCTTTCAACTACCGTGGATACCAGAATTACTTTTACAATCTTCCGACTACCAAGCTATTGAAACAGCTTTTAAAGGTACAGCAGTTAACAAGAGTGCTTTCACCAAAGCGGATATTGAGGCATATAAAAATGCTGCTGCAAAACGCGGTGCCCTGACAGCAATGTTGAACTATTACCGCAATATTTTTCAGCAGAGAATGCTAAATCCAAGTTGGGGCGTTTTGGAAGTGCCAACACTGATGATTTGGGGAGAAAATGACACTGCACTCGGCAAGGAACTAACCTATGACACCGCAGCTTATGTCCAAAACTTTCAAATTAAGTATATTCCTAATTGTGGCCATTGGGTGCAGCAAGAACAGCCTGAATTGGTCAATCAGTATATGCGAGAATTTCTAATAGACTTAACCTAATTTGCAAATTTACGATCAAATCAATTGATAAAGTATAAATACCTATAAAACTGCCAAATTATGCCAAGCAGTGCAAGCCTTTAAAATATTTAACAGAGATTTAATACTGGCAGCTTTTTAGGGTTTATCGGGTAAAAATCGACCAGAAAACAGGATATATAGAATTTTTTATCTCGCTATTATAGCAAGTTCATATCTTAATCAACTTATTAACGCATAGTATACATTGACCTCACAAAGTTTAGTGAGATAATAGAGTTGTGAGGGACAGAACGGACGCAACTTGATTATTAAGGGGGAAAATATATGAAACTCCAGCTATTAGCGGCCATGGCCTTAGCAACTCCCCTATTTTTCGCTAGCTCGGTTAGAGCCGAAAATCCGCAGGATTTACAAAAGCTGCTTTCAACTGGGGAATGTATCCAGTGTAATTTGTCGGGAGCTAACCTCAGTGGCGCTCATTTAATTGGTGCTGACTTGAGAGGCTCGAAGCTCGAAGGAGCAAACCTTGTAGGAGCTAACCTCGAAGGTGCTGACTTAACAGGTGCTAATTTGGCAGGTGCTAACCTAACATCAGCTTATGTAAGCAATGTTAATTTGAAGCAAACCAATCTTAACGGAGTAAATTTTACCCGCGCTACGATTCACGATTCTAATGTGTATAAAGCATCAATGAACGATCTAAATCTAACTGATGCCGAAATATTTAACACTGGAATCGGGATTGGTGGAGAAGATGCCGAAATTCCCGATTGGAAATAGGCTGAACTGAGTAGGCAGGTGAAAATAAACACAACATCAGAGAAACTGGTTTTTGGCCAGCATTATCTTTAAAATCTGCCTATACAAAAATAAAAAATGAAACCCCTCTTGCTTGTAATCACTTTACTATGACGCAAGCAGAGGGGGTTTCTTATTGGGATTGAGCCGATTTGTCTTGGTGCTATTTTGAAAGCACATAATCAATGATGCTAGTTCCTACGGGAAAAACTCACTATCAAATTCGGAAAGTGGGTATGAAAGCGGTTATCGCACCGTGGCAATCTCAAATTCCCACTTCTTTACTCGGTACTGTTTTGCTGACTATAGTCCTGCAAACCACTCATAGCCCTGATCTTCCCAATAGCCTTTAAGAGGCAACAAATTGCTGACGAATGTAATTTGAGTCACCCACTTGCTTTGCTTATAGCCCAGTTTAATTGGGGATGCTAGGCGCATAGGCGCACCATTATCAACTGATAATGGTTGTCCATTCTTTTGATAAGCCATCAGGGTTTGGGGATGTATAGCAGAGGCAAGATCCCAGCTTTCATAGTAGCCATCAGCAGATTTAAAGTAGACAAAACGGACATTTGACTTCGGCTGTACCAGCGCTACTAAGTCTCGCAATCGCACGCCTCCCCATTGAACGATCGCAGCCCAGCCTTCAACACACACATGACGAATTACCATTGAAGTTAAGGGAAGTTTTTCAATATCCCCCATACTCAATTGCATCGGGTTACTAACCTCGCCATCAATCTTCAGGCGAAACTGCGCCGGATCAATTTGCGGTGTGAAGTCAAAGGAATTGATTAGCAATTTGTCTGCTTCTATGGCACTAACAGGAAATTCTGGAACTGGTTTCTGACTTAAAAGGAGTGCTTCTAGACGTTGGTTTAGTGGCTCAGATATTTGCCGCAGATTATCTGAGAACAAATTTGTCCCACAGCCACCTAAAAGAAAGCCTACCCCTGAAAGTCCAGATAGTTGCAGTAATTGGCGACGGGATAAGGTGCGTTTGGGAAGAATCAGACTCATATTACCTCTACAGGAACATAGACTTAACTAGACGGATGCTTCCTACCTTCAGGGCAAGTAAGGAATGAGCAATTGTAAACAGTATGACTGTGGGAACAGTTATAAAGTGAACAGTGCTTAGAGTTTGCCAACTACCAAACAGCCCCGAAATCCAATGCAGTTGGGCAGGTTTGTACATCGCCAGACCACTCAAGATTGCCAACAGTAGCACTGGAATGATAGCAGTATAAACTAGATAAGAGTTTGAGAGAGTTATTGCGTAAGTCCTACCTAAGAGTTTCAGAACAAACCTATCTCTGGCTGGCTATCCTGAACTTTGGAACATACAAAGATAATTGATGCTTAAGCCTTGATATGCGATGCCTACAGCAGCAAGCTACGCAACCCAATTTTCTAGAGTAATATTTTGTTATTGAAGAATATCTGCGCTTTGATGATCCTGATACTAATCTATGGACAACAGAGGAAAAAAGCGACTTTTAAAATATTTATTGCAAATCTGACTATCATACCAGCGCTAACTAGCGATTAGGGTGGGTAATACTGCCCACCCTAAGACTTTAACTTGCTACTGCTTCAGCAGGGGCTGTCTCAACAGCAGTTATAGGTAAATAAACACTGACTTTTTTACGGGTTTTGCCCTTTCTCTCAAACATTACAACACCGTCGATTAAGGCGAACAGAGTGTCATCGCTACCAATACCGACGTTGTTACCAGGGTGAAATTTGGTACCGCGCTGACGCACGAGAATGTTTCCTGCACGCACAACTTGACCGCCATAACGCTTGACACCCAGACGTTGGGCGTTAGAATCACGACCGTTGCGTGTACTACCCGTTCCTTTCTTATGAGCCATGATTTCCTCTTAATGTATCTGTATCTACTTCTTTTTATTATTCAGCAGCGGTTTCAACTTCTTCAGCAGAAGTCTCATCTAAAATGGGGGTTTCCTTCTCCGCTTCTCCTTGGGCAACAAATACTTCACCGTTAAGGGTGATGGAGTCAATCATAAGTCTGGTAATTTCCTGACGATGCCCCCGTTTTTTGCGGGTTTTCTTTTTCGGCTTCATCTTGTATACCAAGACTTTACGACCTCTGTAATGTCGCATTACAGTCCCTTCTACAGTTGCACCTGTCACTAGTGGCTGTCCAATGCTGACTGCGCCATCGTGCTGCACGAGTAATACAGAGTCTATTGTAACTTTTTCATCTGGTTCGGTAGGAAGCAGTTCAATGTCATAAAACCGCCCTGGCTCTACTCGTATTTGTTTGCCGCCAGTTTCAATAATCGCGTAAGTCATGGAATTGTCCTTGAGGTTGCCGTACAGGTAGCTGGTTTTTATCTCCTGTAGAGAGGTTTTTGCCAGCTTTTGTAATATGTCTACCTGATCCGAGCAGGAATTAGACAGACAATCTAACATACTATTTTATCTACAGGTGCTAAGTCAAGCTTTCATTTGCCATCCCAGCAATTCTCATTATGATAGTATCCGACAAAACCTTGCTGACGTTGCTCTGAATTTTGGTTTTCAATGAGCCTACAACGAGGTCATCCTTGCCTGCCATCAGAGCCTCAAAACCCTGTTTAGCAAAAGTTTATCGAGGAAGGCAGTTCAAGAGTGAAGGAATACTGCTCTCACTCTTGAACTGCTGCAACCAGACAGGTCTTGATCATTTACTCCTTGTGCCTCCTGCCTCCTTCAAAGTATCAGTTTTCGCTTTTATCACTCGAACTTTATACAGGCTTGCTCAGATTTTCAGAGCAACCAAACACCAATTTAGACGCTAGGCGATCGCATTCCTATCTTTACCCCCAATGAGGTATTGTAAAATGATCCCATGCGATAGCTTGCTCTTCATCATCAACTAGGCGTAGTCCTAACCCAGGTATTGCTCAAATCAATATCAAAATGTAAACAATTACACAAATAACGGTAATTTTATATACATTTATCGCTCAAAAATGTAAAGATTATGCAAAGATGTCTTTTTAAGTATAGACATCGAAATAAATATTCTGTACTTACTTATTGTAAGGTTATTTAAATGTTTTACATTTTTAAGCTAAATACCTAGGAGTAATAGCCGACAATGAGAGCATAAAGATCATTTTGCCTATCCTCTATTTTCAAGACAGTAAGACTTACGCATTGGCAAAAGGCAAATATTAAGTAAATGTGGATTTCAGGCATTCAAAGTTGATTTTTCGACGCTTCTTTAACAATAGCTACTGAATCAAAGATTTTTGAAAAAAGTCTGAAACGACCTATTATCCTGAATTCACACCCCAAGTAATTTGACAGTGCCTAAGACTTAGATAGTCCTACATAGTTGGATACATATTACTTACAAGCTACTCAAGAGAGTGAATCTTCGGGAAAAATTGCTAACCCTCAAGGATGATTTGAAAGTATTGGCAAAAGTTGACAGTTTTGGCGAGTTCATTTTGCCCTAAAACAGTACTAACAGCAGGCTAAAAACTTAAAAGTTATGGCAAATATCATTGGAACCAACGGTAATGATAGCTTAGTAGGTAGCTTCGAGGCTGATACGATTGACAGTAAAGGCGGGAACTATACCATTCCAGCTAATGCAAGGGAGGACATCCTAACTGGTGGCGGTGGCAACGATAAATTTATTTACACTTTTTCCGACTACAACGACAATGATATCATCACCGATTTCGGTGGTATAGGTAAAGGCTCAAATCCCTCGGCAGCAACCATTGCCGAAGTAGACACACTGATATTCCAAGGTAATAACTTAAATGCCCAAAATCTGCTGCTGACACAGAATGGCAGCAATCTGGAAATTACCTTTGAACGCCAGGATAATATCAAAGTCACCCTGCAAAACTTTACTCTAGAAAACCTTGATAACCTAGCAACAGTGGGCAATATCTTGTTTGATGGACAAACCAGCATTCAGGACAGCTTTGATGTCGTCAATGCCAACTCGACTCAACAAAACCTGTTCAATAAAAACACAGTCACCTTCTTTAACGACCTGAATAACGATGTCATCGGCTTTAACAACTCAGATGATGTCATTAATGGTCAAGGGGGTAATGACCGTATCGATGGCAAAAGTGGCGACGACCTCCTGCGTGGCGGTACGGGGAATGATACTCTCATTGGTGGTGTAGGGAATGATAAACTCGTTGGTGGTGCAGGGAATAACATCCTCAACGGTGACACGGGTAACGATTACTTGAATGTTGACGGTTTGACAGGCGATAATCTACTTGATGGTGGCGATGGTAATGATTATCTCTCTGCCTCTCGCTACTACGACAACGAATACACATTCTATGACGCTTCTGGCAGTAATACCCTCAACGGTGGCGCTGGTAACGATACCTTAAATGTTGACTTATCAACAGGCGATAACCTACTCAATGGGGGCGATGGCAATGATTATCTCTCTGCCTATACCTTCTACCGTGACTTCTCTAACACTTCTGGAAATAATACCCTCAACGGTGGTGCTGGTAACGATACCTTAAATGTTGACTTATCAACAGGCGATAACCTACTTAATGGGGGCGATGGCAATGATTATTTCTCCGCCTCTGGTGACAGCACTATATACGGCTTCTATCCATCCACAGGCAATAACACTCTAAATGGTGGTGCTGGTAACGATACTTTGAATATTGACATATCAACAGGCGATAATCTACTCGATGGGGGCGATGGTAATGATTCTCTCTCTGCTTTTGGTGGAGTGGGTTCCCAAGGATCAGTAGGAGGGTTTTTTGGCAATAACACCCTCAACGGTGGCACTGGTGACGATACCTTGGATGTTGGCTTTTCCAAAGGCAATAACCTTCTGGATGGGGGCGATGATAATGATTATCTATCTGCCTCTAGCTACCTCTTCGGCGGTACTACTTCTTCTGGCAATAATACCCTTAACGGTGGTTCTGGTAACGATACCTTAAATGTTGACATATCAACAGGCGATAATCTACTTGATGGTGGCAATGGCAATGATTTTCTCACAGCCTCCAGCTACTACAGCAACGAAATAGGCTTCTATCGGATTTCCTCAGGCAATAACACCCTCAACGGTGGCGCTGGTAACGATACCTTAAATGTTGACATATCAACAGGCGATAATTTACTTGATGGTGGCAATGGCAATGATTTTCTCTCTGCTTCTGGCGCTTCTGGTGATAACACCCTCAAGGGTGGTGCTGGTAGTGATATCCTGATAGGCGGCAAAGGTAATGATGCCTTATATGGAGGTAATGGTAGTGATAGCTTTGATTTCAATAGTTTCAATGAAGGCGTTGATACTATTTATGACTTCAACGCAACTAATGAATTTATTCAGGTATCAGCTACTGGTTTTGATGGGGGGTTATCACTAGGTCTTCTTTTTGAGAGTAAATTTACCATTGGAACATCTGCAACCAGTAGCGATCAGCGATTTATCTATGATGATACTACAGGTGCATTGTACTTTGACCAAGATGGTAGTGGGGATGCTTTTACTCAGGTAAAATTTGCACAACTATCTGCTGGAGTGTCACTAACCAACAACAATTTTTATGTGATTGCTTAATTGTGATCGGTTCTTTTCAAAAATCAAACATGAGTCCTATTACATCATCAACATACCTCCAGAACATTTGTTAGCAAAGATGTGGTTGACATTTTCTGCAATTACTGTGTCAGCACCGTCGCTAAAGTTCCAAGTCTAGGTAATAGGATCATTTCCTGGGTAAGTGGCGATCGCTTACCCAAAAATCAGAATTGGTGCTTTTTATTTAAAAACTGCTTCTATCTGAGGAATGATTTTTATAAACTAGTAGAAATATTTTAGACCCAAACATATAGTTTCTTGTCAAAATCCACACATTTATCTTATTTGTTTTAAAATCAAAATTACACGCTTAATCTAATAGTTCTTTACAGAATTTAGTGAACCAAAAAAGTCAAATTACTACATTCAAACCTGATATTTAAAACAGGAGATGGATTTGTCATGACACAGCAAAATGCTACTCGACTTTTTCAAGCCGTAAAAAAAGATCAAGCATTGCAGCAAAAGCTTAAAGCAACAGCTGATCCAGAAGCTTTCATCAAGATTGCTAAAGAGCGTGGTTATGACTTCACAACTGATGAACTGGAAAATGAAATCAACAAGTTATCAGAAGAAGATTTAGCCGCCATTGTCAATCCAGGATGGGGAACTAGACGGCACATTCTTCCTAGATAATTCCTATTCTAGGAAACTGAAAATATATGAACAACTGAATTGACAAGTTTTGCTCCTCAAGGGGATACCGTTGCATCATCTCCTTTAGGGGCATTTCTGTGAAATTAAGCAACTCTGCTTCCCATCTCCCCACCTGCCCAATACTGCTCGGATTTTGCATTTTTAACTCGGAATTGAGTTTTGGGAAAAGGTTAAAGGGTAAAGGTTTTTCCTTTCCCCTTCCCCTTTTCCCCTTAACCGACAATTATTGCCCACCTGCCTAACTCGTGAGTTAGGATGGCTATATTTTAATCAGGTGATATGGAAAGAATAGAAGTTGAGCAAAGAACTATTTTAATTGGTTTGGCAGGTAGCCACGGCTATGGTTTAAATCGTCCTGATTCGGACTTTGATTATCGGGGAGTATTTATCGCGCCCAAAAGGTACTACTTGGGATTTGATCGTATAGAACAAAAAGATACTGGTTGGGATGAACCAGGAATATTTTCATTCCTGGATGGCAACAAAGACACAGTTATATATGAATTAAGAAAAATCCTTCTGTTATTAGCCGGCGCGAATCCCAATGTTTTAGAATTGCTCTGGTTAAATAACTATCCTTTTGTAAACGCAGTTGGACAGCATTTAATTAATCATAAGCAGCTATTTTTGAGCAAGAAGGTAAAACATACTTACACTGGTTATGCCTTTGCTCAAATCAAAAAGATGGAAACTCATCGTAAATGGTTGTTAAAGCCACCACAAAAAAAGCCAATACCATCTGACTTCGCCATAGAAAACGAAGCCCCCCTCAGCAAAGATGAGCTAAATGCTTTTCTGGAGTATCTTTATAATTTAATCAGAGGACGGATTGAGTTTTTGGAAGAAGCGGAACAGTTATACAAATTGCTGACGGCAGATATTGATTTTAAAGGAGTGTTAAAACAATATACTTTACCCGATGAAACTTTAGAATATACTCAAAATTTAACCAATAGCCGTAAAGATTTTATCCGCCTGCTTCAAAAAAGCCAAAATTATCAAATAGCTTTAAGAGAATGGAAAGCTTACTTATCTTGGCAAGAAAATAGAAATCCGGCTAGAGCAGAAATGGAAAGAAAGTCAGGTTTTGACCTCAAACATGGTATGCACTGCATTAGATTATTACGCAGTGGAGTAGAAATATTGCGTCAAGGTGAAGTGATTGTAGATAGAAGAATAGCTGGTGATGTTGAAGATTTAAGAGCTATTTTGAAGGGTGAGTATTCTTATGAGCAAGTGATGAAAATAGCAGAAGATTTAGTCGCTGAAATGGAGGTTGTTTACGAACAATCTACCCTCCCTCACAAACCTGATTTAGAGGAAATTAATAAGTTGTGTATGGAATTGGTAGAAATGCAGAATTGGTGATTGGGCGCATTGGGGATTGGGTATGGGGCATGAGGCATTGTTAATTAGTTTCTTCCCCATTCCCTATTCCCTATTCACCATTAAATACTGTACATTAAATCAGCAAACCCATAGAGGCTGATGATCAGCAATAACGATGCTGTTAGTTGGGTAATTCGCGCCTGGGGTGAGGGCGCGATCGCTTCCCGTACTAAAATAGAAATAGATGCCCCAACTACTAGGCTCAAGCCTAAGATTAAATAGGGTATGTCCGGTAAAATTGTGGCTATTGCCAGCATAGCGATCGCTAATAAAAGCATCAATAATTCTACAAACCTGGGTGGGTTGTATTGGCTAGATAAAACAAAGCTGTTGAACCAAAAAGACCAAAATCTCATAGTCAGTGTTGAATATTGTTAGCGGTAGCGGGGACTTTAGCCCGTGCTGAGTTAAGAGTTGTTAGTTATGAAGCAGCTTTCCATTCAAAACTTTTAACTCCTAACTCCTCACTTCTAATTTTTAACTTCTAGCCCCTAACTTTTGACCTGTGCCGTTTTTTTGTGCAGCATCACTTTCTGGTAATTCTACGCCAAAGACGCGGCTAAAAACTTTGGCGACTTTGTAGCCAGAATCAATCGATTCTAAGGGGTCTTTCCGCAGTCTGTGACGCAAACATAGGGTAATCACACGGCAGATATCATCAACTGTAACTTCAGTGCGTCCTTCATAAGCTGTTAAGGCTTTCGCGGCGCGGTTACTAACAATGTCACCCCGCAAACCATCTACATCCAATTCAGAACAGACTTCAGAAATTTTTACCCGCAGTTCATAGTCAAGTTTCACTTCTGGCAAAAGCTGTTGAGCATTGACAATTTGCTCTTGCAATGCTTCTTGCTGGGGTTTGTAGCTTTCGAGAAATACTAGAGGATTTTGGTCAAAATCTGCCCGTTGTTCTACGATTTGCACCCGCAAGGCTGGTTCTTTTACGGTGTGAATTTCTGCGTGCATCCCAAAGCGATCGAGCAGTTGCGGGCGTAGTTCGCCTTCTTCAGGGTTTCCAGAACCCACAAGAACAAAACGCGCTGGGTGACGGATAGAAATACCTTCGCGTTCTACAGTGTTCCATCCACTCGCCGCCGAGTCGAGCAGCACGTCTACGAGGTGGTCATCTAGTAAGTTGACTTCATCTACATAGAGAATACCCCGATTAGCCTTTGCCAGTAGTCCTGGTTCAAAGGCTTTGACACCTTCAGATAAAGCTTTCTCAATGTCGATTGTGCCACAAACTCGGTCTTCTGTAGCTCCTAGCGGCAGGTCTACCATTTGGACTTTTTTATGAGCTACAGGAATTTCCGCCCCTTGTTCTAAGAGTTGGCGAACTTCATCGCTCATCAAGTCGGGGTCGCTAGGATCGCTACTGAAGGGGTCATTGGCAACCACAGAAATTTCTGGCAGCAGATCCGCCAGCGCCCGGATAGTTGTGGATTTACCGGTACCGCGATCGCCCATGATCATTACACCACCAATTTTGGGGTCAATCACGTTCAATAGGAGCGCCAGTTTCATTTCTTCCTGGCCCACAATTGCCGTAAAAGGAAATACCACGCGACGCGCACTTGCCGTGGATTGAGCAGTTGGACTCACTAAATTACCTTAACAATATTTTTCTTATTACAGTTCTCTATTGTGACACAGGTGGGGTGTGGGGGAGTGTGAAGATCAGGGGGAAGGAGGAAGGGGGCAGGGAGAGCAGGGGAAGCTAACGAAGAAATTCTTGCCCTCCCCATTTCCCATTTCCCATTCCCCATTCCTCATTTCCCATTCCCCATTCCTCATACCAATATCTATTGGGCACAAATGCTTACTAGCTGCGTCAACTATCTTAATATTGTCTGCTTTAGTTTTTCTGGTGCAAAAGTTCCATAAGCAGGGAACGAACAACTACCAACTCATCAATCCTGTACTAAGCATAAATACTTGTAGACTATATGGTTAGTAGATTCAATCGTAAAAGCGAGCAATGGCGTGTGTGGGTAGCTAATGCACCATTCAAATTTATGAAATCACTTTTTATTATTCAAAGTTGGCGGCGACTACTTAAGTATCTTTTTCCGATTCTCATTTTAATATCCTTTTTTACAGTATTGTTGGTGGACAGTTTCACTCCTGCGATTACCGAAGGTGGGGGCTTCAGTGCCATCGCACAGATACCCCGTCAAGAAATTCGTGGGGTTTGGATGACCACCAATGATTTTGACACTCTCAAGGATCGCTCCAAAGTCCAGGATGCGGTAAGTCAATTACGACGGCTGAACTTCAACACAATTTATCCTGTAGTGTGGAATTCTGGTTATGTGATGTATCCCAGTGCGATCGCACAACGTGCAGGTATCCAACCTTTTATCTATAAAGGTTCAGATGGACATGATATTCTTGCAGACCTGATTAACCAAGCTCATCGTAAAGGATTGCTAGTGATTCCCTGGTTTGAATTTGGTTTCATGGCTCCCCCAACGTCAGAACTAGCACTGAATTATCCTGATTGGTTCACACAAAAGCGGGATGGTAGCCAAACTTCTATCAGTGCGGCTGGTGAGGTTATGTGGCTCAATCCGTTCCTTCCGCAAGTACAACAGTTCATCACCAACCTCGTGCTGGAAACTGTCACTCAATATGATGCCGATGGCATTCAGTTTGACGATCACATGAGTTTGCCTCACGAATTTGGTTACGACCAATATACAGTTGCTTTGTACACCAAAGAAACCAAGAATGCTCCCCCAAAGAATTCCCAAGATGCGGCATGGGTAAAGTGGCGGGCAGATAAAATTACGGCTTTCATGGTACAACTTAACCAAGCTGTGAAGCAGAGAAAACCCCAGGCGATTTTCTCTGTTTCTCCTAATTACTATGATTTTGCTTACAAGTTTCACCTGCAAGACTGGCTGAGTTGGATACGGCAAAATATTGTGGACGAGTTAATAGTGCAAGTTTATCGTCCGAATCTGCAAAGTTTTGTGGCTAATATTTCTCGCTCAGAAATTCAAGAAGCCCAAAAAATAATTCCAACTGGAATTGGTATTATGACTGGGTTACGAAATAATCCAGTTCCTATGCAGCAAATTAAGTCTCAGGTGCGGGCTGCCCAAGAACGCGGTTTAGGCGTAACTTTCTTTTATTATGAAAGTCTTTGGAACGATGCTCTAGAACCCTTAAACGAGCGACAAGTTGGATTTGGAAGTCTCTTTCCATCTCCTGCACTCCGCGCCAGAATTGAATAACTTTTCTGTTGAAGATTACGTTAATAGACTATAAATTAACGTTTTTTTGTCTAATAGTAGTGCGATGTCGCCTATCATTCTGAAAGGCTTAGATTCCTAGCTTCTGCAAAGAAGCTAGGAATCTTGTTAGATAAAGCCCAAAATAGCCTAATTTTACTTTCAATGGTGCGATCGCCTCAATTAAAGTCTTTATTCATACATTTAATTCTAAATAAATATCCTGATAATTAGTTAGACAGTATATAGGTTTGGGAATACTGACAATTAGGGTAATGGATTGCTGCAATCCTTTGAGTTAGAGCTAGTTCCAGCCTCTCCCCTAAAGCACAGTCTTTCTAAGATTTTACTTATTATGAAAACCGTTGAAGTTACCTATGCAGGTCTAATCGAAGTTAAAAGGGGTGAGACTCCCAAAGAGCTATACTCTCATCAGAACGAAGCAATTAAAGCACTGAATGAAACTAATAAAGATGCCTTTGAAGGCTTGCTAGTTCTACCCACAGGTGGCGGAAAAACTTTAACAGCAGTTCACTGGCTACTACGTAATTTTATTAACAACAAAAAAAAGGTTCTGTGGATTGCTCATCGTCATGAACTACTTGACCAAGCACTTGAAACAGTTCGACTTAGTGCTTATTCGTCATTAGTGAGTAATGTATCAGGATTTAGATATCGTATTATCTCAGGTCATCCTAAACACGGACGACCTGTACACATTGAACCCAGTGATGACATTATCATTGCCAGTAAAGATAGTCTAAACAGTGGGCTTGATTACTTGTTGAAAAACTGGGTCGGTCACTTACAGGAAGTTCTCTTGGTTGTAGACGAAGCGCATCATGCAACAGCTAAGACCTATCGTAAATTGATTAATGCTGTCAAAGATAATCTAATGAAGCGAGGTCATGATAATGGCTTTCAAATGTTGGGGCTAACAGCTACTCCCTTCAGAACAGATGAGAGTGAGAAGGGTTTGCTAAAGTTAGTTTTTCCCAAAGATATTATTTTTTCAGAACACCTGAGAAACTTAATCGCTAAGGGAATCCTTGCTGAACCGATTTTTGAAAACCTAGAAACGAAGATAGAGATAAAGAAAAAATTGACAGCCAGGGAAATCAAAAATATTGAAGACTTTGACAAACTGCCAAAAGAGATTGCTGAGGAGATTGCTAAATCTTATGAACGTAACAAAATAATTGTTGATCATTATATCAATAATCGGGAAAAGTACAAACCTCTTCTGATTTTTGCAATCGATGTCATACACGCAATTGCGCTAAACAAGCTGTTTACAGATAAAAAAATTAATTCTGATTATGTTGTATCTTCGGTTAAAGATTTAGCTACAGGTACTACAGTTGCTGCAACAGACAATAAAGGGAAAATCCAAAAATTTAGAAATGGAGAGCTTGAAGTATTAATCAATGTAGAAATATTAACTGAGGGGACAGATTTACCTAACGTACAAACTGTTTTTCTTACACGACCTACTGCATCTACAATATTAATGACACAAATGATAGGGCGGGCTTTACGCGGACAAAAAGCAGGTGGTACAGAAAAAGCCTATGTAGTAAGTTTTATTGATAACTGGGAAGACAAAATTAACTGGGTTAATCCAGAAAAGCTTCATTTTGAAGATGATGCAGAATTTATTGAGAAAGATATTCCATCAGCTAATAGAACTGCTCGGCTAATCTCTATTGAGATGATCGAGGAATTCGCCCGCATCATGGATGAATCAATTGATACTACTGGGTTAGAAAAATTAGTGTTTTTGAAAAGAGTTCCTCTTGGAATTTATCGTTTTTCCATTCTTGAACCATCTGAAGGATATGAGCCTAAGCCTACCAACTATGATGTGTTGTTATATGACGACACAGAAGAGGCATACGACAACTTTGTACAGGATTTGAAAATTATATTTCACAGTATTGATTTACAAGATAGGGAAATCTTAACCCAAGTAGAACTTGAATTTCTTTTGAAAATTGCAAAGGAAATTTATTTTTCTGACTATCAAACTCTACTGGGCTATAGAGATGAAGATGTAAAAAATATCTTACGTTTCTATGCTCACAAGGAACAAAAACCAGAATTCTTAGCCTTTAGTGAGAGAAGAAAGTGTGATTTATCTATTGTAGCAAGGCATATCTATGACAATTCTTTAGGCGGTAAAGCAGAGGCTGACTATATCAAATCACTTTGGAATGATGAAAAGTCTTTTTGGCAAGTCCTATTCAGTTACAATAAGCTATATTTCATGAAGCAGTTGGCTATTGAAATTATGAAGATTGCAGACCCAGAAATATATGGTGATGATGTAGTCGGATCATTACCTACTGTAATTCCTGACACTATACCAATAGAAAAGTTAACTCTATATGAAATCAAAGAGCGAGATATTGTTGAGTACAGAAAAATTAAAAATGCTGTATTCACCAAGCACACAGATGCAAAAGGATTTATAACTTGTGCAATCAGTGGAGTTAAAAGTCAGATGCGGAGAGATTTCCAAATTGATCACATTAAACCTATGTCTCAAGGTGGTTTAACTACAATAGATAATCTGCAATTGCTGACACGTAAAGCCCATGTAGAGAAAACCCGTAAGGAGAATACAAGACGATAGCCTTCTAGGGATATCTTTGTATCCGTAGGTAATCTGAAATTTTCTGGTTTGGCAGGTTTAAAATGTATGGTGTCACTCAAAAGAGACTTATGACCTTAACCCTGAACTTGCCACCAGAATTAGAACAGTATCTTGCACAACAAGCTAAACAGCAATGGCTTTCTGTTGAAACATATATATACTTTACTTTGCAGATTTTGTAAGAATACATTTTACAGAAAGAGAAACAGTCTAAATTGGACAACTCAAAAATCTATTCATCGTTCACATCTTTAAATATAGATTTTAAATCTCGATAACCATGATTATTTTGAAGCTGCTGTTTTAGCGAAGGCATTAGCAGAAAAAAAGCAGCAACAGATAGTTGATAAAGTTACATTCGCATTTACTGAGGTAAACCCAGAACTTGCTGATGGAAATAGTGAAACCCAACATTATATTAGGCTAACACTGGGTTTCACAGAATTTAACTACCTTGATTAGGCGGTATTTCTTCAGGTGGTGCTTCCGCCGGGGGAGCCAGTACCGCATCCGGCGCAATTTCTTCTACAGGAATCGGTTGCTTATCCTCAATTTCAAAATCTGGTTGCGCTGCTTCCACTAATTCAGGAGATGGGGGATGTGGTGGAATCGCTTCTGGTACACTCTCGGTTTTGGCTTCAATGTCAGTAGTAACTGTCTCCTCTGCTGGTTTTTCTGGTATGACAATAGTTTTGTCAATAATTTCAACAGCAGGTTTCTCTGATAGTACAGAGGTAATGTCTTCTGGTTTGGGGGTTGTGGATGTCTTTTTACTCACAGTCTGTTGCACTTTATCTTTCGCGCCACTGAAGGTGCTACCCAGACCTTTTTGCAACTGGGCCAGCCGTTCTTGAAGGGACAATTTATTTACCTGTTCCTGAATTCCAGCTTTCACTGTCTCAGGACTGGGTACTTGGGTTTGTTGTGCCTGGGGGGTCAGTTGGCGACGTAATGATAGAGTTTGCCAGCCAAACCAGACCAAAAGAGCCACACTAGCCACATGACCCAGCAACAAACCTCCAGTAATGCGTGGTGCAAACACCCATAAGACTAAAGCATAGAATAGCCCTACGCCACTCCAGATAAAGTCATTCTTGCGATGGATTTCTGGAAAAAAGAAAGCTGCTATATAAATGGCTAAACTACCAATACCGACCACCAAAGCTAGGACAAATGCCAGCATTATTTGGTTACTCCTTACTGCGTCCTTTGACTATTTCAATTTTGCAAATTTTGTCAGTCAATTGTTGATTTAGATACAATTTAAAATTAATTAGCCGTGTTAGTTGTGGATTTTTGCCCTTTATTCAACTCTTAAGGTCTTCTTTAGGGGAGAACGGAAAATATCGGACTACCCTTAAAGTAAAAGGATCTGCAAGAGAGTTAGCCAGAAATTTTTTATGACACTACAAAGCTTTGGTGTGATTGGATTAGCCGTTATGGGTGAGAACATCGCTCTAAACGTAGAGCGCAATGGCTTCCCAATTGCAGTTTACAACCGCTCCCGAGAAAAAACGGATGCGTTTATGGCGCAGCGTGCTACAGGACGGAACGTCAAAGCCGCCTTTACTCTAGAGGAATTCGTTGCCTTATTGGAACGTCCCCGCAAAATCCTAGTAATGGTGCAAGCTGGTAAACCAGTGGATGCGGTGATTGCTCAACTCAAACCCTTGTTAGAGGAAGGCGATATCATTATCGACGGTGGCAACTCTTGGTTTGAAGATACGGAACGACGCACTCAGGAATTAGAACCCGCTGGGCTTCGGTATCTTGGTATGGGTGTCAGTGGCGGTGAAGAAGGGGCGCTGAATGGCCCATCTCTGATGCCTGGAGGTACAACAAGCTCTTACGAGTTTCTATCACCAATTTTCAACAAAATTGCTGCCCAAGTCGATGATGGCCCTTGTGTAACCTACATTGGTCCTGGTGGTTCTGGTCACTATGTCAAAATGGTACACAACGGCATTGAGTATGGCGATATGCAGCTAATTGCTGAAGCCTACGACTTGCTGAAAAATGTCGCTGGATTAAACCCCAGTCAGCTACATGATGTGTTTGCTGAATGGAATACCACCGATGAACTCGATTCATTTTTGATTGAAATTACGAAGAATATCTTCCCATATATTGACCCAGAAACAAATAAACCCCTGGTGGATTTGATTGTTGATGCAGCCGGTCAAAAGGGAACTGGACGCTGGACTGTGCAAACTGCGTTGGAATTGGGAGTTGCTATTCCCACAATTACAGCAGCAGTTAATGCCCGGATTATATCTTCGATTAAAGATGAGCGGGTTGCAGCATCTAAAGTCCTCACAGGCCCCAGTGGCAAGTATGACGGGCAAACTAAGGACTTTATCAACAAAGTACGCGATGCTCTCTATTGCTCAAAAATCTGTTCTTATGCTCAAGGGATGGCGTTGCTATCCACAGCTTCAAAAACATATAACTGGAATTTGGATCTGGGCGAAATGGCGCGGATTTGGAAAGGTGGTTGTATTATTCGCGCTCGCTTTTTGAATAAGATTAAGAAGGCTTTTAGCGAAAATCCAGCTTTGCCTAACTTGCTGTTGGCTCCCGAATTTAAGCAGACAATTCTTGACAGACAAACTGCTTGGCGGGAAGTGATTGCGACAGCTGCAACAGTAGGAATTCCAGTACCCGCATTTAGCGCCTCCTTGGATTATTTTGACAGCTATCGCCGCGATCGCTTGCCTCAAAATCTAACTCAAGCACAACGCGACTACTTTGGCGCACATACCTACCTGCGTCTTGACAAGCCCGGAAGTTTCCATACTGAATGGGTACCTATTGCTGAAGCTGGTAAGTAAGCTTTTGCACATCTGTATCAGAATATTGTGAAAGGTTAGTCAGTTTCAAAATACAGATTTAATAGTGGCTCTGAGTTTCAGAGCCACTTTTTTTATAGAACCGCAGAGGCACAAAGAACGCAGAGGAAGAGAGGAGGATAATAGCAATTCTCTACTGTTTATTGATTTTAAGGATTATTATTACCAAGATATTTGGCTTTTAATTCTTCTAATTCTTGATCTATTTCGTTTGTACTCGTTGGCTGAGATGTAGGGGTTGGTGATTGTATTTTATTTGGTTGAGGTTTGTTGCCACCCATAAATTGAGTTTTCATTTCCTCTAATTCTAGATCGATTTGACTAGGAGATGGCGATACAAAAGCGGGTGGAGAATTGGGTGGTGATTGAGGGATAGGCTTTGGCTTTATCGCTGGCGTGGCTGCTACTTGCGAATGTTGATTTAAGTCTTTAAGAACTTCATCTACTGTTTGATAACGCCGAATGGGAATGCTTTCTAGCATTTTGTTGAGAATGCGGCTCAACTGATTACTAATAGGAGTTTTCAAATATTGCTGCCAAACCCAAGTATCGTTGTTGATATCATAAGAATCGAAGGGCGATCGCTGAGTTAATAAATTAATACAGGTAGCACCCAAGCTGTAAATATCGCTGGCAAAAACAGCCCTACCTCTCATTTGCTCAGGGGCAACATATTCTGGGCTACCAATGCTAGTACCAGTTTGATTTAAGGCGTTGCCAATGGCAGATTTAGCTGCACCAAAATCTACTAATACTAGTTTGCTATCACCGCTACGTAAAATAATATTTTCTGGCTTAATATCACGGTGAATTACGTGTCTAGCATGACAAAATTGTAAAACTGACAATAAATCATTTAATAGTTGCCGGATTTGCGTTTCATTGAAAGCACCTCTATGTGCCAATTCCTGGGCTAAGTTGTGCCCGTCAATAAATTCTTGTACAAGATACTGACGGTCTTCTTGGGTAAAATATGCCAGGAGTTCGGGAATTTGGGGATGTTTACCCAATTCATCTAACTGCACCGCTTCTTGGTTAAATAACTCTACAGCTTTTGCAAGAGTGTTAGTGCCTTGGGATTGGGGATAAAATTGCTTAATTACACAGCGTGGTTTTGAGGGTTTATCTTCATCCACAGCTAAGAAGGTTCTGCCAAAACCACCTTGTCCGATTGGTTTGATAGCACGGTAACGTTCTTTGAGGAGTAACTTAGAACCGCAAGTCCGGCAAAACTTGACATCATTAGGATTTTCAGGCTTGGGACAATGGGGATTAAGGCAGTAGCTCATACAGGCGATCGCTCTTATATGTTCTTATTTTCTCCTGTCCCAGGCAAAAGAGTGTAATTAAGAGATTTTGGATTTGTGTCATGCAGAAGAGGGAAAACCGGGTGGAGGAATGATGAATCAAAAGAATCTAAAATCATCAAGAGCAATGGCTACGACGGCTACGCCTACGCACTGCTAAACTACCCCATACCTTCCATAACTGGATGGAAGTAGAAGGCAAAGCCTAATACTGTATAAGCAGCTAATAACAAAGTGCCTTCGAGCCAATTGGATTTACCATCAGAACTAATACTGTTTGCAATCAACACTGACACAACCACAGCAACTAATTCAAAGGGTTTGAAATCCAAATCCATTGGTTTACCCAATATCCGCCCTGCTATTACCAACACGGGCGCGACAAATAAAGCAATCTGCATACTCGATCCCACAGCTACAGAAAGGGAAAGATCCATCTTATCTTTCATCGCCACGGTGACTGCTGTGGCGTGTTCAGCTGCGTTACCGACGATGGGAACCAAAATTACCCCTGTAAACAGCGCTGTTAAACCTAGCTGAGATGTGGCCACTTCTAGAGAATCGACCAACATTTCTGACTCAAGTGCCACTAGCAAAGTACATACTAATAGCACGCTAACCCACAACATCATATTTGGTTTAGCATGAGGGGCTTCCTCTTCTTCTATCTCCGCTACACCCACGTCATATAAATAAGAGTGGGTTTTCATTGAAAATAGCAGCGTTAGGGCATAAACCAGGATTAATACTACAGCAACAGCAATAGAAAGATTTTGCAGTGTTTGTTCGTTAATTCCTTGAGAGGTATAATTCATCGCCGTTGGCATCAAAATGGCAATCACTGCTAAATTCATCGAAGCAGCATTCACCCGCGCCACAATTGGCTGAAATGTCTGTTCTTTGTAGCGCAGTCCTCCCAAAAGCATGGAAAAACCCATTACCAGTAGTAAGTTGCTGATAATCGATCCCGTGATACTGGCTTTGACGACATCTATTAACCCAGCGTTCAGCGCTACTAGGGCGATGATTAGTTCTGTTGCATTACCAAAGGTGGCGTTTAACAAGCCCCCCAATGACGGCCCCACTACGACAGCAATTTCTTCTGTGGCTGTACCCATCCAAGCTGCTAAGGGCAGGATTGCTAATCCAGCTGTAATGAAAACTATCAATTCTCCCCACTCTAGAAAGTGGGCTGCTACAGAAACTGGGATAAACAGTAATAAAACGAAAAGAATAATGTTTTTGGTTGACATTTGTTGTTTTGGGTTGAGGGTATCATTCACAGCGAGCAATCCTAAATTTTAAATTTGGAGTGTTGAATTAAAAATTACTTTCACTCATCACTCCCATAGGATACTCTCAACCACCTGTAGACCAATTCAGAAATTGTACTGTTTTCAGTTCACTACAGCGTATGTAAAATAAGATTGCGATTTAAGGAGTTTTTGTAATCTTTTGTTGCAAAACTATGAATTTGAGCCAAAATATTACACCAACAATGGGGTTTAATATATTAAAAGACAATTAAAATTTTGATTGGCGCTGCTAACGAGAAAACCCCTAACTGAGGCCTTCTTCAATGGCTAATTACTTTGAGCCTTCAGGGAAAGGGCTGTGCGATAACGCAGATTTCCCACTACAATAAAACCGCTTTGTCAAAAATTTGGTTGGATTCCATAGTTGTTGTTTATACCGGATTTTGTGTGAAAACCATTGTAGAAAGGTTTACGCACAATGTTTTCGGTGCAACTGCAAGTTTTTTGTTTTGGATAAATATACATGACTTCTGCTGCTGAAATGCCAGCTAGCTCTGGCTCAACGTTAACATTACATTCAGATCCCAAAAACGCTTACGAAACCGATCCCCTGAGAAAGGCTAATGGTGTTTATGTGACGGTGCATGGTCATTTTTACCAGCCACCGAGGGAAAACCCTTATCTGGACGCAATTGAACGCCAACCGAGCGCTGCACCTTTCCATGACTGGAATGAGCGGATTCATTGGGAATGCTATCGCCCGAATGCCTTTGCCAGAGTCTTAAATGACCAAGGCGAAGTGGTGGGGATCGTCAATAATTACGAGTATTTTAGTTTTAATATCGGGCCGACGCTGATGTCGTGGCTAGAACGCTACGATGTGGAAGTTTATCAGCGTATTTTAGAGGCGGATGCCAAAAGTAGCCAACGCTTACATGGTCACGGTAATGCGATCGCGCAAGTATACAATCACATCATCATGCCTCTGGCGAATGAACGCGACAAATATACTCAAATTCGCTGGGGTAAAGAAGACTTCCGCTCCCGCTTTGGACGCGATCCCGAAGGGATGTGGCTAGCGGAAACTGCTGTAGACTACGCCACCCTAGAAGCCCTTGTTGCTGAAGGTATTCGCTTCATTGTTCTTGCACCGTCTCAAGCACTGCGTTGCCGCCCCCTCCCTACTCCAGATCATCCTCATCCTGAATGGATCGAAGTCGGTGGTAGTCAGATTGATTCCACCCGTCCTTATCGTTGTTATTTGCAGCCCACACTCGATACTTCATCATCACCTCTGAGTGCGATCGCCACTAGCCCCAACGATAGTAGTACAGAAGAATTACCCTACATTGATATCTTCTTCTACGATGGCCCGATATCGCGCGACATGGGTTTTAGTGATGTAGTTTATAACTCCAGTCACTTTGCCGGACGTATCGGTTCCGCAGTCCGTGGGGATCATCGTCTGGCACAGTTAATCTCGGTGGCGACAGATGGGGAAACCTTCGGACATCACAAGAAGGGAACAGAAAAAACTTTAGCCTACGCCTTTACCAAAGAGTTTCCTCAACAGGGTTGGACGGTAACGAACTTCGCCCACTACCTGAGCTTAAATTCTCCCAGTTGGGAAGTGGAATTGAAGTCAGTCACAGCCTGGAGTTGCGCCCACGGTGTCGGCAGATGGGAGGATGACTGTGGTTGCGGTGGTGAAGGCGGTGTTTGGCATCAAAAATGGCGTCGTCCCTTGCGGGATGCCCTCAATTGGCTGCGCGATCAGCTAACTGAGGTTTATGAGGAACATGGTAGGCAGTTATTTCGCGATCCCTGGCAAACACGAGATGAATATATCCAAGTAATGCGCGATCGCTCTGCTACCAATGTCAACCGTTTCCTCGCCCGTCATCAAACCCACAAACTAACAGCAGCCGAACAAGTAGACGCTCTGCGCCTGTTGGAAATGCAGCGTCACGCTTTGTTAATGTTTACTAGTTGTGGTTGGTTTTTTGAAGAAATTTCCCGTCCAGAGGGGACGCAAATTCTGCGCTACGCCGCCCGTGCTTTGGAATTGGCAGGGGAAGTGGCTGGCGTACAGTTAGAAAAAGGCTTTGTCAAACGTCTTGGTTTAGCCCCCAGTAATGTCGATGAATTCAAACACGGTGCAGAAATTTATCGGCAACTCGTGTTAACTGCCCAGCTTGGCTTTAAGCAAGTAGCATCCCATTACGCCATTACTTCCCTATTTACCAATCAGAAACCATCACAGACGCACAATTCTTTGCCTAGAAAAGATGTTGCTGACAAACAATCTCAGCGTTACCACAAAAAAGTTTATTGCTATGCTGCCAATGAGCTAGATTACCAACTGCAACGGATGGGATCGCTAACTCTGGCTGTAGGAAATTTAAAGCTGGTATCAGAGATTACTTGGGAAAGTGAGCATTTGGTATTTGCGGTTCTGCATTTGGGAGGCTGGGATTTCCACTGCTGCATTCAACAATTTACTGGGCGGCGTGACTACAGCCAATTAAAAGAAAAGCTGTTTGGGGCACTAAAACAAGCTAGTGCGGCTCATACTATCTTGGCGATGACACAGCTATTTGGCGAAGAAGCTTTCAGCTTACAAAATCTATTTGCTGAAGAACGCCACCGGATTATGCGGTTGCTTAGTCAGGAAACACTGACACGCTTAGGACAGTTGTATACCCAAGCCTACCGTGATAATTATGGAGTGCTGATGGCGTTTCATCGAGATGAAATCGCAGTACCACAAGAGTTGCAGGTAGCAGCAGATATTGCTTTAGGGCATCGCTGTCTGATGACATTGCGATCGCTAGAGCAAGATATTGCCGATCCCCAAAAGAGTTGGAGTCACATCTTAGAATTGGAAGCGATCGCTACTGAAGCAAAACATCTGCGTTGTCGGCTGAATATTCCCGACGGTAAGCAGATGTTAGAACAGTTAATTGCGCGATCGCTCTGGCAATTATTGCACGATGCCAATGGTAGTTTTAATGCAGATATCCAACTATTGGAGCGGTTGATTGATGTCGGGGATCAACTAAATATTGACATTTCCCTACAGCGATCGCAGGAACTATACTTTAGTTGTCTGCACAGTCAAATAGCGCCGGTGTGTATTACTAGCGTTGGGAATGAAGGAGATAATCAGTGTCTTCAGTTGCTCAAGTTGGGCAAGAAGTTAGCCGTTGATGTTAGTGCGATCTCCAATCAGTTGGGATAAATGTAGGGACGCACGGTAAAAATCTCACGCAGAGAGAAGGGGAAAATTTTCCCCTTCTCTTTTTAATTTTCTTTACTTAGCCTGAGAGCGATCGCAATGGTAGGGATAAAGCCACTCACACCTGAAGAGTCCAAATGTATGTTTCTCAAAAAAGGTTCCTGCATGGCGGCTACGTGATATATCGATCCCAGCTTTAGTTTTAACCTCGTATAGCCAGGGAAAGACTATTACTAAAACAGTCATAAAAGTGAAGAGGTAAAGAATTGTAGTTTTAATATTGGGGAATCTTCGGTAATTGCTATTGTGATTTAGAGGCATAGAAATAAGAAACGAATAGCCCACACAATTTTAGCCTAATGCTGAAAATATCGCCGGAAGCGGGGGTCAATATTATCTGTTTTCTGCTGATTGCAGGTAAGACAGAGAGTTTGTAAATTGCTGATATCATTTTGACCACCACGGGCAAGGGGAATGATATGGTCAATGCTGAGGTGAGTTTCTGTAGTAGTTTTACCGCAGCTTTGGCATTGATATTTGTCACGTTCAAAAACATATTTCTTGACTTCCGGCGGGATACGAATACGGGGAGTTTTGCTCATTTTCTCTCTAGTTGCTAAGAAATCTTTCCAAGCTAGGTACATCTACCCAACTTGCTTTTGTATGAGATTCATGGGATAAATCCATCAACAACTGAGAATAAATTCCTTCCCGCAGTGATGGTGTAATTTCCTGATTGCGTTCAATTCCCTGCACCCATTGATCTACTACGCGGATAAATGCCGAAATGCGGCCATCAGCATAATTTTTCGGAAAAATTAACCGATTCGGTATTTCTATTTCCGTTAAAGGTTTACCTGGCTGAGAACCCCAAACACGAAAGCCGTGGATATAATCTTTTTGATTTTCACTGCCTACAATTAATGTACCGCGATCGCCATATACTTCTACCCAATGAGTTCTTGCTGCATGAACAACTGCGCTGATAGAAAGTTGGCAAGGTGTACCATTTGCTAATTCCAGGGTTAATATACAGTTGTCATCTGTATTTACTGACTTAGATTCTCCACTAACAGGGTCAATTCGTGTAGGAATCGCAGTACTCAAATGGGCGTTTAATCTCCGGACTGGCCCGAATAACCAGTGAATATAATCGAAGGCGTGGGAACCTAAAGATCCTAATGCACCGCCTCCTTTATCTTTGTCAGAATACCAATTCCAAGGGCGTGAAGTATCAGCACGAGAAGAACCTAACCAATCAATTTTAATTAGGCGTAAATCACCCACATAATCTTCTGATAGTAATTCAGCAAATAACTGCCATGCTGGTACAAAACGAAATTCAAAATCTACAGTCGCAATTACACCTTTTGCTTTCGCTAACTGATAAAGTTCTTTAGCTTCGACTGCATTTAAGGTTGTCGGTTTTTCTAGTAATAAATGTTTCCCAGCTTGTAGTACAGTTTTTGCCATTTCATAGTGCAAAAATGGCGGCGTAGAGATACTGACTGCTTGCACTTCTGGTAATGCCACAATATCAGCCAGAGAATCAGAGGCGTGTGGAATATTATGGGATTCTGCTATGGCTTTGGCTTTATTTATATCTCGATGATAGACAGCAACTACCTCAGTTTGAGGATGTGCTTGGAATCCAGGGATGTGGACTTTTTGACCAAATCCAGTGCCTGCGATCGCAATTCCAATCATATAATTTTTCCCTATATTGTATGTGATTTTTATTGTTCGTAATAAATTTTACAATTATCGCAAAACTCTAATTGTAAAAGGGTAACGATAATACTCACCCTTGTAAGCTTTTACAGATGCAAAAGTCACTACAAATGATTGTAGTATGAGTTTGAATAAAATTAATGACATCAGTACAATTAGCAAGCCGTCTAAAATATTTTTTATTTCATTGGATGAACCATTATTAATCATCACCATGACAAAGCTAGTTAACAATAAAATTAAGGATATTGCTATGACAATCAATGTATATAATGTTAAAGAAAATTGAAAATTTAAAGATTCTTTACCTTGAAAATCAATCCAAGGATATTGTGATTTTTTAAAGTGCCAAATAATCAGGGGAGCTAAAAGATTTAAAGGTAAATATAAAGGAATGCCAATAAATACTAAAAAAAACAATAATATCCATCCCAACAAAGCCGAGAAATGACACAACACCGCCCATATACGCATTTGTTGTTTAGGTTTTTGTCTCATGGCTTTTTATGTGTAGGTGGATTTACCAGATAATTACCCACTCTAATTATCTACAAAAAAGCCAAAAATGAGCTTAAAACCTGAGTATTTCTCCGTCATAGTTTTCGGAAAGAAGTTTTATTTCTCTGACTGTGCCCAATGCGGTTTGGATAAGCATTTGGGGGATGGGGTTGCGGGTAAGGAGTAAAGGATGTATTCAAAACCTTTTCCCTTTAACCGAACCGTATTGAGACTGTACCCTCTTTTGGCATTGAGCGATGGCGTAACCGCCTGCCGGAGGCGATGGTCTCCGACCGACCGGAGGTCATCGCAATTTGAAAACAGTCTGACAGTTTATACTGAGTACTGGGGAAACAAGCAACCAGATTTTGGGATACTCAATAGCAAGGTTAATATAGAACTTACGCACAAGAGATCCGCTCTATGCTGTAAACTTAATAACACTAACGGATTTTCAATATGCGAGTTCAAATAACTGTAGTTGGGTTGCTTGCCGCCGTAGGCATCGCAGTAATGTTAGTGGGTGGTAAAAATCCACAGGCCCTTGCAGACTCGCAACCATCTACTCAAGACGGGGCTAGTGGGATTATGACACCAGAAGCTACGATCCAGGTAGAGGGAGAGTATGCCAAATATGGTGATTATATAGGAGTTAGTTTGGGAGATAGCCAGACGCTGGAAATTTCCCAAAAAATTGTCAAAGATATCCAGATTCGTTTTATTAATGACAAAGGTCTGCCAATCAAAGGGCGAACTCAAAAAGATTTTATCATTGGTTTGCTCAGACTCAAACCAGGTCAGGTATTCCGTGAAGATTTACTTCAAGCAGACTTGCAACGATTGAGGAGATTAGAGTCATTTAATCAAGTCAATGTTTACCCTAAAGAAGATGCTTCTAGTGTTAATCTCATTTATGCAATCAAAGAGCGTAGCTTCCCTTCTCTCATCTTAGGAGGCGGTAATAACGATGACGTTGGGTTATACGGTCGGGTGGGTTATAAAGATGAAAATGTTAGCGGTCTGAACGATAAATTAGATACAGTTTTGCAGTTTAGCACTAAAGATGTCCAATTTGATGGTCAATTCACTAGTCGTTATCGTTCAGAAGAACCAAACCGCTTAGGCTATAGCATTAGAGGTTTTCGTAATCGCAATACATCGGGAACCTTCAACGAAGATATCAGATTGGCGAACGGTGACAAAGTGCGAGAAGGAAGATTCGGTGGTTCTGTGGCACTTTTACGAGCTTTTGATGAGTGGGATACATCTGTGGCTCTCAACTATACCAGAATTAGCCTACGCGATCAAGACTATAACGTTGTCCAGGTCGATAGATTAGGGAGTCCCCTATCTGTGAGCGGTACTGGAATTGATGACTTATTTACAGTATCATTTGCCGTATCCAGAGATCAACGCGATCGCCGAGACAATCCGACTCAAGGCTCAATCCTCACCTTCAGTACAGAACAAGCGATTCCCATTGGACTGGGGAATATTTCCAGCAACCGCTTACGGGGAGACTATATTCAGTATTTCCCAGTTAGTTGGATAGGTAATGGTAGACCAACTGATAATCCAGAAATGTTGGCGATTAATTTACAAATTGGTACAACTATTGGAGACTTCCCACCAGCCGATGCTTTTAATATTGGTGGAATAGATTCTGTCAGAGGTTACGGTTATGGTAAAGTTGCCAGTGGTCGGAGTTATGGATTAGCTTCCGTGGAATATCGGTTCCCAATTTTCCAATCAATAGGTGGAGTTGTCTTTACTGACTTCGCTTCAGATTTTGGGTCTAGCGAAACCGTGTTAGGAGAACCAGGAGTCTTACGAGACAAACCTGGAAGCGGCTTTGGTTACGGCTTAGGATTGCGCTTGAACTCACCCTTTGGGCTAATTCGAGGCGACTTAGGAATTAGCGACAAGGGAGAAGTGAGATTTGAAGTTACTACAGGTCAGCGATTTTAAGATAGTTGGCTGATAACTCGTTCCAATTCTTCTATCATCACATCTGAACCTGTTTCCCGATATACTTGCACCAATGATTGGTAAAACCACAAAGTTTTTTCTTTACCACTGCTAAATTCAGTCCAAATAACATCTCCCATTTGTCGCCAATCTGCCAGCAAAGACCTAGCATTATGTAGTTTATCAGCCAGCGAAACTCGCCGAACTGAGGGTGAAGCGTGACGGAGTTTTTCTATGTATCTATTCTTACGCTCTTGCCAAGGTGGTTTCGGTGGTGTATCCCACTCTGTACAGCCATCGATAATTGCCACAACTGTTTCGCCGAAACGTTGGCGGATGTCCTCACGAATGGGTTTACCACCTTGGTCTTCTATACTATCGTGTAATAAAGCTGCGATCGCTTCCTCTTCACTCCCACCCATTTCCAATACCAGCGCCGCCACACTCAACAAATGGGAAATATAAGGAATACCGCTAACCTTACGAGTCTGGTTAGCGTGGAGACGATTAGCATAGACTAACGCCGCTTCAAATCTTTCTGTTAATTTTGCTGCACCCATTTTTTATCCTCACAATTAATCTTCTTGAATAATCCAGCTATCCTAAATTTAGAAAGTATTAATAAGTATGCCTTATGCACTTGTATATTATCCAAATATCAACACACAGCAAATTAATGAACTTAGGCAAAAATATGACCCACAGTTTTATTTAATTGAACCGCATATCACCCTAGTCTTTCCTCTAATCGGAGCTATCTGTGAAGATCATCTTACTCTTCATATTAAAAATATCCTGAGTGCATGGAAAAAATTTCCTATTCATCTACAGGGATTTCAAAAATCATGGGATGAATATCTGTTCCTTACGGTTCAAGAAGGAAAAGAAAATGCGATAAAATTACACAATGATTTATATACGAGTATATTAGCTGAATATTGCAGAGAGAATACAGCCTTTGTTCCACATCTAACGCTAGGAGTATTTTCTAAAAATCGGATTCAATACTTACAGGCTTTAGAAGAAGCACAACAGTTAGATTTAGATTATTGTTGTATGGTGGAAAAACTAAATCTGTTGAAGATTACTGATGTGAATAGGCAAATAGTATGGAACCAAGAATATATATTGCCAAGCTGAACATGAAAAACTTGCAAGTTGTGGATAAAGAGTTTTCATCTCTCCCGATTATTGATATCAGCACCTTGGTTTCTCGAAAAGGAAATCTCCATTCCGTCGCATCTCAGATTAGGCAAGCGTGTCGAGAATCGGGCTTTTTCTATATTATCGGACATGGTGTAGACGAAAATTTGCAACAGCGACTCGAAGAACTCAGCCGCCAGTTTTTCGCCCAGGATTTGGAAACTAAACTTAAAATTCGTATGGCTTTGGCAGGTATTGCATGGCGAGGTTATTTTCCCGTTGGTGGCGAACTGACATCCGGTAAACCTGACTTGAAAGAAGGTATTTACTTTGGCGCTGAACTGCCAGACGAACACCCACTAGTGCAAGCTGGTACTCCTATGCATGGTTCAAACCTCTTCCCCGCCGACATGCCCCAATTTGGCGAAATAGTGCTTGAATATATGGAGGCGATGACAAACTTGGGGCATACTCTTATGACTGGTATAGCTCTAAGTTTGGGATTAGAAGAATCCTACTTTGCTGACCGTTATACTTCAGATCCTTTAGTGTTGTTTCGCATCTTTAACTATCCTCCTAATTTATCACCGTCAGATGGTAATTCGATATGGGGTGTTGGCGAACATACTGATTATGGCGTTTTAACTATTCTCAAACAGGACGACTCAGGCGGATTACAAGTTAAATCCAAGTCAAGTTGGGTTGCTGCGCCTCCCGTTCCCGCTTCCTTTGTTTGTAACATCGGCGATATGCTAGACAAGATGACGGGAGGTTTCTATCGTTCTACGCCTCATCGTGTACAAAACCAGTCCCAAAATCATCGCCTTTCGTTCCCCTTCTTTTTCGATCCCAATTTCGATGTAGAAGTGAAGCCGATTGAATTAGATAATATAGTAGCGAATGATAATATAGGCGATCGCTGGGATAACGCTAACATTCATGATTTTCGCGGAACTTATGGTGATTATGTGTTGAATAAGGTGTCTAAGGTTTTTCCAGAATTGCGGCGAACAGTATTATAGGGTTTTAAGCCATTTCTTCTTTGCTGATGCCGATTCAACCACAATTTACACACATGGTAGCTATTGCAATTGCAATTCATCAAAATCCCTATTAGGGATTAAAACTAGCTGTTTTTACTTTTTGCAATACCTTACGTTCTATATTGAAACCCCAAAATTGCTGGTAATACTGGGGAGAGAAGAAAAAATGTATGAGTCAATGGGTTTATAATTGAAAACTGTGACTCAGAGAGAAAGTTTGATCTAAGGAAGTCCTAGCTCAAATCTTATCCCAAGGGGAGATGCCAAGGACGAACAGTGACAACTCATAATTGGAGCGAAGCGACTGGTGGACAGTTTATTACAAGGAGTTAACCTGTACTTAATTGGCATGATGGGCGTTGGTAAGACGACAGTAGGCCCCTTACTAGCAAAGCATCTAGGTTATGGGTTTTTGGATCTTGATGGTGTCATTGCCAAAGCAACAGATAAATCTATCAATGAGTTATTTGCCGAAGAAGGTGAAGCAGGGTTTCGCCAAATAGAAAGTGACGTGCTTTCGCAAGTTTGTGCTTTTACAAAATTGACTATAGCAACCGGCGGGGGCATTGTATTACGGCGAGAAAACTGGGGTTACTTGCACCACGGTTTGATAGTGTGGCTAGATGTGCCAGTTGAACTCATTTATAGGCGTTTAGCTGAAGATACCACCAGACCACTCTTGCAAGATACTGACCTTAAGGGTAAATTGCGATCGCTCCTCGAACAACGAACACCACTTTACTCTCAAGCCGATTTGCACATCACCGTCCAAGAGGGAGATACGCCTGAAGACATTGCCAACAGAATAATTGAGGTAATTCCTAACGTTCTCAAACCCCAAGTTTCTCATTAAGAAGACTCAAGTTACCAAATTTTGCCCATCCGTAGGATAAATCCGGGTAATTCTGGATTACTCGTAACGGCTTCGGGATTATCCAAAATTTCAACTTCTCGATTAGGACGGTAAATGTAGACTTTTCGATTCTGCCGATCTATTAACCAGCCTAGTGATGTACCGTTATCGATGTACTCCTGCATTTTCTCTTGTAATTTGATCAGGCGATCGCTCAATGAGCGTAACTCAATCACAAAGCTGGGACAAATTGGTGCAAATGAAGCTTTTTGTGCATCTGTTAAGGCATTCCAGCGCTCCAGTTCAATCCAAGAAGCATCAGGGGAACGCATTGCTCCATTGGGTAGTGTAAAACCTGTACTGGAGTCAAAGCCTATGCCAGTGCCATCTTGTTCTGTCCAATACCCAAGCTGTGCAGCAATGTTAAAGTTACGGTTGCCCGTATCTGAAAAAGCTGGTGGCATAATGATGACTTCCCCATTAGCAGTGCGCTCGATTCGCAAATCTCCATTGGCTTGGCAGAATTCGTAGAACTGCTCATTTGTCATCTGCACAAGGGAGGGGAAATTTACCGTTAGGGGTATGCTTTCAGTTTGGATTAGCAGCGTGGTCATTTTCATTCCCTAGCTTCAGCCGAATGATTTCAATTCTAGAGGTTTGAAGGAGCGATCGCTTGCTTGTTGTGTCGGGTAATCTGGGAATAGTTAACCTGTCTCATCCGTCGTATTTATGGGATTGACTCTAAAGCTTGAAATTTTACTCCTCTGTCACCAAAGAATTCAATGGATATTGAAGAGTTTTTCAGTCGTTTAGATACTGGGGAAAAGGATTTTTCAGGAGTCGATCTCAGTGGTGCAGTCCTAAGCGAAGTTGATTTGTCTGGCATTAATCTCAGTGGTGCTGATTTGAGTGGGGCGATCCTCTGTAAAACTAAGTTATGGGGTACTGATTTAAGAGACGCTAATCTGAGCGGTGCTGATTTACGTGGTGCTGATTTGAGAGTTACTCATATGGAAGGCGTTAATCTTGAAAATGCTAACTTATTGGAAGTTAACTGGCGCGGTGCGGAAAAGTATGGGGCTTATTTTTACAATACGGTTATGCCAGATGGTGAACTCGTAACTGAACCAAACAGCTATGAATTATCAGTACAAACATACTCAACTTTGGCAGCCGAGATTGTGAGGAGTTACAAAGTCTTCTACACTGACTGAAATAGGTTTTAACTCTCTCTGTTAGGCTCCTCATGACGGACAACGATTCTGAATACATCAGACAAACTGAAGCCACTCGTGTGCGTGTACTCAGTGAAGCACTACCTTATATTCAACAATTCGCCGGTCGCACTGTTGTTGTCAAATATGGCGGCGCAGCGATGAAAGATAGCACACTCAAAGACAAAGTTATCCGCGATATTGTATTCTTATCCTGCGTGGGCTTGCGTCCAATAGTAGTACACGGCGGTGGCCCAGAAATTAACAGTTGGTTAGATAAGCTGGGAATCGAACCACAATTTAAGAATGGTCTGCGAGTCACTGATGCTGCCACAATGGATGTGGTGGAAATGGTTTTAGTTGGTCGAGTTAACAAAGAAATCGTCGCCCTAATTAACCAAGCTGGTGGATTGGCTGTAGGACTTTGCGGTAAAGACGGTAATCTATTTACAGCCCGTCCCCAAGGTCAAGAAGGCATCGGTTTTGTCGGGGAAGTCAGCAATGTTAACATCAAGATTTTGGAAACCCTCGCTAGCAATGGCTATATTCCGGTAGTCTCTAGCGTCGCCGCAGACGAAACAGGGCAAGCTTATAATATTAACGCTGATACTGTAGCCGGGGAAATCGCTGCGGCACTAGGAGCAGAAAAGTTAATTTTACTGACCGACACCAGTGGAATTTTAAAAGATTACAAAGACCAATCTACCTTGATTCCGAAAGTAGATATCCGCGAAGCCCGCGAGTTAATTGTCAATGGGATAGTTACCGGTGGGATGATTCCCAAAGTTAATTGTTGTGTGCGATCGCTTGCTCAAGGAGTCCGTGCAGCGCACATCATCGATGGTCGTATTCCCCACGCCCTGTTACTAGAAATCTTTACTGATGTTGGGATTGGGACGATGATTTTGGGTTCGCAATTTACCTTTTGATGCTTATGAGGCATGGGGGATGGGAGATTGGGGATTGGGGATTGGGGATTGGGCAAAACACAGTTCCGTTAGCGGATAGCTAAGGTTTAGCCCGTGCTGTTAGCGGATAGCTAAGGTTTAGCCCGTGAAGAGTTAGGAGTTACGAATTCTTCCCCTGCCTCCACTGCTGCCCCCTGCCTCTCTATATTTTGCTCACCTGCATTTGATACCAGAGTTTTTAATCAGAAAATAGTCGCAGCTACTTAGTTAAAATTTTAGAAATTTATCCACTTCAGATTGTCAGCCTTTGAAAAGATTCCAAAAAGATTGCTGGTGTTGGCAAAATTAAAACAGTGCTAATTTTTGTATAAGACGTGAGTGCAGAAAGTTTAGAAATTGCTAAGACCTTCTACCAGACTGGGAAAATTGCCTTTGAAAATGGGCGATACCGTGAAGCTGTAGAAAATTTAGAAAAAGCCAGCGCCCTATTAGCTCGTAATTCTCGCTTTGGGGGTGAAGTAGAAATTTGTCTGGTGACAGCTTATGAGGCGGCTGGACGCACGGATGAGGCGATCGCTCTTTGCGAAAGACTCAAACGCCATCCCTATATTGAAATCAGCAAACAAGCGCGACAGATGGTTTACATCTTAAAAGCACCAAAGCTGAAAAGACCTAGTGAATGGATGACCCAAATCCCCGATTTGGGCACACTACCCGATAATGAACTCAAAATTTCTGTAGCTGCTAAACCCACTAAATCTTCTGTGCCGCAGAAGCCAAAACCCACAGAACCAGAATTTGTTGACCTCAGTCAGGTCAATACCAGAGATAATCGCTTTATCTGGGTGGCGCTAATTGCCATTGGTTTAACCATCTCGTACTTGGTTTGGTTGAATTTTTCAGGAACCCCTGGCTGATACTATGTTGACTTTTGGGGAGATTTATGGTTTCAACTTCTTCAATTTTCGGAAAGATTTTGTTGTGGTTAATCAGACCATTTAGTTTTGTATTGACACTGAATGGTCGAAATCGAATGAACCGCGTCTTTCCTATGCAAAATCCTATATTGTGGCTAGTGCTATTAACATCCCTGTTACTGACTGGCTGTGTTAAATACGATGTAGGGCTTAACTTTGATAATTCAAATAGTGGTGAATTCGTACAGCATATTAAGTTGGGAGAGCGGCTAACCAGCTTTAGTGGCGATTCTGTATACGAATGGTTGAACAGCATAGAACGCCGCGCCCGTCAACTAGAAGGTAAAACGCAGCGAGTTTCCCAAGAAGAAATCATCGTTACAATTCCTTTTAGTAGTGGTAGCGAATTGCAAGAGAAGTTCAACGAATTTTTTAATTCCCGTACAAATCAATCCTCTGAGGCTGTGCAGAGCAAATCTGACTCAGAACTGCCAAAGATTGAATCAAACGTCCTGTTGGAGCAGAATTATTTTTTACTTTTAGTCCGAAATCGGTTGATTTATGATTTGGATTTGCGATCGCTTGCTCTAATTGCCAGCAAAGGTAATGTTCTCGCTAATGCTGGTTCAATTCTCGACTTGGAATTTAGCTTGAAAACTCCTTGGGGAGCCAAAAACATTCAACTAACTGAAACTGCCATTGAGCCAGAAAAAAATGGCAATCAACTAGTGTGGAAACTCCAGCCTGGTCAACTCAACCACATAGAAGCGGTTTTCTGGCTTCCTAGTCCCCTTGGTATTGGTGCATTGTTAATTATCCTATTTGTCTGGGGAGGATTGTACTTGAGATACAATTTCATGCCAGATCCCAGAACTCAATTGCTTCCCAAAGCAGCAGCTACCCAGGAATAGTAGACTATTTATCTATTGAGGGAATTGGAATTGGGAATTGGAAAGAGGACTTGGGGGCAAGGAGAATCGGGAACAAGGGGAAAGACTTGTTTCAAGTTTTCCCCCTTGTCCCCCCTGCTCCCTATGCTTCCCCTGCCTCCCCTGCTCCCTGCCCCCTTGCTTCTTCCCCATTCCCCATTCCCTGTTCCCGTTGTTCGCTGCCATACCAGCGTTCAGCAAGTACATTGAGTTGATGAAGGATTTCAATCAGTTCCTTACCCCGTTCTGTCAGACCGTAAGTTACTTGGGGTGGAACAGTTGGTTCATATTGGCGATAAACAATCTCTGCTGCCTCAAGCATCCTCAGTCTTTCTGTTAAAACCTTGGTAGAGATGCCCTCGACTAAGTGCTTCAATGCAACAAAGCGAGTAGGTCCACTATTACACAACACCCACAGTATATACATTGTCCAAGGGCCTGATAGTAAAGACATCAGAATGCTGATTGGGCAAGCATCAGAATTTTTAGAGACAGACATCGATAAGTTCGCCAAAATTTTCCAATAGTTACTTTATGGTAACTACTTTACTTTAGTAACTAGTTACTTTTAGTATCTGATGTAATGCTTTGAAATTTAGACTCAAAAAAAGTCAAGGCAGAAAACTCTAAATCAGGAGATATTTGGTGGTAAATATTCTACATATTGATTCCAGCCCCCGTGCTGAACGATCGCACTCACGAGAACTATCTAAAGAATTCGTCAGTGCTTGGAGGGCAGCACATCCTGAAGATGCGATCGCTTATCGAGATTTAGGTCGTCACCCAGTTCCTCACGTTGATGAAGCTTGGATTGCGGCGGCATTTTCACCACCAGAAACCCATACCCCAGAGTTAACTGAGGCAATCAGAATTTCTGACGAGCTTATTGATGAGTTTTTGGCAGCAGATCGCTATGTCTTTGGAGTACCAATGTATAACCTGAATATCCCTTCCACTTTTAAGGCTTACATTGACCAAATCGTTCGTGCTAACCGGACTTTTGCAATAGATGCTCAAGGTTTTAAAGGGTTAGTTGAGGGCAAAAAAGCAGTGATCATCACAGCTCGCGGTGGTGACTTTAGCGCTACATCTCCTTTTGCTGCCTACGACTTTCAAGAACCATACCTGCGGGCAATTTTCGCTTTTATTGGGCTTACAGATATTCAATTTATTAACGTTAACAGGCTGAATGAGGGTGATGCCCGTACCCAATCTTTAGCAGAAGCACGGGCAGCAATTCAAGACGCGATCGCTCAGTGGTAATGTATGGAATTGGGAATTGGGCATTGGTTAAAAATTGTTCTTCCCCTGCCTCCTGCCTCCTGCCTCTTCTTCACGGTGATAACCGCTCAATTTTCCAAGTGCCATTATCTAAACGGCTATAGAGCAAGCGATCGTGTAAGCGACTAGAGCGTCCTTGCCAAAACTCAATTTCTGTAGGGATCACTCGTAAGCCTCCCCAATGAGGCGGTCGGGGGATCTCTTGATTTTCATATTTGCTATAAAACTCCTGCATACGTCGCTCTAAAACTTCTCGACTTTCTATCACCTCGCTTTGATTAGATACCCACGCACCCAGGCGACTGTTAGGAGGGCGAGTATCAAAATACTGATCGGATTCAGTTTCAGAAACTTTCTCTACATACCCACAAATCCGAACTTGACGTTCCAGTTCTGCCCACCAAAAGACTAAAGCCGCCAGAGGATTTTCTGCCAGTTCTTGTCCTTTGCGGCTATTGTAGTTGGTGAAGAAAGCAAAGCCCCGTTCATCGAAATCCTTCAGTAGCACCATTCTGGCTGAGGGCTTACCGTCGGGTGTGACGGTAGCAAGAGTCATCGCATTGGGTTCGGGGAGTTGACCTGCTAAAGCCTGATCGAACCATTTTTTAAATTGGATAAAAGGATTGAGGTCTACCTCAAGTTCACTCAAACCTTCCAAGGTGTAGTCTTTGCGAAGGTCAGCTACGGTTTTGTCCATTTTGATTTACTTCCTTGCTATCAGATACACTTATACATATCTTTGTTAAAAATATCTATGATGATAATCAGTGCCATCAAGAATTTTACAAATTCTTTCAGGAATATCTTAAAATAGGTTGCATAAAATGCGCCGTTCGGCCTCCCTTCAACGCCTGTTAATTTATGGTCTGAGCGGTCCAATTATCGCTCTTAATGTCTGGCTACTGTCCGTGCTTTTTCGATACTTCCAGCATCCCATTACCGTCTTGAGCATTGGGGCAATTTTAGCTTTTCTACTAAATTACCCGGTTAAGTTCTTTGAACGTGCCCGAATTACGCGCACTCAGGCAGTAATCATAGTTTTACTTGCAACATTAACCCTGTTTGGAATTCTAGGTGTCACCTTAGTCCCGTTGATCATTGACCAAACAATCCAACTGTTAAATAAGATCCCTGATTGGTTAGGCGCTAGTCAAGCAAACTTAGAGCAATTTGAGATGCTGGCAAAACAAAGACGTTTGCCGATTGATCTAAGAGTTGTAACCAGTCAAATCAATGCCAACATTCAGAATCTGGTGCAACAGCTAGCTTCTGGGGCAGTGGGATTTGCTGGGACACTGTTATCAGGCTTATTTGACGTAGTGTTAGTCATTGTGCTGGCATTTTATATGCTTTTATATGGCGATCGCGTCTGGTATGGTCTGGTCAATCTTTTGCCTTCTAATATTGGAGAGCCTCTTACCGCATCCTTACGCCTAAATTTCCAGAACTTCTTCCTTAGTCAGTTGTTGCTAGGGCTATTCATGATGCTAACCCTGACACCAATTTTCTTAGTCATGAAGGTACCCTTTGCCCTGTTGTTTGCCATATTAATTGGGATTTCAGAACTCATTCCCTTTATTGGGGCATCTCTTGGCATTGGTCTAGTGACGATTTTAGTACTACTGCAAAATTGGTGGTTAGCGGTTCAAGTTGCAATCGCGGCAATTCTTATGCAACAGCTTAAAGATAACTTGTTAGCTCCCAGGTTACTCGGCAACTTTATCGGACTGAATCCCATTTGGATTTTTGTAGCTATTTTGATGGGATTTGAGATTGCTGGGCTGTTAGGAACGCTTGTTGCTGTTCCCATTGCTGGTACTATTAAAGGCACTTTCGATGCGATCAAGAGCGGCAAACCGAGTGATTTTGTCTCAACTGTCACCATTGCTCATGACCCACCTCAAGATTGAGAGGGGAGGGACAGGAGGGCAGGGGGCAGGGGAAGCAGGGGAGGTAGGGGAAGAACAATTTTTAACCAATGCCCAATTCCCAATTCTCAATATCAAAAGTTGCACATTCCGATCTCACAATTCACAATGGTGATTGATTACAAATTTCAGAGGATACTGGCAGCAGGCAATTCCTGATTAAAAGAAGCACAAGCGAATCTATTAAGTACACGCTTTGCCAAGATTCAATGAATTTACTGTTGAATTTACAGTCTTTCGATTCTTAATTAATTAACTTAGAACCCGTTGATGGAAGCTACCGAGCTATTAGAAACAATCACACTCCTGATTTACCAAGCTGAACAGGGAGAAATTGACCCTTGGGATGTCCAAGTAATTGAGGTGATTGACCGTTACTTAGAACTGATGGCACCGGAGTCAATAGGAAGAGGCTATGAAGCGGATTTGTCTCAATCTGGACAGGCATTCTTATCAGCATCAATGCTGGTATTATTCAAAGCCAATACATTGATGCAATTGTCAACAGTAGGTGATGTCCAGGATGGTGTATTAGATGATGCGATGCTGGAAGATGAAGACGGAATATCACATCATGGTCATCGTCTACCATTAGAACGGCAATTGCGTCGCCGTCCATCGGCAATGCCACCACCAAAGCGCCGGGTGACTCTGCAAGAATTAATCAAGCAATTGCAGATTATGGCAAACCAGCTAAAACTAGTAGAAAAAGTCAGCAAACCTATTCGTCCCAGACGTTTGCCTAGCGTCCAAAGTATGCGGGAGGCACTGGAGTTAGCTCACCAAGAAAATCTGACAGAAGTAGCTGGAGAACTCGAACAAGTCTTGAATTTATCGGCCAGAGAGCTAAATTCAGAACAAAATTGGTTGAATTTAGAACAACTTGTAGAATTGTGGACTCAGACAAAGCTTTTCAACCAAAATGGGTCTGGACATGAGTCTAAACACAGTCATTTAGTTAGCGTTTTCTGGGCACTACTACTACTTTCGGCTCAATCGAAAGTAGAGCTATTTCAAGAGGAGTTTTACAATGAGATTAAAATTCGGCTAATTACAGATTCAGCTAAGACCAGTAAACCTTTTGAGCAGTCGATGAACTAAAAAAGCGAAAAGTAGCCCTACAGATAATTTACAGATTTTTGATTCAGTCTCAAAATCCGAGTAAATTGAAAAGATAAGCGATCGCTTGTCATCTAAGTATATAGATGGTTGTAATAACCACTAAATTCCTGTTATCCCTGTTTTGGGGATAACTTAGAGCAGAAATAAAAACTGATGATTAAGTATCACTCGATGAAAGTAAACTGGCTTGTGGTTGAGGAATAAATTTTTATGAAAGCGATGATTCTCGCGGCTGGCAAGGGTACTCGCGTGCGTCCGATTACCTATACAATTCCTAAACCAATGATTCCCATCCTGCAAAAGCCAGTGATGGAATTCTTGCTGGAACTGTTACGCCAACATGGATTTGACCAAATTATGGTCAATGTCAGTCATTTGGCTGAAGAAATAGAAAACTATTTCCGTGATGGTCAACGGTTTGGGGTGCAGATTGCCTATTCCTTTGAAGGCAAAATTGATGATGACGGTAAACTGGTAGGGGAAGCAATCGGTTCTGCTGGAGGGATGCGCCGCATTCAAGACTTCTCACCGTTTTTTGATGATACCTTTGTGGTGTTGTGCGGTGATGCTTTGATTGACCTAGATTTAACTGAGGCGGTTAAATGGCATAGAGCTAAAGGGGCGATCGCTACTATTATTACAAAATCTGTTCCCCAGGAAGAAGTTTCGAGCTACGGTGTGGTAGTCACTGATGAAGAGGGGCGTGTTAAAGCTTTCCAAGAAAAACCTTCAACTGAAGAAGCCCTCAGCACCAACATCAACACAGGTATTTACATCTTTGAACCAGAGGTTTTTAACTATATTCCATCTGATGTGGAATATGACATTGGTAGCCAATTGTTCCCCAAATTAGTGGAAATCAAAGCCCCCTTCTATGCCATCCCTATGGACTTTGAATGGGTAGATATTGGTAAAGTTCCAGACTATTGGCGGGCGATTCGCGGTGTACTGCTGGGTGAAATCAAAAATGTGCAAATCCCCGGTCATGAAGTCGCCCCTGGTATTTATACTGGCTTAAATGTCGCCGTGAATTGGGACAAAGTGGATATCACAGGCCCAGTTTACATCGGCGGGATGACAAGAATAGAAGACGGAGCGAAAATTGTCGGCCCAGCGATGATTGGCCCCAATTGTTGGATATGTAGTGGCGCAACAGTGGAAAATAGCGTGATTTTTGAATGGTCGCGCCTGGGGCCAGGAGTCAGGTTAGTCGATAAGCTAGTGTTTGGACGTTATTGTGTAGATAAAACTGGGGCCGCTATAGATGTCCAAGCGGCTGCTTTAGACTGGCTAATTACCGATGCTCGCCAGATACCACCATCTCATACCCCTGTTGAGCGGCAAGCGATAGAGGAATTGCTGGGGACAAACGCGAATTAGGGAATGGGGAATGGGGAAGAAGCAAGGGGGCAGGGGGCAGGGGGCAGGGGAAGCAGGGGAAGAAGAACTATTTATCGATTCTTGAGCTATACCCAATTCCCAATTCCCAATGCCCAATGCCCAATGCCCAATTCCCAATTCCCATTCCTAACTAACTATTCAGATACGTGTATCTTCTGAGACTCTGCTCGTAGGTTTGCAGTAATCGCTGAGATTCTGCTAGGGTGATGCGCTTTTCTTCTAATGCTTTCTCACAACGCTGGCGAATGTTTTCCACCATATCTTCGGAGTCATACTGAACGTAGCTTACTACTTCGCTCATGGTGTCACCTTTGACAACGTGTTCAATCTGGTAGCCTTTGGGCGTTAATTGGATGTGAACAGCATTAGTATCGCCAAATAGGTTGTGCAAATTGCCCATGATTTCTTGGTAAGCTCCATTCAAGAACATCCCTAAATAATAGGGTTCTCCGGGCTTGTAGGTGTGTAGTTCTAAAACTGATTTGACATCGCGCAGGTCAATAAAGCGGTCTATTTTGCCATCACTATCGCAGGTTAGGTCTGCTAAAATTCCTCGCCGGATTGGTTCTTCATCCAAACGGTGGATTGGCATGATGGGGAATAACTGGTCGATCGCCCAGCAATCTGGTGCTGATTGAAACACTGACATATTAACGTAGTAGATGGAAGCCATGATTTTCTCAAGGTCTTCTAGTTCATCGGGTACGTATTCTTGCTGTCTAGTGATGTTAAGAATTTTCTGGCAACAAGCCCAGTATAGCCGTTCGGCTTTGGCTCGTTCTCTGAGGCGTAAAATTCCTAAGTTGAAGCGACTGATGGCCTCTTCTTTGAATTGTGCAGCATCGTGATACAACTCTTGGTAATTCTCTTGGTTGATAGATTGATAGCTTTCCCAAAGATAATTAATGATTGGGGATTCTCCCTCTTGTGGAGGTTCTGGTGAATCGAGAGGGACATCGCTAGTACTGAGAACGTCGAAAATCAGCACGGACTGATGGGAAGCGATCGCACGTCCGCTTTCACTAATCAGTGTTGGTACGGTAATTTGGCGTTCTGCACAGGTATCTTTTAACTCTGCCACAATGTCGTTGGCATAGTTCTGCATGTTGTAATTTTTCGACGCATAGAAGTTGGTTTGGGAGCCATCATAATCTACGCCCAAGCCGCCACCGACATCAAGGTATTTCATATCCGCCCCCAGCATAGCCAATTCCACATAAATGCGGCTGGCTTCTTGGATGGCATCTTTAATTACATTGATGGCAGAGATTTGTGAGCCGATGTGGAAGTGCATCAACTGCAAAGAATCGAGCAGGTTAGCTTCCCGTAACTTGTCAACAGCCTCAATGACTTCAGGCATTGTCAAACCAAATTTAGCGCGATCGCCACTGGAGGCTCCCCAACGTCCCATACCTTGGGTACTGAGTTTAGCACGAACACCCAAAATCGGTTTAATACCTAACTGGCGATTGGCATCAATCACCAAATCAACCTCTTCAATCTGTTCTAAGACAATGATTGGTGTTTGCCCTAATCTTTGGGCTAACATGGCCGTTTCGATGTATTCTCGGTCTTTGTAGCCGTTGCAAACTAACAACGCTCCTGGTGTATCTAAGACAGCCAGGGCAATCATTAATTCTGGTTTGGAACCAGCTTCTAAGCCAAATTGATGAGGCTTGCCAAACTTAACTAAATCTTCAATCAAATGCCGCTCTTGGTTGCATTTGACAGGAAACACACCCCGGTATACGCCAGGGTAGTTGTAGCGGGCGATCGCTTTGGCAAAACAAGCATTCAACCGTTCAATCCGGTCTTCCAAAATATCGGAAAAGCGAATCAACATCGGAAGTCCCAAGTTGCGCTGTTTCATGGAGTTAACCAATTCAAACAAGTCTAAGGAACCACCGCGATCGCCTTTGGGTGAAACGGTGACGTGACCAGCAGCGCTAATGGAAAAATAGGGTTGTCCCCAACCTTCAATACGGTATAATTCTTCGCTATCCTCAATTTTCCAGGAGCGAGGTAAACTTCCTGTGGTAGTACTAGGTGGTAAAAGTTTCTTTTGCTTATGATTTTTCACTTCAGATTTTTGTCCATTGGACGGTACTGGTACCACCTCGTCAGATGTAGCAGTTGACTCAACACCCATTTCTTCCTAACCTCTGTTTTTCGCCCACGACTTAACAATTTAACGCATTCATTTGGGAACGTATATGTACCCAAAGATAATTTCTAAGATAAACTCTGATTGGTCAAGAGTCATTGGTCATTGGTCATTGGTCATTGGTCATTGGTCATTGGTCATTGGTCATTAGTCACTAGTCAAGAGTGCAAAACCCTTAGACAAATGACAAATGACAAGATAAAAACTTTATTAAGCTTTGGGAGATCGCAATGGAACGTACATTCTTAGCAATTAAGCCTGACGGAGTACAACGGGGATTAGTGGGGGAAATTATCCGTCGCTTTGAAACTAAAGGTTTTACCCTAGTTGGTTTAAAGTTCCTGAAAGTCAGTAAAGAACTAGCTGAACAACACTATGGTGTTCACCGGGAACGTCCCTTTTTTGGTAGTCTAGTCGAATTTATCACTTCTAGCCCAGTGGTAGCGATGGTATGGGAAGGTGATGGTGTCGTTGCATCTGCCAGAAAGATTATTGGTGCTACAAACCCCTTAACATCTGAACCGGGAACAATTCGCGGTGATTTTGGCATAAATATTGGTCGTAACTTGATCCACGGTTCTGATGCTCCAGAAACCGCACAACAGGAAATAGCCCTATGGTTTAAAGATGAAGAATTAGTCAATTGGCAACCACACATAACACCTTGGTTGCACGAGTAAAACATTAGGGGCTGGGGATTGGGGATTGGGAATTGGGAATTGAGGATGGCTCAAGAATCAATCAATAGTTCTTTTTTCCTGCCCCCTTGCTTCTTCCCCATTCCCCATTCCCCATTCCCCATTCCCCATTCCCCATTCTTACTTAGATGCTTCGCTCTTTTCTGGTTCTAATTCGGGCATTTCAGTGCTAACACGCTTGGAAAATCCCCAGCCTAAAATCAGGAAAATGGCAGTAATCATGATCCATTCTGGTGGAACTAAATTATCGTTCACCACTTTCAACAACAGGCGCAAGCCTACGAACGCTACAGTTACATAACCTGCGTCTTCTAAGTTTTCGTATTCGTCTAGCCAACGGATAAACAATCCTGCCATAAATCGCAGCGTAATAATCCCAATTGTTGCACCCGTCAGCACTAGCCATTTTTCTTGAGAAACTGCGATCGCAGTAGTCACGCTATCCAAAGAAAATGCCAAATCTGTAAATGCAATCACAGGTATCGCTTGCAACAATGAATTAAAACGCGGCCCGTGATGGTGATCGTCCTTAGATTCTTCCGAGGTAAAGTGTTGAAATACCAACCACAGCAGATAAGCAGCGCCCAATAATTCAAATTGCCAGAATTGTTGCACCCAAGTGGCAGTCAGAATCAGGCTGATTCGCAGCACATAAGCAACGACTAAACCAAAGTTGAGGGCTTTACGCTCAAGTTCCTTGTCTTCCAACCCTTTTGCGATCGCAGCCAAGGCGATCGCATTGTCGGCAGATAACAGCGCCTCTAAAAGCACCAGGATCAGCAGAACTATAAGGGCTTCAAGGCTGAAATGAAAGTCGAGGTAATCAAAAATTCGGTCTAGCATTCCGGGTTTCTCAAGCAGAAAAAATTAAAATTTGACAAGATTCAGAGATTTATATATTAAAAAGCGCAATAAATTGTCACTCTAATTCAGCTTAACGTGCTTCTGGTGCATTTTGAAGGGGGTTTAATGGATGCGATCGCAGTCTGAGTGGGGTAATTTGCGTATAAGTCAATACACCAAAAGTTTTAACATCTTGCTCAATGCGATCGCCTTCAATTTCTGACGTAAACTATCACGCCGTTTCTGCCGTAGTGAATCACACCCAAATAAAACTAGAGTAAATAAGCTACCAGAACCAAGCCCCATTAGGGAAGTTGAGAAAGCTGTTTTCATTCCTACCAGTAGTCCTTTACTGACAGTCATCAGTTCTTTGGTATCTTCTGTAGATATATTGATTCCTTGGAGTCCCTGTTGTGTACCATAAAAGGTTCCTAAAACGCCGATGGCAGTGAATCTTGTCCAAATAATTCACAAGCCACTTTCCAAGCGTGGTTAACCGCCACAATTTCTTTAACCAATTTCTCCATTGAGGGATAAGATAGTTTTGCAGTTTCACTAATCAATGCTTTTGACCTACCTAACTGAGCTTTAATAGGTCTATAGTTTCCAGAAATAGAAACTTATTTAGCTTTGTTCTAAACTCGACTTTATCCAAAATTAAGAACTGGGTTCTCTTTATAGAGCAAAAACCCTAGCTTTTTGGCAAAAACTTTTTCCATGTCACTGATTAACGCTGAAATCTAAAAATTAAAACTACTGTACTACAAAGGTTTCAGCGTCAGCTTGAGTGTTACCAAAAAATGGATAAAGTCGAGCTAAAGCTATATTGATAAAATTAATTTTTTGATGGAAAACTGCTCTTTGAGCGTTAAAAAGTTCGTAATATCACTAAGTTAAATTATATTGGCACATTCCATATTTTCTTGGTTATGCGTGGGAAAAATAAAACAAAGCCTGCTTACGTAGGCTTTATTTCTAAAGCAATAGATTATGGTTTAAGGGCAACTTAACCTACGAAAAATCTACTAAAATCTCACAAAATCTCTGCCAACTTTACCACCAGAGTGTTTGCTAAATCCAATAACCTGATATCATCTGTATCAATACTATTTCCTTCACCAGCAAACAAGTGTCTTACAGCAGATAACCTGTCATTGGGTTCAGAAATTCTCCACAATTCTTCTAAGTTTACTGCAAAATCAAATAGCGATCGCTCTCCTAAATGCTGTCTTACCTTTACAGCTACAGTATCATTACTTACCAAAAATTCTTTGATAGTATCTAATTGAGAATTACCTAAAATTTCGTCATGTCCCCAGGTTTCTAGCCAGTCTCCATCTACATCTTCAACGTAAAAATTTACAAAATTAACTCCGTAAGTTAGCCAGTTCTGCTGCATTTGTCGCGCTGTTGCTAAAGCTTCAGCAAATGTATCCACTTGATTGTTGCAGTGAGTTTCTCTTTTGTTAGCCATAAAAGCTGTAATTAGCAAGTAAGTATGTAGGCTGAACACAAACCGGAAATATCAAATTCCTTAAAGTTCACGAAAATTTCAAATATTTGCCACCAGAAAGGTAATCACTGTTATACAGGGCCACGTTGACTAACTGGTTGACAAAATTAGCATCCTTGGGATTGTAACTTAAGAACAATCCTCTCTCTATTTCCCACGATCGCAGTGTATTTTGCCAAGCTTGGTACTTTTGGTAATTAAGTTCTTCAGAGACACTAGTAACTTGAATGCAAAGCGGTTGATTGTTACGACTACTAACAATTAGGTCTGTTGCCATAGAGAGGTCGGCGATATAACGCTGCCAAAAACTACCTTCTCGACTTACAACATCCTGAGCTATTGACTTAATGATATCATCATCGACCTGATTAAATTCACCTGCCATTAATTTTTGTTTCCAAATATAAAACTTGGAGTCACTTGCATTAATCCATCTAGGAAATAGATAACCATACCAATATCTCTCAATCGGTGTCATCAACTCGAATTTTGCTTTCTGTTCTTCTTCCGAAGGTAAGGATTTGATTATCAGCCAAATGGTAGAATCAGTAATTACCTCTAAGAGAAATGCAATGACAAATGGTTTTGCAGTCAGGGAACCTGGCTTGATATTCTTTACCCAACGATTGATTTCATCTAATCTTCTCGCCAAATTATGATCTACCGAGGAAGCTCGCAGGGTAAGTGACTTTAGCTTATCCTTAATCTCTGTTGCTTGCAAACGAGGCCCTACTTTCAGAAGATAACGCTTTTTTACACACTAATAACTAAATCTTAACTTGAAAGTGTACTTAATTAATTTCCTGATGTCATCAAATATTCTCTAAGTCGATGCCCTTTGTGCGTAATACCTCCCGCAATCGAGCGAGTTCTTGCTCTGCTTGTTGGGCGCGTTCTTCTGACTCTTGGGCACGTTCTTCTGCTTGTTGGGCACGTAAACGTTCTTGTTCAGCTAACTCTTCTGATGATAATATTAATTGATTTTCAGTAGTGAAGAATCTTAATTTACCTTCATAAACTCCCAAATAAAGTTCTAACTGCTGACTCCACAAACGTCCATCAGTAGTTCCTTGGATTTCTTGATACTTGCCATCAACTAAATGAAATCCCTGAAGTTCCATTATTACAGGGTCAAACCAGAAATAATCTGGTGTACTGAAGGTATCTTGATAAACTTGTTTTTTTAACCCTTCATCAATTGCTGTCGTTTAACTTGACAAAATTTCTACAATCACGTTTGGATATTTGCCGTCTTCTTGCCAAACTACCCAACTCTTACGGTCTTTTTTCTGAGTCCCCAAAACTACAAAAAAGTCTGGGCCACGAAAATATTCTGATTTTTTCTGGTTAGGACTATAATAAATCGTCAAATTGCCAGAAGCATAGAAATCTTGCCATTCTCGCCACCATAATTTGAGTATGCGAATCAGTAAATCGATTTGGTCACGATGTAAGTCACTTTCCAAGGGTGGTTCGTCACTCAGTATATCACCAGGAGGAAAAATAACTTCGTCTTCTGAAATACCATCAGAAATCAATTCTAGGGTAGCAGGTTCAGACATCAGCGATCGCTCCGCAATTTATTTACTGAAAAGTTGGTAACTTGCAGATGGCTTTGAACACTTGCAATAACTCTATTGCATCTGGAGATTCGTTTAAACTTAATAATGGCATTAACTGATAATTTGACTGCTCGTCATGTCTTAGATGAACAAATTGATAACGCAGTCCGTTAGTTACCAGTCCTCAAACAGATGGTTGTTGCTCTAAACTCTTAAAAGCATAAGTCAATAATTGAGGTAAACCTTCACCCACTTCAATCGCACTGTTTTTTGTTTCAATTACTACAACCCAAAATGGCGGTGCAATATTACTTTGAAAGCTGTTGATTGCTAAAATATCTATCCGTCCGGTAATTCTTCTGTCTTCATCTTCGACAGCGATCGCAATGCTATCTTCCATTGTCAACCGAATCGGTAGATCATAAAACCCTGCTAATCGCATCAAGGGTGCGAATGTTATAAATTTAACCAGCCCTTCAGAAACTTTCCTTGCATTTAAGTAACAACCGAAGTCATTTCTGATTCGCAATAAATCCTGCTGTTCAAACTCAGACAGTGGTTCTAGACTTAAAAAATTTGTGAATGAACCATTGGAAAGTTCTTCCAGTTTAAGAAAGCGATGAACATCGTTGAGACATAGACTACTAGCATCGACGATGAGCGTCATAGTTTCAGGCGTTGTTTGTCAAGACTACTTATATTTTGCAACATTCGCGGTAGATAGGCTGCAATGTAACGTCTTTACATTTATTGATCGCTCGGTTTTGGTAGATGAAAATGAATGTAAACTAAATAACTCACTCACCAATTTTTACCTAGCTTAACGAAAATCTAAACACCGTCTAGCACAACTGGGCTAAGAATAGTTTTTAGTAATAATAGCGATCGCACTCATAACTAACCATGTCTGAACCAAATATCGAATCAATCCTCCAAGAGAACCGCCTCTTCCATCCTCCTAGTGAATTCTCGCAGAATGCCCATATCAAAAGCCTAGAAGACTATCAGCGTCTCTATGACAAAGCTAAAGCTGATCCGCAGCAATTTTGGGCAGATTTGGCTGGAACAGAATTAGAATGGTTCCAAAAATGGGACACAGTATTAGACTGGCAACCACCTTTTGCGAAGTGGTTTGTTGGCGGTAAGATGAATATTTCTTACAATTGCCTTGACAGACATCTCACTACTTGGCGCAAAAATAAAGCAGCATTGATTTGGGAAGGAGAACCAGGTGATTCTCGTACCCTCACTTATGCCCAACTGCATCGGGAAGTTTGCCAGTTCGCCAATGTATTGAAGCAATTGGGTGTACAGAAAGGCGATCGCGTTGGTATTTATATGCCGATGATTCCCGAAGCTGCGATCGCAATGTTAGCCTGTGCCCGAATCGGCGCACCCCACAGTGTGGTATTTGGTGGTTTTAGTGCCGAAGCTTTACGCGATCGCTTAATTGATGCTACAGCTAAATTAGTAATCACGGCTGATGGTGGTTGGCGCAAAGATGCGATCGTTCCTCTCAAAGAACAGGTAGATAAAGCTTTAGCTGATGGTGCTGTTCCCAGCGTTGAAAATGTCCTCGTTGTCAAGCGCACCGGACAAGAAACTTATATGCAGTTAGGCGGACGCGATCATTGGTGGCATGATTTACAAAAAGGAGTATCAGCCGATTGCCCCGCCGAACCAATGGATAGTGAAGATATGCTGTTTGTCCTTTACACTTCTGGTAGCACCGGCAAACCGAAGGGCGTAGTGCATACAACTGCTGGTTATAATCTGTATACCCACATCACCACCAAGTGGATATTCGATCTCCAAGATACTGATGTATATTGGTGTACCGCAGATGTAGGTTGGATTACGGGACACAGTTACATTGTCTACGGTCCCCTTTCCAACGGTGCAACGACGGTGATGTATGAAGGTGCGCCCCGTGCTTCTAATCCTGGCTGTTTTTGGGATGTAATTGAAAAATACGGCGTTAATATTTTTTATACCGCACCTACGGCAATTCGGGCATTTATTAAAATGGGTGAACAACATCCCAAGGCACGAAACTTGTCTTCGTTGCGTTTGTTAGGAACCGTCGGCGAACCGATTAACCCAGAAGCTTGGATGTGGTATCAGAAAATAATTGGTGGCGATCGCTGTCCAATTGTTGATACTTGGTGGCAAACGGAAACCGGCGGTATCATGATTACACCATTACCAGGGGCAATTCCCACCAAACCCGGTTCAGCAACTCTTCCCTTCCCTGGAATTATTGCAGATGTCGTAGATTTAGAAGGAAACACCGTACCCAATAACGAAGGCGGTTATCTGGCGGTGCGCCATCCGTGGCCAGGAATGATGCGGACAGTCTACGGCGATCCAGAACGCTTCCGCCGCACTTATTGGGAACATATTCCACCCCAAAATGGTAAATATACTTACTTTGCTGGTGATGGCGCTAGACAAGATGAAGATGGCTACTTCTGGGTCATGGGTCGTGTGGATGACGTACTGAATGTATCAGGACATCGCCTTGGTACAATGGAAGTAGAATCAGCCTTAGTTTCTCATCCAGCCGTTGCAGAAGCGGCGGTAGTGGGTAAGCCAGATGAACTCAAAGGTGAAGAAGTAGTTGCTTTTGTGACTTTAGAAGGTACTTATCAGGGAAGTGAGGAACTGAGTAAAGAACTCAAGCAGCACGTCGTCAAAGAAATTGGTGCGATCGCACGTCCAGGAGAAATTCGCTTTACCGACGCTTTGCCCAAAACGCGATCAGGTAAAATTATGCGGCGCTTATTGCGAAATCTAGCTGCTGGGCAAGAGGTATCTGGTGATACTTCAACATTAGAAGATAGAAGTGTGTTGGATAAATTGCGGGAAGGTACGTAAATCATTCAATTGACCTTGTAGGGATGCACAGATGTGCGTTCCTACTTGTGGTGTATTTCACCTAACGCACCCACATTTTATGATGGACATAAGAACATTATTGAGGCATTGAGGGCGATGAAGCTGAAGAGCAAACCTAAATCAGCATTTGTTCAACCTTTTAGCTGCATGATGCTGAGTATTCTAACTGTAATTAGTTTATCACCATTAGCGTTAGCGGTTTCTGGAAAAGTTTCTTTGCATCCGCCAGAACAGAATGCACAGAGACAACCACAAAAACTAGCTCAGTTTTCAGACACAGGGCCATCAGAGCGATCGCAGATGCTGCAACAAGCCAATGCTTTATTTAATCAGGGAGACTTAACAGGTGCAGAGGAAAATTTCCGCAAGTTAATTAAAAAATTCCCAGACGATGCTTTTGGACACTTTCAACTAGGAAATGTGCTTTTTCGGCAAAAGAAGCCAGAAGAAGCAATTAGCGCCTATCAAGAAGCCATTCGTCTCAAGTCAAAATACGCTTTAGCTTATAATGCGATCGGTATGGTTTACGCTAGCCAAAGTCGCTGGGAAGAAGCGATGACTGAATATAAAAAAGCTCTAGAAATCAATCCTAACTATGGCGAGGCCCTGACTAATTTTGCATTGGTATTGTGGCAAACAAATAAAAAAGACGAAGCACTATCTTCTTTAGAAAAAGCTTTAAATATTTTCAAACAACAGAATAGAGGTGAAAAAGTTAACCAAGTAGAACGAATATTGAAAGAGATCAAAACTGCTGACGATCCTAGTGTTTCCTGAAAATCAGCAGCTAGAGCAATGCTGTAAGATATTGTAACAGGTAGGGTGTGTTGCTAAAATTTAACATGCCCTACATTGTTACTTACTTATTTTAAAAAATAATTTTTCGCATAATATCAACTTTTTTCTTAAAATCTGATTGCTCTCTCAACCTATGTAATGGGCCTTTATATTTTTGAATTTCATCTATTAGTTCCTTAACTGCTGGAGCCGAAACTTTTAATTTCATCATATTTAAAAGTTCATGATACTTGTTTTGACATAAGTTATGCTGAAGTTTGCTAGCAACCATTGTGTTATTGAAAGACAGAATTACCATAACTGCTTGAGTTGTATCAAATCTTTCAATGAGAGACTTGTAGCTGGTTTCAGCATTGCGGGAAATTCCATTTCCATTAGTAAGAAAAACTTCTACTAGCCCCAAAACATACTTTTCACGTATTTGAAGAGGAACCTGTCCCCTGTCATTAATAAGCGTTTCTAATGCTTTTGCAAAAGGTGGCTCATTATTGAAGTTATCCCACCCGCGATGAGCATTAAGTAAGTTATCAACAGCAGTATCTATTTCTGCGGATAAAAGAGCTTCAGGAATATATGATTTGCCTGAAACTATTTCCAGAAATTCAAGGGCAAGCTTTGCTTCTAGTTGATCATTATTTGCAACAAACCTGCCATACTTAGTCCCAAATTGCTGACGTGCCTGTTCATCGACTCTATCCCATAGATAAGGTATTAGCCTATGAAGATTTTGTCTTGTCTGTGGTGTTGTATCTAAGCGTGTGTATATGCCAAATAATCCTGATGCTAAATTGTTAGTTTGTTCTTGGTTAAGCTCTATAAAAAATGCTGCTATTTGTCTAGCATTCGATTCAGAAATATTATTTTTTTTAATATTTTTGAGAAATTTCTGTATTTCTATTGTTCCATTAGACAAAGGTAAAGAAATAACTTCTATAATGCAGGTTTCCAACCAAGAAACTAGTTTCAAGCCTGTAATCTCGTTCTGATTTGGATGAGCGGCACTCACCCAATTACGCATATATCTGATTGTATCTAAATGCTTGTATCCAATCTCTGAAATTAATCCTATTTTTCTGCCACCCTCGATTAATTCACTATCATTTACTTTAACTAAATCATCTTCTGAATTCAGGCTTTTACGTTTTTCTGGGCTATTTACGGCATTATCATAAAAATATGAAATATCATATTGAGATACCCGCTTTCTTAACTCTAAAATTGTTTCGTCCCACAAGTAATTTAATGCTGCATCAAATAAACCTGATGCTACAGCAGCAATATATTTAGAGATGTATACAGAACGGGGCTTCTGCTCATCATTAATCTTTGATAGTACATCGGCGAGATTTTTAAAAACAATCACACGCTCATTTACTGAAACTAATACAGAGTCAGTTGGTAAACCTTGTTCTGTTAAAAAACCTAACACCCCTGCTTCAAAGTTATTTAACTGGGAACTATAGCTTTGCTGTGTAATGATGTCAGATGAGTCCATTTTTCTACCTGGATTACTTTTATCCAATGTATTATAATTGTAATACAATAGAAGTGCCAACTTTCAGTAGTATACAAAATCATAATTTACAATGAGAATCATAGAGACCTTCGGTTAAAGCCTATGACTTCCCTATCGGCATTAACTTTACCTGACCACACCCAGTTACCAGACTCAGATGGTACATTTGTGAAAAATCTTCAGGAGCATCCGCAAAGCATTTTAATTACAGATTCAATTAAACCTGTTTTAGAAAAACTTCATCCTGACGGTCAATATTGTATCGGACAAGATTCTGGTATTTACTGGCGATTGACAGATCCTCCTGAGAAAGGGGCTGAAGCACCAGACTGGTTTTATGTACCCAATGTACCGCCGACCCTTGACGGTAAAATGCGGCGTTCTTATGTGCTGTGGAAGGAGTATGTTGCACCCCTAATTGTGATTGAATTTGTCTCTGGAGATGGTTCAGAAGAACGAAATAACACACCGCCATCTCAAGGGGAAGGTGGAAATGTTGGTAAATTTTGGGTTTATGAACAGGCAATTCGAGTGCCTTATTATGGAATTTATGAAGTAGCAAAAGCTCAAGTTGAAGTTTACCACCTAATCGATAATACTTATGAACTAATGCAACCCAATGAACGAGGACATTACCCAATTGTTCCTATGGGGGTAGAGTTAGGAATCTGGCAAGGATTTTATCAGAATGCAGAGTTACCTTGGTTGCGCTGGTGGGATGCACAAGGAAATTTACTGCTAACGGGTGAGGAACGGGCTGAAGTTGAGCGACAAAAGCGGGAGAGAATTGTAGAGAAATTGCGTACTCTCTCTGCTGAACAACTCAACGCTTTAGGAATTGACCCAGAAATGTTGGATTAGGAAACATAATTATCTACCAATAATACAACTTTGCTAGTTATTAATGTATAATTAAGCCCAAGAGTTCAGGGTGCTTGTCAAGCATTAAATTACTTGCTGGTACTGCCAAAGCATATTGTATGTCTAAATCTGCAATCACCGTTACCGTCAAATTGTTCGCTGCTTATCAAGAAGCCTTTAAGGTTTCGGAACTGGTGCTGGAATTTCCTAATAGTATGCCAGTCAAAGCAGTATGCGATCGCCTCATAGCCGAACACCCTGAACTTTCCCAATGGCGAGACATCACCCGCTTCGGGATTAATTTAATATTTGTTGAACCAGATACCCTATTACAAGATGGGGATGAAGTCGTATTGATTCCACCAGTTAGCGGCGGCTAGGAAAATAGTTAGGAGTTAAGTATTACAGCAGATTGAAAGTAAGTGAGGTGCAAAATGCAGGACTCAAAATCATATATATAAAGTAAGTTTTTATCTCCTGCCCCCTGCCCCCTCACCTACTATTCGACTCAGCAGTTACCTTAACTAAATTATCTAACTCTTGCTGCATCTGACTCACAACTAATTCATAACATTCATTGACATAGTGGCGATCGCTAGCTGCTTCTCGACCGTAGCGTTCAAATACAATCGGCGGACAAACCCGTGTGTACATGGGCACAGGTAATGGAATGTTGGGCAATGGGCCAATTGCTAATCCCCAAGGTAATCCGAGATAGATTGGAAAAACTTCTGGATCAATTCCAAGCAGCCAAGGCATTCCCCATTCGTGGAGTTGCTGCACAACTTTGTAGAAGTCAGCCAGTACAATCAGCGTATCGTGAGCGCCCCAGGAAATCACAGGTACAATCGGCACATTTTCTCGCAATGCTAACTTGATAAATCCTTGTCGCCCTGCAAAGTAGATTTTGTTACGCAAATAATGCGGTCGAAACACATCTTCGGCTCCACCTGGATAAACCAGCACACTAGCCCCAGAGTGCAACGCAGTGTAGGCCATTTTCGGATGAGCTATGATTGCTCCAGCCTTGGCAGCTATTTGCGCTAGTGGTTGGCTAACCTGCCAAGCTTTGGGATGCATTAAACCATAAACGGGTTTCTCCGTACCAAATCGTTTGAACCAGTCATACATCACCATTCCCATATCGGGAGCCGCAAGTCCTCCATTATGCGAACCGACAAATAAGACTTTTTCTTGGGATGGAATATTTTCCCAGCCACTAGTTTGCACCTGAAAATAGTACTTATAGAAAAAGCCTAATAAAGGCATCAGAGATTCTATGAACTTTGGATCTCGCTCATCCAAAGACCAACCGGGTTTTTTCTTTAAGAGATGTTGCTTTATTGACATCGATACATTTTAACAAGATCGGAACTTCGGGAGACGCGGCAAGTCTTGAATTAAAACTAAATTAACCTGACTTTCAAGTGCTGTATTGCTTTTGCTTGACTAGCCAAACCCAGAACAGAGCGATCGCTATACCAAGCAGAATAAAACAATAGATGTAGCCGAAGTTATCCACAATCCTACCAAATACTGCTGCGCGATTCTCTGTCTAACAAAAAAGCTATAAACAGCGAAACGGCTGTACCTTGTGCTTCCGGTGCTAATCAGCCCACGCAATCCTGCTAATTGTTTTATCAAACAGAATTTAGAATAGGCTACACCCATTCTAAATTCTGGATTCTTCTTCAACGCCTAGAACGCTCAAGGTTGAATAGTCTTCGCCGACTGGTTAAATAACAAATCTCGTGACTTATCTGGGTCAAGTGGTTGAGTTTTCAATGCTTCTGCTTTCTCGTAGGCACGAATTGTTGCCGGACGAGCTTTAATTGTCTCAAACCAGCGCTTGAGGTAAGGAAAATCCTCTAGATTCTGACTTTGGCGTTCATGGGGCACAATCCAGGGATAAGCGGCAATATCGGCGATGGAATAAGCGCCAGCCACAAATTCTCTATCTGCTAGTTGCTTATTCAGCACTCCATATAAACGTCCCGTCTCATTCACATAGCGGTTAATGGCATATTCAATCTTTTCAGGAGCATAGGCGCTAAAGTGATGATTTTGTCCTGCCATTGGCCCTAGTCCGCCCATTTGCCAGAACAACCATTCTAAAACTTGAGTGCGTTGGCGTAAATCTTGCGGGATTAATTTCCCGGTTTTTTCTGCCAAATATAGCAAGATTGCCCCAGACTCAAATACCGAAATCGGCGCACCTCCATCTACTGGTTCATGGTCAACGATCGCAGGGATACGATTGTTAGGAGAAATCTTCAAAAATTCGGGCTTAAATTGATCTCCAGCTCCAATATTCACAGGATTTATGGTATATTGCAAGCCGACTTCTTCCAGGAAAATCGTAATTTTATGACCGTTTGGGGTTGTCCAATAATAAAGATCGATCATGGTTATTTGTCCTAAAATTGTGCGATTCTTTTTAAGTGAATGGTGCAGACATCTCTTTTTTTCTGATTTATCATAAAATCTGAAAAAAAGAGGACAAAAACGGTGAAAAGTAAAAGGGATTGGGGATTGAGTAAGAAGTGAAAAATTATGTTCGGGGCTTCAACCCTTCCCAAACTTTGGAATGTATTAACAGTCCCAGTCCCGATTATCAGAGCGGTGTTCCTCTCTACGAGACGCTTCGTATAGCAAGATCCCCCGCAGGGGTACGCTATCGGCGTGACCAGTTGAATTGTAACCCCACAACCTAGAATTTCAAATACTTAGAGAGTAACTTATGAGTGAAAAGACAGTCAAAGTGATTGAAGGAAACTTATTGCCAAAAGGAGATTATGTTTCGTCAGGATTTTCCACTATCCAGCCAGATTTATATTTTCCCAATATAATTTTAGGAAATAAATATGATTCTTTTTGGCTTTATTTACGGCGGGATATTACTCATAACTGGTATGTGGATAAACGACGGCAAAAGGTAGGATTTGTGAGCAGAGATGAAGCTCATATTTTATACAATACAGCCTTGAAATTTCGGGGGAAAAAAGCTTTAGAAATCGGTTGCTGGATGGGATGGTCAGCTTGTCACTTGGCTCTAGCAGGGGTGGAATTAGATGTAATTGATCCGATGCTATCCGAACAATTATTTAATGAAAGCGTTACAGAGTCACTAAAGTCGGCAGGCGTTAAGGAATCTGTGAATCTAATACCAGGATGCAGCCCTGAAAGAGTTGAAGAGATAGCAAATAAATTTCAACGTAAATGGTCATTGATATTTATAGATGGTAATCACGAAGCTCCGGCTCCGCTCAATGATGCAATTATTTGCGAACAATTTGCAGAAGCAGATGCTTTAATTTTATTTCATGATTTGGCTTCTCCTGATGTAGGACAAGGCTTGGATTACTTCAGAGACAAAGGATGGAACACAATGGTCTATCAAACTATGCAAATTATGGGAGTTGCATGGCGGGGAAATGTTGAGCCTGTAATACATCAGCCAGATCCTAATATTAACTGGCCCTTACCTCCACATTTACAAGGTTATTTTGTCAGTGGTTCAGTTAAAACTGCGACTGAAGATAAATTTGCAGAACTTCTCAGAGCAGTTCGACCATATACTTTATTGAGTGAAGCAAAGTTATTCTCGCTTTATAGTCAGGCAAAACAACTATATTGTTATCTTTTCTGGCTGCCAAAAATGTTACTACAAGCGATCGCTAGAATCAAACCTATCAAGGGCCACTAGCTTTGTATTATCAGCCACGACTAGCGACTAGCTATGTGTCGCTAGTCATGGCTTTTTCTGATGACTCCTCTACCTGAGCATTTTTCAATTCCGCTTCCAAACGAGCGATCGCCGCTTGTTGAGCTTGTAAATCTCCCTGTTTCGCCCCCGCTCGTACCTGCATTAATCGCGCTTGCGCCACTCTCACTTCTTCTAGCGCCATATTCACAGTTGCCAAACGACGAGTATAATTATCCAACACTGCAAGCACTTGCCCCGCCTTCACCCAATCTCCTTGCTGCACACGTAGCTGTTGAATGCGGGCTGATTCCGTTGAAGAAGGCGGAAACACTTGAATCACTTCTCCTTCAGGTTCCACACGCCCCAAAGCCGTCACCGTTTGCAGCACCACTGGAGTTACAACCACTGGCTGAGGTTTAACTGCTTCACTCGTCCCCATCATCCGATATGCGATCGCCTCACTAAGCGCGATTTCTCCATCAAATACTGTACTTAAAAATACGGTTAATATAGTATTTTTACTGTTGTCATTACGAGTAAATAAATGTGTCATAGTTCTTCCTGCTTGGAGTATAAAACTATTGTTAGATATAGGATATAAGTCAACTTCACTTTGATAAAGTAAGAAATCAAAGCATAAATTATCTGGTAAAGTTTTTATCCTTACAATATATACTGTTCCCTTTTTTACTGCCAATCGCTATATACTGACTTCTGCAAGAAACTGAGTCAGATCACAATACTGCTCGGTTAAGGAGATTTGTAGGTTGGGTTGAACGGAGTGAAACCCAACAAAGCCCTGAAAATGTTGGGTTTCGTTCCTCAACCCAACCTACACCAGAGTTATTTTTTAGGCTTAACCGAGCAGTATTGAGTCAGATTATGTCCGCTTGATTGCTTATTAAACGCGAAGAACCCCACCCCGATTTTGTCTAAAACCGGGGTGGGGTGATGTGGCTCGTTCGTAATGCTAAGTGAGTAGACTCAATATCAAGCCTTTATAAGGGTTTCACGCTAAGTTGACACCAATGGTTGGGGGTATCTCCTCTTAAAAAACAAGCTAAGGGACTTCCAAATAAAAAAATACCCAAAAATTTGACAAAAAAACTCTCCTTCTCATTCCTCTGTGTTCTCTGTGCCTCTGTGGTAGCCTGCGGCAAGCCGTTCGCATAGCGTCTCGTAGAGAAGCGTCTACGTTTATTTGGGTAATTTATTTCTTGGAAGTCCCTAACCGAATGGTTTTAAGATGCCATTGTGAAGCAATTGCTAATAAATCTATAACTATATATATACTTTTTTATATCGGTGATTTGGCGATCGCTGCCCAAACTCTATGATGAACTTCAAGAATTTGTGTAGGATATCTTGCTTCGAGTAATGTAGCCAATTCCTGGTCAAATACTTCTACTTTTTCTGGTGTCAAGCTAGCTCCCACACCGGCACTCGCCCGAATTCTTCCCCGCCAAGCTTCGTGTGTATAAGGTACAAATACATCGTAAGAAAATGTGCGGATATCTCGGAATCCAACTTCGCCAATGTCTTGTAACCACAAGGGATGCAAGCCATTACCGCCGGCCAGATTCCACGCGGGATTATGAGCCTGGATGAGTTGTTCTGTGGCTTCGACGACATTACCTTTTAAGGGTATCCAATCAAAATGAGCGATCGCAATTGAGCCATTTTTTCTCAATATCCGAGTAACTTCCTGGACAGCACGGGGACGATCAAACCAATGCCAACATTGTCCAGCAGTGATTACATCAGCACTTGCATCTGGTAACTCGGTATTCTCAGCAGTTGCGACTCGATAATCTACTTTAATTTGGGTTGATTCGCTTAACTGTCTCGCTTGTTCTAAAAGTGATGCTGATGGATCTATGCCAATTACATAAGCACCTCTATCAGCAAAACCCCGCGCTAGTGTTCCTGTTCCTGTACCAAGGTCAACAATATTCTGTCCTGGTAAACCTATACCGTATTCAGACAGTTTATTAAATAATGAACTGGGAAAGCCAGCACGGTGTCTTGCGTAATCAACAGCAGTTGCACCAAAATCAATTTTCATACCTGCAAAACCATTTTTGTAACAATTGTCTAGGCTAGAAGTTCTCTACCCAAGGACGTAGTTCTACTTCATAAGTCCAAGCACTGCGGGGCTGGCGTAGAATACTGAGATAAGTTTGAGCGATCGCATCTGGGTCAAGAGTACTATCAGGATTATCTACTGGATCTTGGCGAACTGCTGAACGAATTGCCCCATCAATCACGAAATGCGCCACATGGATATTCTTTGGTGCTAATTCTCTAGCAATACTTTGAGCTAAACCGCGTAGTGCAAATTTACCCATTGCAAAGGGAGCAGACTGAGCATAACCCTTAATACTCGCTGAGGCTCCAGTAAAAAATATAGCACCACCACCAAGCTGCAAAAACCTTTTGGTAGCAGCTTGAGCCACAAGAAAGCCACCATAAGCAGTTACATCTAAGGTTTTTGCCACCTCACCAGGGTCTAAATCAACAAGAGGCCCCCGCACCCGAAAACTGGGATTGTAAACAACAACATTCGGGGAACCAATTTTATTATCAATATCAATAAATAATTGTTCTACTTCATTTGGCTTTGAGACATCAGCAGCGAAACTAACTGCGTCAATTTCCCTAGTCAATTGAGTAAGTTTTTCAATTTGACGAGCCGCTAAAGCTACGGTGAATCCTTCTTTGGCAAATAAGCGGGCTAAAGATGCACTCAGTCCACTACCTGCGCCGACAATTAAAGCTGTTGTTGCCATATTTTAAACCTGTAGTGCTTATTCTGCCTAGCTTAGAGGATGTTTGAAAAGTTTTCTTCTCGGTAACAAAACATTCTAGATCCCCCTAAATCCCCCTTAAAAAGGGGGACTTTGATTCCGGTTCCCCCCTTTTAAGGGGAGCCAGCGCGGTTTTGGGGGTTTCCCCCATGAGCGACTGGCGTGGGCTAGGGGGGATCAGTTAGTGCCTAAAATCACAGTCAACCACTTTTCAAACAACCTCTAAGAACTTTTCTTAATACCATTCGATTAAAACATTCATAGATTAAGAATTGAGCGTGACTGAAGATAGTTGTGAATCGCCTTTAAGGACTTCCAGAAACTAAATTATTCAATTTTGGGAGCAAAGATGATCGTTAGATTCTTCCTCCCCTGTTTCCCCTGCTAGGCAAAGCGATGGGATACTTTTTTAGTTGGAAGTCCCTTAGTGGGAGTTTGACCAATTTGCAGTACACCAACTGCGGCAATCAGACAGAGAATACCTGATAAAATAAACGCTTGTAAATAGCTACCCGTCCAAGTTCTTAACACTCCCGCTCCGAATGCTGCTGTGGCTGCACCAAGCTGGTGTCCTGCGACAATCCAACCGAACATCACGCCGACATTTTCTTTACCAAAGGCATTGGCAACAAGACGGACTGTTGGTGGTACGGTAGCAATCCAATCAAGTCCATAGAAGACGGCGAAAATAGAAAGTCCATAGAAGGAAAAGTTGAAACTGAAGGGTAAGAAAATCAAAGATAAACCCCGCAGTCCGTAGTACCAGCATAATAAGTAGCGATTATTCCATCTGTCAGAGAGCCAACCGGACATAGTAGTTCCAAAAAAATCGAATAGCCCCATGATTGCCAAAAGACCCGCAGCTTTGACTTCCGGGATACCGTGGTCAATACAAGCAGGAATTAGATGAGTTCCAATTAACCCATTTGTGCTAGCACCACAGATAAAAAAGCTCCCAAATAACAGCCAGAAATCGCGTTTACGCATTCCCAGCCAGAGGGCGTTGAGGGTAGAGGCGATGGAATTTGCTCTAGGCTGCGATGTTTCTACAGTTTCGCTGTTGTCGCCAAAGGGTCGCAACCCGACATCTGCCGGACGATCGCGCATAAAGGCTGCGATCGCTGGAATAATTAAAAGTGCTGCACCAGTAAGAGCTAAAGCCGCAGTTCGCCAGCCAAAGCGATCGGCTATTGAGGCCAGCATTGGCAAAAACACCAGTTGTCCTGTGGCTGTACTGGCGGTTAGGATGCCGAGAACTAAGCCCCGCTTCTCAAAAAACCAGCGATTGACAACAATAGCGCCCAAAACTAGGGCAATAACTCCGCTACCAGAACCGACAACTACACCCCACAGCAAAACTAGCTGCCAAGATGTTGACATCACAGTGGTTAAACCGACACCGAGAGCAATGGTAGCAAGTGAGAATACCATCATCTTGCGAATGCCCATTCGCTCCATAACTGTGGCAGCAAAAGGGCCAATTAATCCGTAAAGTACTAAGTTAATGGAGATTGCTAAAGATATAGTTGCTCTACTCCAGCCGAACTCCTGTTCGAGAGGCACTATAAAAACTCCGGGAGCAGAACGAATTCCGGCTGCAACGAGCAAGGCTAGGAATGTTAAGCCAGCTACAATCCAGCCATAGTGGAACGAACGACGTGCTAGGAAGGAGGGTAGGGACATTAGTAGTGGGTGGGGAGTGGGGAGTGGGGAGCAGGGGGAGATGGGGGAGTAGGGGAGGTAGGGAGAGCAGGTTCAAAAACTCATTCACAAGTATAAAAAACTCGTCGGCGAGTATCAAAGACTCGTTCACGAGTATAAAAGGCTCGTCGGCGAGTATCAAAGACTCATTCACGAGTATAAAAGGCTCGTCGGCAAGTATCAAAGACTCATTCACGAGTATCAAAGACTCATTCTTAATTCCCAATTCCCAATTCCCAATTCCCCATTCCCAATTTAGGAAAAACTACCCTACATAAGGATTACCGATTCTATCCACAGAAACGTTAGAGGAGAATGGTAAACGACCTGGATTTAAGCGTGGTTCGGCTGCATAGCCAACAGGAACAACAACAGCGATCGCTAAATCTGGATTATCCTCAGCACCAATCACTTGTTTTACCTGATCCTCAACCCAACCGTTCATAAAACAAGTGGATAATCCCAAACTTTCTGCTGCTAACACCAAGTGAGTAGCGGCAATAATGGCATCTTTGATGGCATATTCGCGTCGCTTGTCGCCTAACCCAGCTTGAAATTGTGGGATGGCACTTTTAAAGTAGTTTACCGTGCCTTCATTCCATGCTCCAGTTTCAGTTGCCCGCTCAAAAATTGGGGTTAAGTCTCTTTCGCCTACGGTAGGATCGGCAGCAAAGACGAAGGTTACAGGTGCTTGGACGATTTGTTGTTGATTCCATGATGCTGCTGATAGTGCTGCCTTTTGCGCCTCGTCTTGCACAAGAATAATTTGCCAGTCTTGGATATTAAAGCTACTGGGCGCTGCCACGGTCAATTCTACCAGTTGCTTGAGCAGTTCTGGGGCAATGGGGTCTGCTTTAAAAGTTTTAATTGAACGACGTTGAGCGATCGCACTAGGTACATCTAAAGGTATGGTTTGGGTGATGGAACTCATGAGATTCTCCTGATAGTTGAGTTATGACCAAATAATTCGTAATTCCTAATTAGGATACAAATGAATCTATTTATTCATGAAACAAAAATAAAAATTATTCCTTATTTCAGAACAAACAAGTTTCATCTGGCACGCATCAGAAAAGACTTCTTGCAGAAGTGGGGGAAAAGGATGGAATTTTCCCTTACCCTTTACCCTTTAACCTTTCCCCGACATCTTTCTAAAGAATAATGATGTCATAATTACGAATTACAAATTACGAATTACGAATTACGCCTGAGCTACTGCCTCATTAGCAGCCGACCAAAATGGATAGTCTGTATATCCTTGTTCAGCGCCACCATAAAAGGTTGCTTGATTTGCTTCATTTAATGGTGCATTTAAAGCCAAGCGTCGGGGTAAATCTGGATTTGATATAAATAATGTGCCAAAGGCAACTAAATCTGCTGCTTTGTTTGCCAGCACTGCATTGCCTTTTTCACGGGTATAACCACCATTGACGATGAGTGTACCTGTAAAGCGATCGCGGATATGACTGGTGGGTACAATTATCCCGCCATGTCTGATATCTGCTTCTGTTGCCTCATAAATATGCAGATATGCCAAATTAAACTGGTTCAACGCTTGAGTTGCATAACCGAATGTCTCTAGCGGATTGGAGTCACCGATATCGTTAAAAGTCCCACTGGGAGAGAAACGTACCCCAACTCGGTTAGAATCCCACACACTAGTTACTGCCTCTGTCACCTCCAACAGGAATCGGGTGCGATTCTCAATGGAACCCCCATATTTATCTGTACGTTGATTGGTGCGATCGCGGAGAAATTGATCTATTAAATAACCATTAGCTGAGTGAATTTCTACCCCATCAAACCCAGCCGCTAGAGCATTTGCCGCTCCCTGACGGTACTGTTCTACTATCTGCGGTATTTCTGAAGTTTCTAAAGCACGGGGTGTAACATAAGGTTTTGGCCCCTCATAAGTTGATGCCTCACCTTTAGGAGCAATGGCAGAAGGTGCCACAGGTAAAGCTCCATTTGGTTGTAAGTCAGGATGGGAAATCCTGCCTACGTGCCATAGTTGCAGGAAAATTCTTCCTCCCTCCCGATGTACGGCATCAGTGACTAATTTCCATCCTTCTATCTGTTCTGACGAATGAATTCCTGGTGTAGCAGGATAGCCCTGTCCTTCAGGAGTTACCTGTGCTGCTTCAGAAATAATCAGTCCGGCGGAAGCACGTTGAGCGTAGTAAGTAGCATTCAGTTCGTATGGTACGTTTCCCTCACTGGCTCGGTTTCGGGTTAAGGGTGCCATTACAATCCGATTTGGGAGTTCCAAATTACCTAATTGGTAAGAAGAGAATAAATTTATATCACTAGTCATGTTATTTTGCTCCAATTCAAAATTCAAAGTTCAAAACCCCATAGCTGGGAGATAAGACAATACGGTTCGGATAAGGTTTTTCGCCGTCTTTACAATAATCAGTCCTTTGTAGAGACGGCGATTTATCGCGTCTCTTGCCTTAACCAAACGGTATTGGGAGATAAAGGGAATAAGGGCAGGGCTATGCTATTCTCATTTAGCCTACCTCCTGTCTTCCTCGATAAATTCTCAGTCTAATAGCGAAAGTCTCTAAAGACCACTAAGAAAAGGTTATTGTCCGTTTTAACGTACTCAAAAACTTTAGTTATGGGCGGTTTATTTCTAAAAAGAAATAGTCTTGAAAACAACAAAAAAATCTCCCCAATACCCAATTTTGCGTGCAGTTCATTCACTAAACAATCGATCGAATAACACCACCATCTACCCGCAAAGCTGCACCATTAGTTGCTGAAGCTATAGGGCTAGAAAGGTAAACTACGATCGCTGCTACTTCTTCATTAGTTGCAAAACGTTTGATTAGGGAACTTGGACGCACATTTTGAAAAAACTCAGTCTCAACTTCTGCTGGACTAATACCACGTTCCTGCGCCAGGTTGATAATAAACTCTTCAACTCCTTCTGAGCGGGTTGGTCCGGGGAGGACAGAGTTTACAGTAACTCCAGTCCCGACAGTCATTTCTGCTAGACCTCTTGCAATAGCAAGCTGTGCTGTCTTAGTTGTGCCATAGTGAATCATTTCTACTGGGATCTGAATCGCAGATTCGCTGGAGATAAAGATTATCCGCCCCCAGTTTTGCTCTAGCTGCTTTTGCAGATATTGCCGGCTCAAACGGACTCCACTGAGAACGTTAACCTGAAATATGTTTAACCAGTCTTCATCGGTAATATCAAAGAAGGTTTTTGGCTCATAAATACCCACATTATTAATGAGGATATCAACGTGAGGAACTTTTTGAAAGAGTTCCTCTACCCCTGATGCAGTACTTGTGTCAGCAACAACGCCAGAAACTTTCGCGTCTGGTGTACTTTGTTGAATTTTAGCGATCGCTTGGGTTACTCTTTCCTCAGATCGACCGTTGACAATCACTGATGCACCTTCTTGAGCTAGCGCAAGGGCTGTCGCCAAACCAATACCTGCGGTTGAACCACTAACTAGTGCAGATTTACCATGCAATTTCAAGTCCATTTTGCTCTTTCCCCATTAGTTGAACAGAATTCAGGAGTCAGAAGTCAAGAGTGGGGAGAGACGCGATTAATCGCGTCTGTACAAGAGTCAGGTGTATTCTGACTCCTGTCTCCCTTGATTAGAGAAGACTGCAAACTAAATGCGTCTCATAACAGTACCTAGATTAAAGATGCTGTGCTAAGGTCTTATTCAAGGTGGTTTTTGGAACTGCCCCTACGACAGTATCAACCTGCCGACCTCCCTTAAAAACCATCAGCGTCGGAATGCTGCGAATTCCATAATGGCTGGCGACAGTAGGATTCTGATCTGTGTTCAGCTTCACAAATTTCACCTGTCCTTCGTATTCCGCAGCAACTTCATCGACCACTGGGCCTACCATCCGGCAAGGGCCGCACCACGGGGCCCAAAAGTCTACTAAGACTGGAATCTCACTTTCCAAGACTTCTTGCTTGAATGTGGCTTCTGTGACATTTGTAATGGATGACATAAATTGCCTTCCTAGTTAATTCTATAATTCGATAATATCGAATAATAAAAATATATGCCACTTGATGAGATAATGCAACTATGAGATTTCTTTATCATCCAGATAGAAAAAATATTTCTTTACCGGGAGTGCTGTATGCATTGGGCGATCCAGTGCGGCTAGAGATTGTGCGACTACTAGCGACTGAGGGAGAACAATGCTGTGCCAAGTTTGATTTTGCGATCGCAAAGTCTACAATGTCCAATCATTTTAAGATTTTGCGGGAGTCTGGGATAGTCTTTACACGTAAAGAAGGGACACATCACATCAATATACTGCGGCGTGAAGATTTAGAGATGCTGTTTCCAGGGTTGCTGGATGCAGTATTGAAAGCGGCTCAACCATTGCCTGTTAGTCTTGCGAGTGATAAACAAACAGCTTCAAGGATTTAGGAATGGGGAATGGGGCGATCGCTATTTTGTCAGCATCTAAGGATTCAAGAACTGTGAGAATTTTATTATGGTGTTCAAATCTGGAGGTCATAAATAAACTTGCAACCAGGATTTATAGTGTTTGGCAAGTTCCTTAAGAAAATTAAGTTCTTCACCTTCAAGATTATTAAATAGGTTGTGATATTTCCAGCCACGCTCGTAGCGACTCAACATTTCTTCTGGAGTAAAGCCATAGACATCGGCTGTCTGCCAACAAATTGACTCCAGAAAAGGCAGCTTTTTAGGGACAATAACAGGATTATTTGTTGGTATTGCGGTTGTCATAATTCTTTTAATCAACCACTGTCGGCTTACTTCAATTTTATCCCCAATTATAAATTATCCGAACTAGGATAAACTCTTCCTTTCCAAGCGCCGCCACGCCCTTGCCAGTGACGTAGTGCTGAGTCTAAAGTCATCAGGGTATAGAGAAAAGCGATCGCAGGCAAGCTTAACGCGAACCACGGAGAACATTTATAAAAGCGGATTGTTGGGTAGTAAGCGAAAGTCATCAATAGCCATCCTAATAAACCCGTAAGTGCGATCGCCCAATTGCCCCAAACTGCACCTAGAATTACACACACAGGTGGAACTAGATAAATCAAAGGCATTCCCACCAAGGTCCCCAAGAGTAGTAATGGCGAATAATTAAGTTGAGTATAGGCAGTACGAGCAACCATATCCCAAATTGTCGCCAGCGAGTCATAAGGGCGCAAACTACGAGTCAAGCGACTCAATCCTAACCAGATACGCCCTTGACTAAGCATTGGGTTATTCTCCCTGTCCCCTTGTCCCCCACTCTTCTTAACAGCTTGAGCTAGGGCGCAATCGTCAATTAAAGCTTGGCGAATGACTTGAATACCCCCGATTCGCTCTAAAGCTTCACGGGCAATCAGAATAGAACCTCCAGCTGCGGCTGCCGTGGGATTGTTGGGATTATTCACCCACCGAAAAGGATAGAGTTTTTGGAAGAAAAAGACGAAAGCCGGAATCAAAAGTTTTTCCCAAAAGCTCTCACATCTAAGTCGCACCATTACCGAAACCAAGTCTAAATCTTCTTGAACAGCTTTTGCAACGAGTCGGCGAAGATTACTAGGATCGTGTTCGATATCTGCGTCGGTCAGTAAAAAATAGTCAGGTGCGAATTTACTAGCGCTCTTTATACCTTGCTCAACTGCCCAAAGTTTACCCGACCAACCAGCAGGCAGAGGTTCGCCTGAGATAATATGCAATTGCTGGGGTTTACCTACAGCGTGTGCAACCCCTTCGGCAAAATTTGCTGTCCGGTCTGTGCTGCGATCGTCTACCAAAAACACGTTGAAAGAACCAGGATAATCTTGGAGTAGGAGCGATCGCAAGCTAGTTGGGATGAACTCAGCTTCGTTACGCGCTGGAACCACAGCACAAACAACAGGTAACGATTGTAGAGACCTTGTATGCAACGTCTCTACCTCTAATTGCTGGTCTGTCCGCCAAAATTGCCCCCAAAAACACAGTAATCCTAACCAAATTGTCAATGATAACAGCGTCAATCCTAATACAATTACACCCATGACCTATTGCAAATTCTCAGTGACTCAGACACAATACTATGTCTACCAATAAAGAAAAAATTTTTTCATAGTATTACCGTATTTATAGCTAGTGTTGAGTGTGAGGTTAGATAGGATTTGATGCAAACACAAGACAGGGTAAAAGTCAATCAAATTGCAGAAGCGATCGCAGCCAGCCAAAAATATTTACTTTCGATTCAAAATCCAGCAGGCTACTGGTGGGCAGAGTTAGAATCTAATGTCACCATCACTGCTGAAACCGTCCTTTTGCATAAGATTTGGGGAACAGACGAAACCAGACCTTTACACAAAGTTGAAGCATATCTGCGTCAAGAGCAACGACAGCATGGCGGCTGGGAACTTTATTACGGTGATGGCGGAGAACTTAGCACTTCAGTTGAAGCTTACATGGCGCTGAGACTGCTAGGTGTCCCAGCAAAAGATCCGGCGATGATTCGGGCGAAAGCTTTTATTCTCAAACGGGGTGGTATCAGCAAAACTCGGATTTTTACCAAGTTGCACTTAGCCTTGATTGGCTGCTACAACTGGCGCGGTATTCCCTCGCTACCGCCTTGGATAATGTTATTGCCAAAAGCATTTCCAGTTAATATCTACGAAATGTCTAGCTGGGCACGTTCCAGTACAGTACCATTACTGGTTGTATGCGATCGCAAACCTGTTTTTATCACCAACCCAACTATCAACCTAGATGAGCTATACGCTGAAGGTGTTGATCGAGTCCGGTGGGAATTACCCCAAAGTGGTGATTGGACTGATTTATTCCTCACCCTCGACCAAGGATTCAAATGGGCAGAAAGCCTGAATTTAGTCCCCTTCCGCGAAGAAGGTATCAAAGCCGCCGAAAAATGGATTTTAGAACGGCAAGAAGCGACAGGCGACTGGGGTGGCATTATTCCGGCGATGTTGAATTCAATGCTAGCTTTGCGCTGTCTCAATTATGACCGCAGCGATCCGATTGTGGAAAGAGGTTTGCAAGCAATTGATAACTTTGCCATTGAAACAGAGAATAGTTACCGAGTTCAACCTTGTGTTTCACCTGTTTGGGATACAGCTTGGGCGATGCGTGCTTTGGTAGAATCTGGCTTTGCACCCGATCATCCAGTTGTGGTAAAGGCTGGGGAATGGTTGTTGCAAAAACAAATTTTAGATTATGGAGATTGGGCTGTAAAAAATCGCCAAGGAAAACCAGGCGCTTGGGCGTTTGAGTTTGACAATCGGTTTTATCCCGATGTAGACGACTCGGCGGTGGTGGTGATGGCTTTACATTTGGTGAAACTCCCTAATGAAAAAATCAAGCAGGCTGCGATCGCACGGGCGGTAAACTGGATTGCATCTATGCAATGTAAACCAGGCGGGTGGGCTGCCTTTGATTTGGATAACGATCAAGATTGGCTGAACTCCATCCCTTATGGCGACTTGAAAGCGATGATTGATCCAAACACCGCAGATGTTACGGCTAGAGTCGTAGAAATGCTTGGTGCTTGTGATTTGTCAATTGATAGTGATAATTTAGAGCGATCGCTAACTTATCTTTTACGCGAACAAGAAAGCGAAGGCTGTTGGTTTGGTCGTTGGGGTGTAAATTATATCTACGGCACTAGTGGCGTTTTGTCAGCCTTGGCGTTAATTGATCCTCAAAGGCATAAACTTAGTATAGAACGGGGAGCAGCTTGGTTATTGGGGTGTCAAAACCCAGATGGGGGTTGGGGTGAGACTTGTCGCAGCTATGATGACCCCAGTCTCAAAGGAAAAGGAAATAGTACTGCATCTCAAACCGCTTGGGCTTTAATTGGCCTCTTGGCAGCAGGTGAAGCAACTGGGAAATTTGCTCTTGAGGCTATTGAGCAAGGAATTGGCTATTTAGTTGCAACTCAAAAATCTGATGGTACTTGGTTTGAGGCGGACTTTACAGGGACTGGATTCCCTTGCCATTTTTATCTCAAATATCACTTGTATCAACAATACTTTCCTTTAATCGCGTTAGGTCGCTATCAAGCGGTTTTGCGATAGTGGAAGGACGTAGGGGAGGCGAGTAATACTCAAAGCCTCTCTCTGCTCCGGCTACGGTGTACACACAAGTTTTTTAAAGGTAAGCTTCATCCATGAGTTCAAACGATAGCGCTGAAATTAGCACACCTGCACCAAAAGCCATCACTGCGGCGTAGACGCGTCAGCGGCTTGTCGCTAGACATCGCTCGTTGAGGAATTTTGGCATAGTAACCCACTGCGGAACCTAACAGCAGCGCTGAACCGCCAACTAAACCCCAAAAACCCGCTTGTAAGCAGAGCGGAAACATCACATATCCTCACCCAGACATCCAAGAAAAAGACACCATAAGAATTAACTTACAGCTATTTTCAAGGCAATTCATGAATTGCACCTACCGCGTGTAGTTTTGCGTAAGTTCTAGTAAATAAACCACTCAGTAGGGGCACAGCATTGCTGTGCCCTTCCTTGCCTCAAATGTGCTTCAAATACATAAAACTGCTGTAAAAACAGAAGTTTTCCCAACTTTTAAACCTAAAGTGAGCCTATGCCCCACCTTTAATTCTTAACTCAAAACTGTTACAGTACTCGCTTGAAGAAAGTCACTAAATCTTCAATGTTCGGTGTGTGAAGTAAATCCACTACTTCGGTAGCTTTTTCAGAAGGTATATAGTCATTTGGTACACCGATGATTGAAGTTCCCAAGTTTTGGGCTAATTGATACCAAAAACCTAATTTATCATCAGCGTTCATTAAAGCGTACTCTTCAGTAGGAATTGCTGTTTCTCTTACTTCATCTTTGTTTAGCAACTGACGCAAAGCAAATAACTGTTCCGCCTGTGGCAGCTTTTGAATTTGTGCAACTAAATTTGCAGTGTTTTCATTTGGTACATTATTGAGACAGAGCGACGGAATTTCATCACAAATTTCAGTATAAAGTAAGGCTAAGACAGTCAAGCGATCGTCTGCATCCAAACGCTGAAATTTTGATACGCTTTGTTCTAAAAAGTTGACGTTTGTAGAAGTCATAAGCACCTCAAAGTAATTAACTACTTAATTAACTCAAAATTTTTAAGTGAAAATTATAATTTTGCTTGGAACCAGTTAGACTATGGCTTTACTAATTAACGTAACTAGGAAAGATTTTTTAATTTTAGTAAGTCTCTTCTGTCGCTAACAATTTTCGTCAGGCAAATAGCTACAAATTTACGTATCTTCGCTATTTTTGTTACTTAAAATTGTCGGAGTTTCGTTAGCAATATATCTCTTCTATTAGTCGGTGTTGTATCATAGGTTAAGTATTAAATAGCTTTGAAAATTGTTTAAAGATCGCCTCTATTTTAACCTTTAAAAGCTGAAACATATAGCTTTCATCAATTAATATCTTTATCAGCTATAACAGCTAATGGTAAATTAGTTACATTTTTATGTTTATCATATATGTAATTTGGTATAAGATATAAAAAACTCATTAAATCTCCAGTGTAAAAAATTGAATTGTCTATCTTAATATCTGTATTAATCTTAAGCTTGTAATTTGAGATAAAAAACTATAAAAAGATAGAGCTTAATATAAAAAAAGCATATTTAAACCAACCAAAAGACAGATTAATTCAAATATAATTACTTTTAATATATTGAGTACAAAACAAAGGGCGTTAGGACTGTAGGGTGCAACTGACCTCATGAAATAAATGCTCACAGGGTAAGATTTTTATTTTTACTCTGTGTTTATTTCTCAAAAAAAAATGAAACCACCAGTCATCAAAATTTAAATTTATATTAAGCGACTGGCGGATATAAAAAACTTTAAGAAGAGAGGTATAGATAGATGCTTATACAGGACTTTGCAAGTAAATAAACTTGCTATAACAACCATCTTATCCTCATTTAGAGGCTAAATAGATAACCTCAAGCAGCCTAAAAAGTTAAAAAGTGCTAAATTTCAGCACCTGCTTTTGCTTCAGCACCCATTGGCGACACATAATCACGGAAAAGAGTGATCTGTTGCTCAAAGCCTAATCCTTGAATTCTACCAAACAACGCTTTAGATTCTGAGGGTAGTTGATAATCAGACGGTACAGGAATGATAGTACCATTGTCGATACCTTGAGATAATCGATACCAAAATAGTAGCTTGGTAGTATCACCCAAAGAACCATATTCACGAGAAATTTGGGTATCTACTTTATTAATCAAGTCACGCTGAACTTGTAATTGTTGTTCGTGAGATAATTCCTTAACTTGATTAAACAAACCTTCCGCGATTTCTGGAGAAACAGTACTGGCCCCAGGAGCAGCTGGTGTAATTGAGCCACCCATTTCTTTGTAAATGAACCAAAACAAAGCCAGTTGTTGATCCACATCCAACTTTTGCCAAGCTTGAACATGTTCCCGAATAGTTGGATCGCTAGTTTGTGTGTATGTCATTATGAACTCCAATTGCAATTTATTCAGTGCTGTTAGTAAAGGTATCAAATATACATTTAACGTTTTACCCTACTGAAGACATAGGTATTAAAATCAGAAAGAAGAATAATTATAAACAAAACATAAATCGGGGAAAGTATAGTCTCACTTTAGAAAGAAGAATTAAACTTAGATGTAAATGCAATATAAAACTCATATTTGATCTCTGAAAACATTCAATCCAACTCAAATAAACTTCTTGCCCATTGCCTCATAAGCAAATAATTATGTCTACGCCACGTTGCGCGAACAGAAATCAAAGCGGATTGCTATATCAAAAGCTAAAATAATGCTGAGGAAAGGCAAAGTAAAAACTTGGCAATTTCAATGCTGCCAAATTGAGAGACTTTCAGGAAATATTTCGATAGATAGATGATTAGTTTTGTTGTGACAGTGCTTTTCTAAGCACTGTCCAATTTAACCACATCAAATTTGTGAATTCACAGTAGGAACACGGCTTCTGATTTTTTATGAAGCTTATTCTCCCCGCTCTTGATAATCTTCAGAAGACTTTGGATCTAACTCCCAGCGATCGCCATCACGATCCTCTAAAATATCATTGGTATGCAGAAACTCAGAATCAGCCATTTCTAGCCCTACTGCCGCTTCTAGCTCCTCAGTTACATTTTTATCAGGAGTTGCAGTGCTACCACCAACAGCTTCATCCCCAACTGCATCTGCATCTTGCCAATAAGCATCAACATCCCCACCAGTGAGTTCAGGACTAGTTTCTGTATACTCACGTCTTTCTTCTCTAATTGAGCGCCCACCAATATTGTATCCTGGCAACTCTTTCACACCAGTACCATAGGATTCGGTAATTTCCTGTGGCAAATCATTGGTTTGAATTTCGTCATTATGATTTTTTTCTGCCATGATACTAGCCTTTTTTCTGCATTCTCACAATAACGTTTTCCTGTCACGAAGTTATCTTACTAGAGATGTATAGCTTTAGAAATAAAAGAATCTATCCCCTTAGTACGAAGCTAAACTAGCGATCGCACCATACCATTGGAATTATGAAATCATGGTCAAGCAACTTGTAGTTGAAGTTTTTAGCTATGAGTGAAAATTTGTCAAACCGAAATAATTCAGTAGCCCATTTTTCACTCATAACTATTTTTTTATTAATAGGAAGAATAAGAAGTTGTTCCATTTTAATTTTAGACTAATGCTTTTAACTACCTGAATGCTAAATAAGAAAACATTCAAGAATTTTGGGAAGCGGAGGTAGACAGTGGAATACAACGAATTCATTACACATGTACAAAGCCTTGCCCAATCAGATTCTCGTGAAGAAGCAGAACGTGCTACCCGTGCCACACTAGAAACTCTCAAAGAACGGATAGCAGGTGATGACGCGGAAGAAATAGCTAAAAATTTGCCTCCACAACTAGGCAATTATTTGCGAGGCAGAGAAGGAGATAGTGTTCAATCCTTTAACTTGCAGGAATTTATCGCTCGTGCAAGCCAAAAAGAAAACATCGAACCAACAACTGCTGCAATTCATGTTCGGGCTGTATTTGCTGTATTGCAAAATGCTATTAGCCCAGAAAAATTTGCTGCACTTCACGCCTATTTCTCTCACGATTATGAAGAACTATTTGCTATTTCATCAACAGGTGAAGTAACTGCATAATAGGCAATCAAAAAAAATCAAGTTCACAATTCAGGATTTTCAACTTTCCTAATTGATCAATATTGTAGCTAGTTAAATACTAGAAAGAAACAGGTAATAATATCTATGACTGACCATAACAATCATTCCGGGAAGAAAAAAGTTGCTATCCTTATTGAACAGGCAGTAGAGGATGCAGAATTTACAGTTCCTTATAACGGACTAAAACAAGCTGGAATAGAGGTAGTAGTCCTTGGTTCCAGAATGAATGAAAAATATAAGGGTAAACGCGGCAAACTTAGTATCCAAGCTGATGGTACTACAACAGAAGCGATCGCAGCCCAATTCGATGCGGTGATAATTCCTGGTGGGATGGCTCCCGACAGAATGCGGCGCAACATCAACACAGTACGCTTTGTCCAAGAAGCTATACAACAAGGAAAACTAGTCGCTGCGGTTTGCCACGGGCCACAAGTTTTAATTGAAAGCGACTTGCTCAAAGGTAAACAAGCCACTGGTTTTATTGCTATTGCCAAGGACATGATTAACGCTGGCGCAAATTATCTAGATGAGCCGGTGGTAGTTGACGGGAATTTGATTACATCTCGTGAACCTGGAGACCTGCCGATTTTTACCACAGCTATTTTGAGCCGTTTGGGTTATGGTGGCAAAGATGCTGCACTACCAAATGAGAAAGACACAAGTGCTGAATGGTGGAAGCTAGCTGATGCTTGGGGTGGCTCAACTAAAGGTGATATCACCAGAGGTTTAAATAATGCCCTTGCTGGTGAGCGTTATTCGCTAGAAGCATTTGAGAAATATTTGGAAAAAGAATCAGATAGGGAAGTCAACTCAGTCTTTGAAGAAATAATTGCAAATAAACAGCGCCATATTCAAAAGCTAGAAACTTATATTCATCATCTGGGCGAAAAACCCTCTTTGGGAGCAAATATTGCTAATCAGTATGCCAAGGTAAAAACTGCCTTTACAGGAAGTGATGACATATATCAGTTACGTTCTGCTTTAGGTGATGTCCAAACTGGTATCGGCGATATTGGCAATTTGTCTGCAATGTTCACTGACCCAGTAGCAACTGCTATTTTCAAAGAAATTTATCACGATTTATTGAAATACGAACAGCGATTAGTAGACCTGTATCGGGCGCGGATAGGTAATCAGATTCAGGCTCCTAAGCCGACTACAGGCGCGGCAGTGTCAATGTAAGTTTTTTGAACTTAGACGGCTATCGCAGAGGCGCAAATAACACAGAGATAGGAACAAGAGGATATTTGCGCCTCTATAGATAATTACTGTGATGGAGATATAAAACAAGTGACTTCAACATCAGGTGATAAATTAAGTACCAGCCAGACTGAAGCTAGTGAAGTAGAGCGTTGGGCATCTCTTATCGGTGGTGGTGCTATGGTGCTGATGGGTTTAAGGCAAGGTTCATTGCGGGGAGCGCTGACGGCTTTAGCCGGTGGTGGTTTGATTTATCAAGGTGCAACCAAGCAAAGCACAATTCAGCAAGCACAAGAAGCAATTGGTATCAACCAACCCATCAAAGTTGAAAAGACGGTAACAATTAACAAATCGGCAGAAGAATTGTATAGCTTTTGGCACAACTTTGAGAATCTGCCCACATTTATGAAGCATCTCAAATCTGTCAATGTGTACAACGAAAAACGTTCTCACTGGATTGCCAATGCACCTTTGGGGAAGAGCGTGGAATGGGATGCAGATATTCTCGAAGATCGGGAAAATGAATTTATTTCTTGGGCTTCTGTAGAAGGTGCAGACGTTGATAATTCTGGTTTTGTTCGCTTCAAAAAAGCACCAGGCGATCGCGGCACGGAAGTTAAGGTTGTTTTGGAATATAATCCACCCGGTGGAGCATTGGGAGCTACCGTAGCTAAACTTTTTGGTGAAGAACCAGAACAACAAATTGGTGATGAATTGCGCCGCTTCAAGATGCTAATGGAAACAGGCGAAATCGCCACCACCGAAGGTCAACCTTCTGGACACAAGTAGTTCAGTTAGTTGTCATTTGTCATTTGCCTAAGCGAATCACTAATGATTAATGACTATGAAAAGTCTGCTGGAACGGTAGTAATGATGTAGGGGTAAAGACATGATTAGTGCCTACATAATGGGAGCCGAAAAAGCAATCGCTTTCCCTAACGCCTGAAAATAATGGCGAAAAAGTTTGCCAACCAAAAAGTTAATACTGGCAAAGCGTTGAAAGAGATGACTGGTGGTCGTGATCTTAGAATAAACATCCTACGTCCATCATATTTTTCAACAAAGAAAAGGATAACTACATGAAAGTTGTTCTTAAAGCTGAATGCTGAATAGTTATTCAGTCTTTTGAATTATCCACCTAACATAATGCAATTGAGGTTTTTTATGAGTCGAGTAATTTCAGCGCTACGAAATATTCGTATTTCCCAAATTTTTGTAGTTTTTCTGGTAGGATTTATGTTTTTATTGGGTCAGGCTTTTAGCTACGTTAATGTAGCACAAGCTGATACTGTTAAAACTCCAGAGGGTATTTATTACAAAGGAACACCCGATCAAGGTGAAATTAGAAATGATACCCAATCAAGAAACGATACCCAAATAAGAAACGCTCAAAATCCATTAAAAAGCGCTGCTGATAATATCCGGGAAAAGTTAAATTTGGATGAGGAAACTCCAAGAGCCACAAAAGAGTTTTTTGATCCTGCAAAAAACCAAGCCGGAGATAAAGAAGGTTATTACCAAAATCCTGCTAGCAAACAACTAAGAGATAGAAGCTAGATTGGTAACAAATTTTGAGTCTAATTGTTTGACTCATATATTGCCGCATAAGCTTTGATCTGTTACCGAGACGCGATCATGATCGCGTCTCCCAATCGGTTAATCTGACGTGTTTTATCTTGATATTAACGTGACAGAAATTATCACTAAGGACTAAATAATTATGAAGGCAGTTTGCTGGCATGGAGTAAACGATGTGCGGGTGGAAACAGTTCCCGACCCCAAAATTCTTAACCCACGCGATGCCATTATTAAAATTACATCTACGGCAATTTGTGGTTCTGATTTGCATCTTTACAACGGCTACATCCCCACAATGGAAAAGGGCGATATCCTTGGTCATGAATTCATGGGGGAAGTTGTAGAACTTGGAAGTGCAGTTAAAAATGTGAACATAGGCGATCGCGTGGTTGTTCCTTTCACTATCTCCTGCGGTAACTGCTTTTTTTGCAATCGGGATTTATCGTCACTATGCGACAACTCTAACCCCAACGCTTGGATGGTAGAAAAGCAAATGGGGCATTCACCATCAGGTCTATTTGGCTACTCTCATTTATTCGGCGGTTATGCAGGTGGTCAAGCAGAGTATGCACGAGTGCCATTTGCAGACGTGGGTTTGTTTAAAATTCCTGATGGTTTGACGGATGAGCAAGTGCTATTTTTAACAGATATATTCCCCACTGGGTATATGGCTGCTGAAAACTGCAACATTCAACCCGGTGATATTGTCGCTATTTGGGGTTGTGGCCCAGTCGGACAATTTGCTATTCAAAGCGCATATCTTCTTGGTGCAGAACGTGTGATTGCCATTGACCGCGTTCCCGAACGTCTACAAATGGCTAAAGAATATGGTAAAGCTGAAATCCTTAACTACGAAGAAGTGGATGTTGGCGAAGCACTCAATGAAATGACTGGGGGTCGTGGCCCTGATGCTTGCATTGATGCAGTGGGAATGGAAGCACACGGTACAGATTTCATGGCGTTATACGACCAAGTAAAGCAAGCAGTACGTCTAGAAACAGACCGTCCAACGGCATTACGGCAAGTAATTGTGTCTTGTCGTAAGGGTGGTCATGTATCAATTCCAGGGGTTTATGGTGGCTTTGTAGATAAAGTGCCGTTGGGTGCTGCCATGAATAAAGGTCTAACTTTAAAAATGGGACAAACCCATGTCCATAAGTATTTACGACCCTTGCTAGAACACGTTCAAAATGGTGAAATCGATCCAACCTTTGTCATCACCCACCGATTACCTCTAGAACAAGCGCCCCACGGCTACGAAATTTTTAAAGACAAGAAAGATAACTGCATCAAAGTTGTACTCAAACCCTAAGGTGATTATGAGCGACACCAGCGTTAAAAAAATAGATTCTACCCATTCCCCTAAAGGTAAACTCGGTCAGAAGTATCTTGCTTCTGGTAAATCTCTTTCGATGCGTCTTTGGGAAGACGAACAACCAAGCGAAGACAAAGAACCAAGTTCGCGCGACTATGAAACAGTTGGTTATGTAATTAATGGTCGGGCCGAATTACACATTGAAGGGCAAATGATTTTGCTAGAGCCTGGGAGTTCTTGGGTTGTGCCCAAAGGAGCCAGGCACACATACAAAATCTTGGAACCATTCACGGCTGTTGAAGCAACGAGTCCACCGGCTCAAGTCCACGGACGAGATGAAAATTAAATTGGTTCGATTCGAGCGCACCTCTTTGATTGAGCGTACAAAAACTATCGCTGGCTAATCATTAGCATAGAGTTGCATTCACATCTGAATAAGACTTGATTCCCCCAATTCTCCTTGCAAGGAGAATTGGGGGGATTTTTGATGAACATACATCAGCTAGGTAGTACTCATTTGGTAGTTTGATAGATTAGGAACGTGAAAGTAGTAAGAGCGATGCTAGAAACGAAATCCTTATCTGTTGACTTCTCCAAAGAAAAGGAAGATGGGTATAAACGAATTTTTTGCAGTTGCCACTTCTTACCAGTTTGAGTGCAAATACGCTCGTGTAGAAAGTGGTAAAGGTGAATTGGGAATTTATCTAATTGGCGATGATCATGTCTTCCCCTGGCGATGGAAAATTCGTTCCGCCGATTTCAATAACTTGCAAGTATTACCCGAAATCTTACGTGGCGTGAAGGTTGCCGATCTTGTTGTAGTATTGGGTAGTATCGATATCATTATGGGATCAGTAGATCGGTAGTATAGCAAATGCGTAGGCGTAGCCAGCCGTAGGTATCGCCGAATTAACAAATGCGATCGCCGAATTAACAAATGCGATCGCCGAATTAACAAATGCGATCGCCGAATTAACAAATGCGATCGCCAAATCAACAAATGCGATCGCCAAATCAACAAATGCGTTCGCCAAATCAACAAATGCGATCGCCAAATCAACAAATGCGTTCGCCAAATCAACAAATGCGTTCGCCAAATCAACAAATGCGTTCGCCAAAGTAACAAATGCGTTCGCCAAATCAACAAATGCGATCGCCAAATCAACAAATGCGTTCGCCAAAGTAACAAATGCGTTCGCCAAAGTAACAAATGCGATCGCCTTTGACTAATTTCTCAATAAACCTGATGCCTTGCGGAATATATGCTGTAATCAATCACCAGCATTTCCTATTGCATTAATCGCAGCCTCTAGTGCGATCGCTACATGAGTCCAATGAGTTCCCCCCTGGCAATAAACCACATAAGGTTCACGCAAAGGCCCATCAGCTGATAATTCCAAAGTACTCCCTTCAATAAATGTTCCCCCAGCCATCACTACCTTGCTTTCATACCCCGGCATTTCATCTGGAATAGGATCTAAGTAAGAACCGATGGGAGAATGCTGTTGTATAGCTTTACAGAAAGCAATTAGCTTTTCGGCAGAACCAAGTTTAATCGCCTGAATCACATCACCCCGAGGAGCGAGGGGTGCAGGATTCACCGGATAACCGAGTTTATCAAATACATAACCAGTCAGATAAGTCCCTTTCATCGCCTCTCCGACCATTTGCGGCGCTAGAAATAAGCCTTGGAATAACAAACGATTTTGGTCAAAAGTAGCACCGCCATAACTACCAATACCAGGAGCAGTGAGGCGACAGGCAGATGCTTCCACTAAGTCGGCGCGACCAGCGACATAACCGCCAGCGCTGACAATGGTGCCACCAGGATTTTTAATCAGTGACCCCGCCATTAAATCAGCACCTACGGCTGTAGGTTCCTTTGTTTCAATAAATTCGCCGTAGCAGTTATCCACAAAGCAAACAGTGTTCGGATTCTGTTGTTTGACTAAGTGGACAATTTTTTCAATATCAGCAATTGATAAACTAGGTCGCCAAGAATAGCCACATGAGCGCTGAATTAACACTAAACGAGTGTTTTCAGCCACATTAGTACTTAAAGCTTGCCAATCTATAGTTCCTTCGGTGGTTAGCTCCAATTGGCGGTAATTTATGCCAAACTCGATAAGGGAGCCTTGACCTTTACCTCGTAAACCAATGACTTCTTCAAGCGTATCGTAGGGAGAACCGACCACTGCTAACATCTCATCTCCAGGACGGAGAACACCAAACAAAGCACAGGCGATCGCATGAGTTCCCGAAACGAACTGCACCCGCACGGCCGCAGCTTCAGCACCCATAACTTCGGCAAAAACTTTATCTAAAGTTTCTCGTCCTAAATCATCGTGACCATAGCCACTTACACCAGCAAAATGGTGTGCGCCCACACGGTGATTACGAAAAGCATCCAGCACTCGTTTTAGATTATGCTTGACCTGAGTGTCAATTCCAGAAAAAATTTCTAATAGTGCCTGTTCTGCTTGCCGCAGCTGTTCTAAGCTGTTCATCAGTTCCTCGTTCAAAAAAAATTAAATTATAGATATGCGGATTTTAAGATCGCACATACTAGGCGGGAAAATTCAAATTCAGGTTATCGCATGACAATTGCTACCTCAACCAAACCTAAAATTAACTGGGTTAATACCCTGTTTTTCATTGGACTGCACATCGGCGCTTTATTTGCTTTTGTTCCTGGTAACTTTAGCTGGACAGCAGTTGGTGTGGGTTTCTTGCTGTACTGGGTGACTGGCGGTTTAGGCGTTACTCTAGGATTTCACCGCCTTGTAACCCACCGCAGTTTTCAAACTCCCAAGTGGCTAGAGTATCTCCTGGTTTTTTTCGGGACACTCTCCTGTCAAGGAGGCCCAATTGAGTGGATCGGGACACATCGAATTCATCATTTAAACTCTGATACTGACACCGATCCCCATGATTCTAATAAAGGCTTCTGGTGGAGCCACATGGGTTGGCTGACTCATTATTGTCCAGCTCACGCTGATGTTCCTCGCTTCACCAAAGATATTGCAGAAGACCCAGTTTATCAGTTTTTAGAAAAATATTTCATTTTGATCCAGGTTGCTCTAGGTGTATTACTTTTGCTCCTAGGTGGCTGGCCTTTCGTTATCTGGGGAATTTTTGTTCGCATTGTCTGGGTTTATCACTGCACTTGGTTGGTGAACAGCGCTACTCATAAGTTTGGCTATCAGAGCTATGATTCTGGTGATCAATCAACTAATTGCTGGTGGGTAGCCGTACTAGTTTTCGGTGAAGGCTGGCATAATAACCATCATGCCTTTCAATACTCAGCTCGTCATGGGCTGGAATGGTGGGAAATCGATTTAACCTGGATGACTGTTCAATTGCTACAGGCGGTTGGTCTGGCTACTAATGTAAAGTTGGCCCCAGCAAAAAGTAGTTAGGAGTAGAGACGCGATTAATCGCGTCTCTACAGGAGTTAGGAATTACGTTCAATGTGAATCAGGCTTGAGAATTTTTATTTTGCCGTCGATTTATCAAACCCCGATTTTGGGTAGACACAGAAATCCTTATGCCACAAGAAGCATTTCTAATTCACATCCGGCGTGAGTTGAGAATCTAAACTCCTAACTCATCACTCCTAACTACTAACTTTTGAAAAGTCTATTTACGGGTGCGCTTGTGTCTGTTAGGTTGCTATAATCCGAAGCGCTAATGTGAAGAATTTTTGCGGCAAGTTACTTTTTTGTGACTTGGTGTAGGAGTTTGTTGTTTTTCAGGTGTTCATGACTACATCAATAATTAACAGCCAAAAATTAAGTGACGAGCCTGGTAATTCCGACTTCCGGCTCAAAGATATTATCAAAACCCTGCCACGCGAATGTTTTCAGCAGAACCGTCGCAAAGCTTGGACACAAGTCATACTAAGTGTCTTAGCAGTTGCCTTGGGTTATTACAGCCTGATTATCACTCCTTGGTTTCTTTTGCCCCTAGCCTGGATTTTTACGGGCACTGCTTTAACAGGTTTTTTTGTAATTGGCCATGACTGTGGTCACAGGTCTTTTGCCAAACGTCGTTGGGTAAATGATTTGGTGGGGCATTTCTTCATGATGCCGTTAATTTACCCTTTTCACAGTTGGCGCATTAAGCATAATTATCACCATGCCCATACCAACAAGCTGGATGAGGACAACGCTTGGCATCCAATCAGACCAGAAGTGTTTGAAAATTGGGATACAACTAAGCAGTCTGCTTTTAAGCTGTTTATGCGTAAACGCCTCTGGTGGGTAGGTTCCATTGGGCATTGGGCTGTTGTGCATTTTGATTGGCGGAACTTCAAAACTAAAGACCAATCCAGCATCAAGCTTTCTGTGGCTGTAGTAGTTGTGTTTGCTGCGATCGCTTTCCCGCTTTTGGTCGCCACAACTGGTATCTGGGGATTTGTCAAGTTTTGGCTAGTACCCTGGATGGTTTACCATTTTTGGATGAGTACTTTTACTATTGTTCACCATACTGCCGCAGATGTTCCTTTTGCGACACCAAACAAGTGGAATGAGGCTCTAGCACAGTTATCTGGCACTATTCATTGCGATTATCCGCGTTGGGTAGAAATTCTGTGCCACGATATCAATGTTCATGTACCTCATCATATTTCCACTGCTATCCCTTCTTATAATTTGCGGCTAGCTTACAGCAGCATCAAAGAAAATTGGGGGCCTTATCTCCATGATGAGTGTCAGTTTTCTTGGCCTTTAATGAAGCAGATTACAGACGAGTGTCAACTGTACACAACTGACGTTGGTTATAAGACTTTCAACGAATATTATACAGAGCAATAAATAGCCCTGTGATTACACTCACGCTCTTGAACCAACGAGAGCGTTTATCATGCTGTGTTTTAATAAAATCTGGCAATTGTTTACTGAATAAAATTTTAGATAAATTGCCAGAAATTATCCCTCCTGTGTGTTTGCGATCGCTAGTATCGTGGGCATTCTAATCAAAGTTCTAATTTATATCCAATCAAAAGAATCCAGTGCCATCAAACATCATCACGTTCAACAATCCTCTTGGCTCTGAAAAGTCTGAGGATACGACTAAATTACCTTTCACACTTGGGGATTTAAAAGCTGCAATTCCTTCTGAATGCTTTCAGCCCAATGTGAAAAAATCACTTTTTTACTTCTTTCGTGACATCCTGATTATCGGTCTGCTTTATGCAGTTGCTTCTTACCTGGATTCTTGGCTTTTCTTTCCGATTTTCTGGCTAATGCAAGGAACAATGTTTTGGGCTTTGTTTGTAGTCGGCCATGACTGCGGACACCAATCTTTTTCTAAGCATAAATGGCTCAATGATTTGATTGGACATCTTTCTCACACACCAATACTTGTTCCTTATCATGGTTGGCGGATTAGCCACAGAACCCATCACAAAAATACTGGTAATATCGATAACGATGAAAGCTGGTATCCAGTAAGCGAATCACAATATAAGGAGATGCCTTTAGCACAAAAAATAGGCAGATATTATGTTTTTCTATTGGCCTATCCTGTGTATTTGTTTAAGCGCTCTCCTAATAAAGAAGGCTCCCACTTTTTGCCCGGTAGTTCGCTTTTCAAACCATCGGAAAAATGGGATGTTATTACTAGCACTGTCCTTTTGATTGGGATGATAGGGTTTCTGGGTTTCCTCACCTACCAATGGGGTTGGATGTGGTTGCTGAAATATTACGCTGTCCCCTACCTTGTGTTTATAGTTTGGCTAGATTTAGTGACATTTTTGCACCACACTGAGCCAGAGCTTCCTTGGTATCGTGGAGAAGATTGGACTTTCCTGAAAGGTGCAATTTCTAGTATTGATCGTGATTATGGTTTGGTTAATCATATTCATCACGATATCGGTACTCATGTTGCTCATCATATATTCCTCAACATCCCTCACTACAATTTGTTGAAGGCAACTGAGGCAATCAAACCAGTGATGGGTGAGTATTTCCACAAATCGGAAGAACCAATTTGGAAGTCATTATGGAATTCATGTATCAGCTGTCATTTTGTACCTGATACTGGTAGTCAGGTTTACTACACATCTAATAATAAGTTGGCTAAGGACTAAAACTCAAATTCCCGACTTCTTTAAAGAAGTCGGGAATCTTGTATTGCCATCAGCCTTTTCTGACTATTTAAGCTTGAACATCCCCTCATTTAGATAAAAATTGTCTTTTAAAGATTATCCAAATACCTTAAAAACCTACCTTTTGAGGTGCGTTGGCGTAGCCCGCCGCAGGCATCGCATATTACATTATTAGTCTGCCAGTATTTGAGCGTCCTGAGATTGCGATAACTTTCAACTTCTTGCTGTAAGGTTATTAAAACTCAGAGTTAAAATAAAAATAGATAGATGATGTTTGCGGATTTTTGCCCTAACCTGGTAGTAAGATTTATTTTCTCCAAACTCTTGCTGTCTTGGTGGGTAAAGACTAACATATCTGTGGACAGAAGCAATATATTATCAAACTAACCCTAACAACACTGAAAAACCTTTGGATGTCTACTTTGAATCTGCTTCAGCACCATTTAACTTTATCTGCATGTAGTGATTTAAGACCATTACCTGCTAGGGTTATAAATTAGCACAGACTATACTATAGACAATTTACACAAAAATTTTCCATCTTTAAAATCAGAGGTATCAATGATTATAACTAATTTTAGCAAACAAAGAAATGAATTTAAGGAACCTAAAGTACTCAAAACTAAACCACATTGGCAAGGGCAAAATTTGAGCGATACTACGGTCAAAAGTAAAGAGCCTAAAATACAAGATACTACATCTGATAGTTCAATTGTCAATACCTTAAATCGTGGTCGAGTTGCTATTTTTATTGATGGCTTAAACCTATTTCATACAGCTTTACAACTCGGCATCGAAATTGATTACGTTAAATTGCTTTGTCATTTAACCAATGGTTCAAGACTGTTGCGGGCTTTCTTTTATACTGGGGTTGATAACAGCAATGAAAAGCAACAAGGTTTTTTATTGTGGATGCGTCGTAATGGCTATCGTGTAGTAGCTAAAGATATTATGCAACCAGCAGAGAATTTCAAAAAATCAAATTTGAACGTAGAAATTGCTGTAGATATGATAACTTTAGCTCCTTATTATGATACTGCTGTCTTAGTCAGTGGCGATGGGGACTTAGCTTATGCGGTGAACGCTGTCAGCAGAATGGGGGTTCGGGTGGAAGTGGTGAGTCTACAAAATACTACTAGTGAAAGCTTGATTGATGTTGCTGACTGCTTCATTGACCTAGATAGTATTAAAGCACACATTCAAAAAGATTCTAATCTTGGCTATAGTTATCGCACACCTTCAAATTCAAACCTTTAATCCACTCTGGCGGAAGTTTATCTATTTTGTAACAAGGGGATTTTACCCCTTGTTTGCTCTAAGTCTTGTGATTAATTGAAATGGATATTTTAATAGTTGAAGATGAGCCAGAAATTGCTCATTTAATCCAATTATCTTTAGAAAAAGAAGGATTTTTTTGTCGCATTAGTCGCGATGGGATAAATGCTTTACGAATGTTTCAGGAACAACCACCTGATTTAATCATTCTAGATTTAATGATTCCTGGTTTGGATGGGTTGGAAGTTTGCGCCAGAATTCGCCAGAAACCGGGTACAAAAGATCCTTACATTTTGATGCTCACAGCTAAGGTTGAGGAAATCGATCGCGTGATTGGTCTATCTACTGGCGCTGATGATTACATGGTTAAACCCTTTAGCCCTAGAGAGTTGGTAGCTAGGGTGCGGGCATTATTGCGGCGTAGCCTCCGCCAAGGGGGACAACATCAAGTCAATCGTACCCAACACTTTATCGTCGATGTAGACCAGCGCACTGCCAGCCGTCAGATGAATTCTCAGCAACCGGAAATTTTGGACTTAACTACCCTAGAATTTAATTTGCTAACCACTTTTGTTAGCAATCCTGGTCGAGTTTGGAATCGCACTCAACTAATTGATAAACTTTGGGGAGATAACTTTTTCGGCGATGAACGAGTGGTTGACACTCATGTAGCTAGGTTGCGAAAAAAGATTGAGCCTGATTCGGCAAGTCCTACTTTTATTAAAACTGTTGTGGGAGTGGGCTATAAATTTGAAGATCCTCCGGTAGCGTAAATGTTATGAAGATGGGGCTGAGAACGCGCCTATTTTTCTCCCACTTAGTAGTAATGATTGTGGGGGTAGCTAGTCTGGTGAGCATCAGCAAAATTTCTTCCCCCCGCTTGTTTATCTTGCATTTGGAAGGCTTAGAAAATCAGGGGTTTGACTTAATCGATATCCGTACTGAATTGGTTACAGGGTTTGAACTTGCTTGGCGGCGAAGCACTATTTGGTCAGTTTTAGTCGGCACTACGGCAGCTGGAGGATTGAGTTACTGGGTGTCCAGACGAATTATGCAGCGCTTGACGGAGATGGAACAAATCACCCAGAAATTTGCTGCTGGTCAGATGGATGCACGGCTACCTATGTCTGATATTCCAGAACTGAATGGATTGGGTGCAAGTTTCAATCGGATGGCAGCCAGTTTAGAAGGGGTGGAAGCGCGGCGGCGAGAGGTAATTGGAGATATGACTCATGAATTACGGACACCGTTAACGGTTGTGCGTGGTTACTTAGAAGAACTGGCTGATGGCGAAATTGAAGCGTCTCCTGAAATTTATCGGCGTTTAGCTAAAGAAACTAGGCGCTTAGAGCGGCTGGTGAACGATTTGCAAGAACTGTCTAAGGCAGAAGCTGGTTATTTGCCAATTAATATACAACGGGTAAATCTGCGTCCGTTGTTAGAGTCATTAGTGGAGAAATTCACCGATCAATTGTTGGAAGATGGGCCAGTTTTGCTCTTACAATGTCCATCTGTGCTACCTCTTGTATTGGCAGATATTGACCGCACAGAACAGGTTTTGGTTAATCTGCTTGGTAATGCGGTGCGTTACACTAGCGAAGGTTCAATTACCATTCGTGTTGGGGCTGAAGCATCTCAACTTTGGATTGCGGTTGTAGATACAGGTATTGGTATCGCTCCAGAAAATTTGCCTAATGTGTTTGAGCGTTTCTGGCGAGCCGACCAATCGCGCGATCGCCATTCGGGAGGTACTGGTATTGGTTTAACTATTTCCCGTCGTTTGATTGAACTACAAGGCGGTCAGATTCAGGTAGAAAGCGAGTTGGGAGTTGGCAGTACGTTTCGGTTTTTTCTGCCTTTGGCTTAAGTTGAGCCAAAACCCTTGACATACAAGGCATCGACACAGGTTAGTCACGGCTGTGTCATACCCAATTGCTAATTTGAAAGTATCTAACCAAAATCTTGTTTTTTGATGGGTGTCGAGATTTTGGAATTGTGTGGAATATAACGTTAATTTGGCATTTGGGTAGAATTCTATATGTCTACTTTTTTTTTGGCTGCTTTTTTGGTTAGTCTATTAAGTGTTTCGGGTTACGCTGCGATCGCCTACCTGTTCCCTCAAAATCGTTCCCAAGACTGACCAAATAACAATATTTTGCTATTTTTCAGTTTACTATTGCGATCGCAAAGCCGTCGTATCCTTTGCTGCCCACGGTCTGGATTGCCGTAGCGCTGACGCGTGGCTCAGAGGCAAGCAATTCGTTGAAGCTACGCACACCCTGAACGCTAGGATCGCTGCTGGTAGCATCAATTACTGCTCCGTTACGCACGACATTATCGGCAACGATCAGGCTACCGGGACGGGAAAGCTTGAGTGCCCATTTGAAGTAATCGGGATTGTTTGGCTTGTCGGCATCAATAAAGATCAGGTCAAATGGACTGTTACTCTCCGCAGCAATCTGGGGGAGCGTAGAGAGTGCTTGTCCAAGGCGTAGGTCAAGTCGCTTCTCTACGAGACGCTGCGCAAACGCTCCAAATTAAAAATTAAAAATTATTAATTAAAAATTGCAAGACGCGACGCTCCTGGGTCGCTAACGCTTCGCTATCGTGGACTCGCTTGCCGCCGGCGCTATCAGTGGGAGCTTGTACCCCAAATAAACTACAGTCCATTGCTCTTGAATCATAGATTCTCACTTTTTACCTCATCTATAAAATCCTGCGCGATCTTCTCCCAAAGAGAGAGGCTTTGCCAACGCGGAGCGTCTTTCCCATGAGCAACTGCCAAAGGACACAAATAAAGAAATTTTGGCGCAGTCTCACAAAAAAATAGTATCAATATCCGACTCGAGCAGCCCCTAATCAGCCATTCATTAGCAGAGTATAGGAAAGAGAGGCTCCCTAATAGTGATTCTAATCAATTGCAATCCTTTCTATACCGCTTCCTGAAAGCAGTAGGGTTTTGCTTTAATCCCTAATATAGATTTTGATCAATTGCAATTAGTAACACTTCTTACTTTAACTTTAATGATTTGAAAACCCGTTTTAATCCCTAAAGAGATTCTACTATGTTCGTTTTTAATCCTTAATTCTTTAAATGTTCTTTTATAACCACTTCTCTTTACTCTAAAGTCTACTTATTAATGTATTGAAAGTAACTTCGCAATAGATTAACAATTTTTCAGTAAATTTACCATCAAGAATCAACGATAAATTTCTCAAAAATGTAGTAATTTTCCTGATGTAACCTGGTAATTGCCGTATATAGATCGCTTTCCTTAATGAAAAAATTAACATAGCTTGTTTGAAACTTTATCCAAACAATTTCTGTCTATCTAAATAATCCGAATTTTCACTCTGGTGCATAATTTTAAGTATACAGAATACTGTGTTTCTAATATCACGGTATGGTTAGTCTAAAAATCTAGTTATAACAAGTCCTACTCAATTAAATGTTTCCGAAAAAGGTGTAAATAATGACTAGTATTCTGCGATCGCCCAAAAAAGCTTTGTAAAGAAAGAAGTTTCGACACAAAAACTACTGCATATTTCACCCCAATAAGCCTGAATGAATAAATATAGGATGAATGAGGCGTCAACTATGAATCGAATTCGTGACGTTGTACAAAAAGCTTTAGCAACTGGCTATTTGACAGTGGAAGCTGAAAATCAACTACGACAACTGTTGACTACTCCGTATGACTTGGAAGATTTAAATGCTTTCATGGCTTTGCAGGAAGCTGCCATGACTGGTAAGGTCAAGCAGGAGTCTAGAGAGAGGTGTGGCATCAAGTAGAGACTTAACCTACTATGTCTCACCGACGGGAGCGTTTATCATCATCCTCAAAATCCTCATCATCATCAAAAAATTCCCAATCATCGTCATCCGCTTGATTAGTAGTGGGTGGCTGATAAGGGGGGATGATTACTCGGTAATCGGCATCATAAACGGATTCAGTTTTTCCCACAGCCGTATTTTTTGGCTCACGGTAGCTGTAGGAGTAAACTGAACCAGACTGAGAACTGCTTTTGGCTTCTGATTGACGTTCGTAGATTTTCGAGTCTCTAGCAGGTTGAGCTTGAGGATTAGGGGTAGGCGCTTCCTCGGACTTTTCATCAAAGTTCCAATCATCATCTCTACTGCCATTTGTCTCCCAATCATCAAATTCATCACTAGTAGGCTCTTCTTTTTTACTAGCTGGTGGTGGAGGAGTGGCACGAGATGTAGATTCTTCTCTTTGGGTTGCCTTTGCACGAGGCGAAGTTGTGCTTCGGCGGTCAGGAGTTTGGCGTTGTCCTGCCCCAAAATAATTGGATAAGTTAAATAAGGTAGCAATCAATATAGATGTGAAAGCACCTGCGGTAGTACTGAACAAAATCCATATCGCTAGTGGTAATGGTTGAGTTCGCACGCCCAAAAATACTAGCGATAGGACAGGCGACCAATTTTGAACTAACAACAGCGTTAGTCCTCCCAGTACCGCCACCAATAGAATTAAGCGAATTACAGCCATAGCAATTTTGTCAATAGTCAATTGTCAGTGGTTAGTTGTCAGTGGTCAGTGGTCAGTTATCAGTCTGATTACTCTTCACTAATTACTGTTCACTGACTACTGACACTATCAGCCATCTCTATCATTACCCTTTTAGGACTATTGTGAAATTTCCGATGAGTCCACTAGGGGCGTTAGCGACGACCTTCCCACCTTTGAATTGGGATGCAGTCAATATCTAGTTGATCTAAAGCACGGGCAACTACAAAATCAACTAAATCCTCGATGGTTTGGGGATTATGGTACCAGGCGGGAATAGCGGGGACAATTCTAACTCCAACTTCAGCTAAAGAGGTTAAGTTACGCAGGTGGATGAGGCTAAAAGGCGTTTCACGAGGGACAATGACCAGTTTTCGCCCTTCTTTGAGTTGGACATCTGCTGCCCGTTCTAGTAAATCAGAACTCAAGCCAACCGCTAGCTTTGCTACTGTACTCATGCTGCATGGAATAATTATCATCCCCAAAGTGGCAAAGGAACCACTCGCAATCCCGGCTCCAACATCACCCCAAGGATGGCAACGGAGTTTACCCGAAAGGGCAACTCCAGCTTGCTCTCGCCAAAATTGTTCTTGTTGAATTGGTTCTGGTGGCATCCGAATTTCCTGTTCTGACTGCCAAACCATGTAAGTAGATTTAGAAGCAACCAATTCAATACTATAGTCCGCTTCTAGCAAAAATTTGATGGCGCGAACAGCGTAAATCAGACCAGATGCGCCCGATACGCCTAAAATTAGAGGTTTAGTATTATTTGACACGTGAAGTTTGGTGGATTTTACTCGTCTTCAGAGTAAGGATCTAGGTCATCGGGCTCTATATCATTTGGTAAATACAGGTCTGAAAGCTCCTCATTGGAACCATTACCAGTTATCCCTTTAGCTAGGCCATCGCTGCCAACAGTTACCAAATCAATTTGTTGACGGTAGTAATCGACACTCTTAACTTGGACGGCGACGCGATCGCCTAATCGATAAGAAGCGCGATTTTTGCGCCCAAATAGTGCCTGTTGTCTGGCGCGATATTCATACCAATCATCTTTGAGAGAACTGACGTGTACCAATCCCTCTACCCGCAAAGGCACACCAGGATTACTGCTAGATTCTACCTCGGCTGCTGGTACTTCAATTTCCACAAAGAAACCGTAGGATTGAACGCCGGTAATCACGCCTTGAAATACCTGGCCGATGCGTTGCTTCATCAGTTGGGCTTTTTGCAGTCCGGCTAAATCAGCTTCAGCTTCTTGGACTTCTTTTTCTCGGTCGTTGATTTGGACAATTACCCTAGTTAAATCGCTTTGGAGTTCTTGTTGCAATTCTGGGGGTAAAACGTTCCAGTTAATTTCCTCGTGGCTAGAGGAGTGGCGCAGGTTAACGCGTTCTCTGACACGGGTATTGCGGCGATCGCGTCCGTTTTCGAGTAGCGCGTAATACACTCTCTGCATCAGCAAATCTGGGTAACGCCGCAAGGGAGCGCTAAAGTGGACATATTGCGGTAGTGCCAGACCAAAGTGAGATCCTTTGGTGGTGCTGTATGCTGACGGCTTAAGGGTATCTTGCAATAAGTAAGTAAGAACTTGCTCAGAGGGAGATTCGGCAAAAGCTGTGGTTAAATGTTGATAATCTAGGGGTTGGATATCTACTTCTGGATCTAGTGTGAGGTCAACGCCTAAATTGACTGCCAATTTCAGCATTTCCTGAACATCTTCGACATCGGGCGTGCCTTGGACTCGCCAGATAGCGGGAACACCAAGAGCATTTAAGTGAGTTGCGATCAGTTGATTAACTAACAGTACCAACTCTGTGAGTAGCGATCGCACTGGTAAATCATTCACTACCACTGCGCCGAGAATCCCCTCATCATAATAGGCGTTTTGGCTGGGCGGCAGATTCAACTGGAGGCTACCACGATTCAACCGTACCTGCTTCACGCCTGTTTGCAAGGCTTGGAGGTCTTGCAGTATTTGGACGACCTGTGGAGATTGATCGTGAGCTTCACCTGTGAGAATTGCTTGGGCAAGTTCAGTACTTAGAGCAGTTTCGACGTTAATTACACTAGGTTGAATTTCCCACTCCAACACTTCTCCAGATTGGGGATCAATGGTAATTAAAAAAGAGATCGTTAAGCGATCGCTCCCAGGTACTAAAGAACAGCGTTCTGCCACAACTGCGGGCAAAATTGGCAGTACTAATTCTCCCAGATACACTGATTTCCCGCGTTTGAGTGCTTCTCTATCTAAGGCTTCATCAGGTTGGACATAGTGAGAAACATCAGTGATATGAACGCCCAAAAGCCAATTTCCGGCTAAGTTTTTTTCTAAACTAAAAGCGTTTTCTATAACTTTGGTGTCACCATTTACCCCTTCAATGGTGAGAGTAAACAAATTACGCAAATCCAACCGATTTTTTAGGTCTGCTTTGAGTAGCTTTTTGGGTAACTTGGCGGCTGCTTCGAGGACATGATCGGGAAAAGTCCGGGAAAGGTCGTGTTTGCAAGTAACTAAATCTATATCAGCAGCAGCTTCGGCATCGCTACCGAGGATTTGCACCACTCGACCAAGGGGAGGATATTGTGCCAACGGGTAACGCAATACTTCCACATGAACAAGGTGGTCGATCGCTTCTTCCAACTTTACCTCGTTAGGTTGGATCTTGAGTTCAAACAGCAATCGATCATCTAAAGGCACAGCCCTAAAACCAGTTTCCACCTGCTTAATTCGTGCCAATAACGTGTGGTTGGAACGTTCTAGAATCAGCTTCACTTCTCCTTCAGGAGAGCGACGGCGGCTGCCTTCTTTGAGAACTCTAACCAAAACGCGATCGCCATTCCAAGCATTACTCAAATGACTTTCGCGGATGTAAATATCCTCGGCTCCTTCCACATCTTGAATAGCAAAGCAAAAGCCTTTACTAGAACAACGGAGTTTTGCCTCGATTATTCCCTCTTCTGAAACACGACGGTATTTGCCCCGTTCTTTGACCAAAATACCGATTTTTTCGAGAACATCTAAGGCAATGTGAAGTTTTTGTAAACTTTTTTCATCTTCACAGCCAAGTTTCTTTTCTAAAACCTTCCGAGCTACCAATTTATCATCGGTGAAATTGGCAAGGAGTGTAGCGATTGAAAATTCCATGCAGTGAACCGACCTTTGGTCAAAACATCATTTTTTGTTTAATCTGGTTCATTCCTGTATACCCTCAAGGCTTACAGAAACAAGCTGGAAACGAATTGCCCAGAGGCAAGGCTTCCTAAGTTCTAAGGAAAGGAAACCCAACCCAGCAAGAGTGGGAAACTACTCCGGCAGTTTCGAGCAAAGGAAGCCTACCCACGGACAACTCTGGGCATCTACGAACTTCTCACTGCACGATGCTCTCAGAATTCACCTGCGTTCAAGTCACTTCACCTAACCAAACTTAAGATTGCACGCCTGATTTTACAATTTAGCCCCGCTAGTGAATTACGCGACGGGTTTTTGAGAAGTTGGGTTTAGAGAATCCATACTGCTCAAAAGCGCTATGCAGGGGAGCCACTGCGGTGAGGCAGCCCCCGTCTTAGCGCAGCCTTAGCGAGGTAAGAGCGTCTGGGGGACTGCCGAACCCCAAGTGGAGCAAGTGGCGTGGAAACTACAGGTGTTTGATTGTCTAGAGTGAAGGTAATTTTACGCCATTAGAATCTGATTTTTAACTAGGAGGAACTGCCGGTGAACCCAATTTTCCCACATGTAGAATCGGTAACAATTAGGTGAGCAGCTTAATAAGCAGTGAGGGCGAACCTTATCTCCATTATTGTAGATTTAGAGCGCACTTCCAGAAAATAGTTCTAGATATCTAGTTGGGTAATCAGTATAGCATTGCAGGCAAGACTACCCAGATAAGTTAGCACTAGCCAAAAATTTCGTCAAAAAACAGCTACTGCTACAATTGGGACACTAGACAAAGCATTAAAAGGGACTGGGGATTGGGTATTAGGGATGAGGATTAAAATAATTCTTTCCCCTGTCCCAGTCTCCAATCCCAAGTCCCCAAAAGATTTAGATTGGTAGTAGTATTATGTTGGCTCAATTCCAGAGCTTGTATCCCAAGGGCAGTCTGATTTCTGAATTAGTGCAAATTTTTCAAGGAAAATATATTGTCCGGGCAAGCGTGCAAGTTGAAGGCGTAACCCGTGCGACGGGTATGGCAGCAGCAGAAACAGTAGAAGCAGCAGAAGACCAGGCCAGAACTAGGGCATTGATAGTTTTGGGTATTACAAATGCGCCACCAGAATCAGTGGAATTTAGCTCAAATTCAATTTCTTCAGCGCAGCTAAATCCCTCCTTGAATACCAAAGGTGGATTGGGTGAATCTACTTATTCTTCTACGAAAGCTGGGGATTTTGTCGGTAGTCAATGGCCAGAGGTTAGCGACAAAGAAATATCTATACCGCCTTCCAAAGTCCGCAACATCAAACCAGAAGTAGTAACAACCAGTAACGAACAGTACGAATACAGTAGTGCTGCCCCTTTACCAAGCGATAACTATAGCCAAGATTTAAGTCAAAACTTTCCTGTGACTACCAACCGGGAGCTAGAATTTGATCCTCCAGTTGAAAACTTGGAAATAACGTTTAGTAACGAGCCAGAAAATCAAACCTTTCCAGCAATTTCTGCTAATAATGTCACACCATTTACACCTCGGAGTTACAGCCCTCAAGAGGATGTCCCTACCCCGTCAGTGACAGGAAAGAGAAAGAAGAAAGCTGAACCCGTGGATTTATCGGATGTAATTGCAAAAACAGATGTCGAACTTCAGCGTTTAAACTGGACACCAGAACAGGGACGGGAGCATCTGATTAAAACCTACGGTAAACGAGGGCGTACTTTGCTAACTGAAGAAGAATTACACGGATTCCTTAAATACCTTCAATCGCAGCCTGACCCAATAGCGGGATTTTAATTTGTCATTTGTCATTTGTCCTTAACAATCACAAATGACAAATGATGCTGGCTGTTAAAACAGTGACGAAGCTATGGAACCTGTAAATTTTGCTAAAGTAATTGCTCAAACAGATATTGAGATACAGCGATTAGGCTGGACAATAGACCAGGGACGAGAGCATCTCAAAAAAAGTTACGGTAAGCGATCGCGTACTTTACTTACAGAAGTAGAATTACTAGAATTCCTTCAATATCTTGAATCACAACTGTTAAATGAAGTTGTGACTGCCAAAATTGATGTTGACACCGAACAGTTATGTTGGACACAACAGCAAGGGGAAATTAATGCTGAAATCGAACGATCATGTTGGATGAAAGAGGATGTAGTCCCTCGGTCAGTCACAGTAAGGAGAAAGAAGAAAGCTGAACCCGTGGATTTATCTGATGTAATTGCAAAAACAGATGTCGAACTTCAGCGTTTAAACTGGACACCAGAACAGGGACGGGAGCATCTGATTAAAACCTACGGTAAACGGGGACGTACTTTGCTAACTGAAGAAGAATTACACGGATTTCTCAAATACCTGCAATCTCAGCCAGACCCAAGCGCAGGATTTTGATTTGCAACTTCTAAATCAAGTTTTTAACTCAAATAACCCCTCTTCATAACTGAAGAGGGGTTATTTTTGAGGTTTAAGGGGATTAAAAGTGGTAAATCACCATTTAATTAATCGTGACTATTAATTCACAGCAGCAACAGCTGGACGGCTACCAGCAGCGTGGCGGTCAATCACTTGGTCAATCAAACCGTATTCCCTAGCTTCCTCTGGTGACATGAAGAAGTCACGTTCAGTATCTTCAGCAATGCGCTCAATTGGTTGACCTGTATGTTCAGCTAAATAGTCATTTAGCCGCTTCTTGTGGTACAAAATCTCCCGCGCCTGAATTTCAATATCAGTCGCCTGTCCTTGAGCGCCACCAAGAGGTTGATGAATCATAATCCGAGAATGGGGTAAACTCATCCGCTTACCCTTAGCACCCGCGCTGAGAAGGAAAGCGCCCATACTCGCCGCCAATCCGGTACAAATTGTACAGACATCAGGGCGAATATGTTTCATAGTGTCAAAAATGCCCATACCAGCCGTCACCGAACCACCGGGAGAATTGATGTACATATAAATGTCCTTCTCCGGGTCTTCAGCATCCAAATACAGCAGTTGGGCAACAATCAAGTTAGCAATGTTGTTGTCAACTTGTTGTCCCAAAAAGATGATGCGCTCACGTAACAGCCGTGAGTAGATGTCAAAGGCGCGTTCACCTCGACCCGATTGTTCAATAACGATAGGAATCATGGAAGCGTGTTTGTGGCTACTTTAAATACATTTTATCGGTGACAGCACGAAACTGGGGTTTATCTCTACTGTTCTCAAACAGATAACTTAAATTTTGATTGAGGAAGGCAGGAGGCAGGAGGAAAACTGCCCGACGCTCGCAGACTCGCTTGCCGCCGGCGCTATCTGTTTCCTGCCGCGACCAACTAGGGAAAGGTTTTAGGACAAGAACACTGTTGTGTCAGCTTCCCGCAGGGTACGAAACTTCAGTGGTTTCAATTCATCCGGGGTCGAATCCTATAAATGAATTGCTTCTGTTGCCTACTTCAACATTTTCCCTTGCTCCCTGCCCCCTGCTCCCTGCTCCCTGCTTTCTTACCTCTTTTTCAACCTTTAAGGGCACTTTTTAGCCGCAAAAGCTGTCTAAGAGAATATCCCATGCAGGGAAGAACAAATCAAAAAACTCTAAATTATCGCCAATTTCATGATCTCGACCTTTGTTAGATAACTTTGGCGATGTAGTCATTAAACCGATAACCGAAATCAAACTTGCTTAAGGACTTGTGTTAAATTTCTGTAACATTTTAAACATTTTTTTAGGATTTCCCTCGGCAATTATCAAGTTATTTTTGTTAGATTCGGTAAATCGATAGTACGAGGTGTATTCAGAATAACCAGTCCTAATTGAAATGCTATCCCCTCAGAGAGAGACGTGCCATGCTGGAAAAACTTATACAAGCCGCCATCATCACCTTCTTGCTCCACCTGATAGCAGGACTTAGCCCAAATGCTTTAATTCAGTCAAAGACAGCATCACCTGTGCCAGAAACACCACCAAATATTGTCAGCTTGCTATTGCGATCTTTTCAGTAAAAATAGTTCACAAATTACACAGGTGTCGGCGATATCAATGATGTGTACTACTCCTAACCGAGGGGTAAGTCGCTTGTAGGATTATCTTGCATATACATAGCTGTCTAGGTTAACACTCTTGGGAACAAGGTAGACTGAGCAAAGAAGGCAACTATTTGCATTTGATCATGACTAATCGCCTTGCTCAAGCTAAGAGCCTCTATCTCCGCAAACACGCCGAAAACCCCATTGATTGGTGGCCTTGGTGTGACGAAGCGCTTGCAACTGCAAGGGCGCAAAATAAACCGATTTTTCTTTCCATTGGCTACTCTAGTTGCCATTGGTGTACTGTCATGGAAGGCGAAGCTTTTTCTGATAGTGCGATCGCTGACTACATGAATGCTAATTATCTTCCCATCAAAGTAGACAGGGAAGAAAGACCTGACCTCGATAGCATCTATATGCAAGCTTTGCAGATGATGAGCGGTCAGGGGGGTTGGCCTTTGAATATCTTTCTTTCCCCAGAAGATTTAGTGCCGTTTTACGCTGGGACTTATTTCTCTGTAGACCCGCGCTATGGTCGTCCTGGATTTTTGCAGGTGTTGCAAGCCCTTCGCCGTTATTACGACACCGAAAAAGCAGAATTACAACAACGTAAAGCCTTAATTATCGAGTCCCTGCTCACGTCTGCGGTGTTGCAAGACGGTACAACAACTGAGCTTGAAGACCGCGAATTACTCCGCCAAGGTTGGGAAACCAGCACAGGTGTAATTACTCCTGGTCAATCTGGTAATAGCTTTCCGATGATTCCCTATACAGAATTAGCACTGCGGGGAACTCGATTTAATTTTGAATCTCGTTATGATGGCAAGCAAGTTTGTACCCAGCGAGGACTAGACTTAGCGCTGGGAGGCATTTATGACCATGTAGGTGGTGGTTTTCATCGCTATACTGTTGACCCGACTTGGACAGTACCGCATTTTGAAAAGATGCTCTACGACAATGGACAGATTGTGGAGTATCTAGTAAATTTATGGAGTGCAGGAGTACAGGAACCAGCGTTTGAGAGAGCAGTTGCTGGTACTGTACAATGGCTAAAGCGAGAAATGACCGCACCGGAAGGTTACTTCTATGCTTCTCAAGATGCCGATAGCTTCACCCAAGCCACAGCAGTAGAACCAGAAGAAGGAGCCTTTTATGTTTGGAGTTACAGCGAAGTCCAAGAACTATTAACGCCTGAAGAATTAACGGAATTACAACAACAATTTACTGTTACCCCTAACGGCAACTTTGAAGGACGTAATGTTTTACAAAGAAGGAATTTAGGCAAACTGAGTGCAACGCTAGAAACCTCACTGAATAAGCTGTTTATTGTTCGCTATGGCGTTAGTTCTGAGTCGCTAGAAACTTTTCCCCCGGCTCGTAACAACGAGGAAGCAAAAACCACTAATTGGCCAGGTCGCATTCCCTCGGTGACAGATACGAAAATGATTGTCGCCTGGAATAGCTTAATAATTTCTGGGCTAGCTAAGGCTGCTGGCGTTTTCCAACAACCATCATATTTGGAATTAGCAGCACGAGCGGCGAATTTTATCTTGGAAAATCAGTTTGTTGATGGGCGTTTTCAGCGACTCAACTATCAAGGCGAACCGACTGTGTTAGCGCAGTCTGAAGATTACGCCTTTTTTATTAAAGCTCTGCTAGATTTACAAGCTTCCAACCCTGAGAATCAGCAATGGTTAGAAAATGCGATCGCTATCCAAGATGAATTTAACGAATTTCTCTGGAGTGTGGAATTAGGCGGTTACCATAACACATCAAGTAATTCTAGTCAAGATTTAATTGTCAGAGAACGCAGTTACGTGGATAATGCTACACCATCAGCTAATGGAATTGCGATCGCTAATCTTGTCCGTCTCGCTTTACTCACCGATAATCTAGATTATTTGGATTTAGCGGAACTTGGTTTGAAAGCTTTTAAGAGTGTAATGCATCGCGCTCCCCAAGCTTGTCCCAGCTTGTTTACAGCTTTGGATTGGTATCGTAATTCTACCTTGATTCGTAGCACTACTGAGCAAATAAACTCGCTGATCCCCAAGTTTCTACCAACAGCTGTATTTGCCGTAACATCTGATTTACCAGAGGGAAGCGTTGGGTTAGTTTGCCAAGGTTTGAAGTGTCTTGCACCAGCAGAAAATGTAGAGCATTTATTGCAGCAAGTAGAGAAAAGTCAGAATAGGGGATGATGGGCATGGGGCATGGGGTTATTCTCTTTGTTTGTTTGGTGCCTACTCTCCAGTTCTTAGTACCCAGACCCCGATTCGATGTATAAATATGACGACCAGAAGCGAATTAACAGCAATTGTATTAGCAGGTGGTAAAAGTTCTCGCATGGGTCAAGATAAAGCCTTAATTCCCATTGAAGGGATGCCGTTGTTACAGCGAGTTTGTAGCATTGCTCAAAGCTGTAGCGATACTGTTTATATAATCACTCCCTGGCCAGAACGCTATCAAGATTTGCTTTTGCCTGGTTGCCAATTTATTCGAGAAGTACCTTTATCTGGAGAATCCCTCGCTCATGGGCCTTTAGTTGGTTTTGCTCAAGGACTAGCCGAAGTGCAGACAGAATGGGTATTACTCCTGGCTTGCGATTTACCAAGGTTGCGAGTTGAGGTGTTGCAAGAATGGGTAACTAGACTTGATAACGTGGGGGATGATGCGATCGCAGCTTTAGCTCATCATCCTAAAGGTTGGGAACCTCTGTGTGGTTTCTATCGCCGTCGCTGTTTGCCACAACTCTTAGAGTTTATCAACCAAGGGGGGCGATCGTTTCAACAATTGCTTCGGCAATATCCTGTGGAAGTTTTGCCTTTAGCAAAACCCGAAATGCTGTTTAACTGTAATACACCAGAAGATTTGGCTTTAAGTTTAGTTGAAGAAGCTTCAGAATTCAGAATCAATTAGTGGGAATAAAAGAAATGAGGGAAATTTTCCTTCTGAATTCTGTTAGCGGTAGCGGGGCATTTAGCCCGTCCTGAATTATATTATTTAACGAATGCGACAAAATTTGCGATCGTTATCATTCTCAGGATATTGCCAAGAATAGGCAAAATGGCTAACTCCCTTCAGTTGGGGCGCAAATTGTCGGAGTGCCTGCATTTGCACTTCAAGGGATGGACGATTACTGACCGATTCTCCCCATTTGCCTGCTAAAGCTGGAATCACTTTTGTACCTGGTTTTGTCATACTCAAAACCCGTTTCACTTGCGCCACAATACAACTGACATTACCGCAATTCCCATAAGACATGGGATGCCACTCTAATGTAGTAGGGAAGCGATCCCAAGGTTGTAAGCGAGAATCATACCCTTGTCCTACAGTTTGGTTGCCATCAGGGAAAAACACTACTCCCGTAGAAACACCTTGCTGCTTTGCTGGGTAACTGGCTATATTGACAAAATCTAGAATTCCTTGCATAGCGTGAGCAACTGCTAGCTGCCACAATTCCCATTGCAAAAGTGGTTGTCTGTCGGTTGCAGACAGAATTGATTTTTGCGCTGCTGGGGGAATGCGTCCTTGCCAAAGCGGTTCCCCTTCCTGGGGATAAAGTTTATCAATTTCCGCGATATCTCCGGCGGTGACATATCCCTTGCTCAAATAGCGTCGAATTAAGTCCAGTCCTTTGTAATTCAGTGCCCGTTTAAATAAAGCTTCTTGAATTGCAGGACTAAATAGCCATAAATCTGAAACTTTGGTGGCGATGGAATCACTTCCTGCTTGTCGGGGATAGCGCACATAGTCTAATAGCAAGCCATCTGGACGACGGCGCAAAACTTCTTTTACTAATTGGTAGTAGTCGCTTTTTGCTTGCGAGTTGTAGGGGTCGATAAATACTTGAGAGCCGTTATCTACGACATATAGGCTTGTTTGACCTTTGCCATTTCGGGCGATCGCACTTTCTCTATCTCGTCGCTGGGCGTAAGTATAGCCGAAATTGTTAGTAAACATCCAGGCGTAGACTTTCAAACCACGTTGCCGACCTTTTTGAATTGCTGTGGCGAGTATATCGATGTTTTCTGTCCCTGGAGTGCGAATTACAGAAGGCCAAGCCGTCGGGTTAGCTTTTGCTGGCAATAATGCCTGCCCGTCATAAAATACTTCCACATACACTTGGTTATAGCCACGGTTGACAATCCGATCCATAATCTGGTCAACTATTCCTGGCTGAATATCACAGGGATACAAGCGTAACCAGACAGCTTGGATTTGTGGCCAAGTGCGAGTGCGGCACTGCTGTAATTCCTGTGCCTGTTTTTTGATTAAGTTTTGGTAGCGGGTTTGGGCATCTTGATTGCCTTTAAGAGCTGATAAACGTAAGTTTTCTTTTTCTTTCGCCGCCGACGATGATAACTGGCAATATTGGGTTACTTGCGCCCTTGCTGGTTCGGCTCCAAAATTGGGCAGCAACGAACTACTAGTGAAAACAACAGCGAATATACGCCGCCAAAATAATGTTGATCTTGCAAAGCTTAAAGGATGGTTAGACATATCTTCCAGTAGATGGACACAATAATCATCGACCCCAATTCAGATAATTGTAGGTAACGTGTATCGAATTATATAAGTAAACATTAAGGGTTTAAAACCTATTTTTTCAAGACTGCCTAAGCCCTATTTGTGTTGCCGCATTTTTTTATAAAGACATAAACGTATATAAGGAAGTATAAAACATCTGAATACAAAGCAAGTTTAGTCTACTATTGGGTAGATTGCGCCTCTACCTTAGTTAGTGAAAATCTGCCAAAGCTAGTAGTTTTTTTGAAACAAGAATAGGTTGACTTTTAGCTCTTGTCATTAGCGACATCTTTTCAATCTCTGGCTTCGTTGATCCAGTTTGGTACTTTATAGCTATATTGCTAAAAGCTACATTTACGATTTTTGAATGTGTTGCTAAGTATGCTTCTTATGCAATTCTTACCCAAGAAGGAATTTTAATATGCATCGTCGTTGGCTATTATCTGCTTTAGCACTTTTTATGAGTATAGTTTTAGCTGCTTGCACGACTCCAACCACTCAGCAGTCACAAATAAAAGTCACAAACCCTACTGAGACAATCAACGCAAATTCTCAACAACTACCAACAGGATCGATAAAAAGAGTTGTTGCTCTTTCTTCTCTTTCTGCGGATATCATCTCTCGACTTAATTCAACCAAAATTGTCGGAATCATTGGTAGTAAATTATTTAAAAATGACTCAAGATTCAAAGATATTCCCCGTGTTAGTGAAGGACAAAACCCACCAAACTTAGAAAAAGTTGTGGCACTAAAGCCAGATTTAGTTATTGGTGCAGAAGGTTTTTCTAACATCCCAATTCAAAAACTTCAGCAGCTAGGAATTAACACCTTTCTCACTAAGGTGAATAACTGGGAATCTCTAGAAGAACTTACTAAAACCCTTGCTAAAAAAATTGATGCCGATCCTCTGCCTTTGTTAAATCGTTATAAAACTTTCTTGCCAAAAAAGCCAACTCAGGGTTTTTCTACTCTAGCACTGGTTAGTCGTCAACCAATCTTAGCGCCGAATAAAAATAGTTGGGCTGGGGATTTGTTGGCAAAATTTCAGGCAAAAAATATAGCAGCAGATTTACAAGGAAAGAGTCCAATTGGTGGTTATGTGACGCTTTCTGCTGAGAAAGTTTTAGAAGCAAATCCAGAGGTGATAATTTTGGTTAATCCCCCACAAGGGAATTCAGAAGCAGCACTTTTAGATTCGCTGAAGAAGGAAGCTTTTTGGCAGCAACTACAAGCAACTAAAAATAACCGAGTTTATGTGTTTGATTATTTTGGTTTGGTGAATCCGGGTAGTATAGATGCAATTGAAAAGACTTGTCAGCAGCTTAAGCAAGTGTTGTTTGCACCACAGGGCACTTAGTTGAATTAAATATAATTAGTAATCTTAATTTAATTTATGAAAATTGTAAGACCTCAGAACCCCGACTTATTTAATAAATCGGGGTTATCGTTGCTTGTGCTTTTAATCTTTTGCAGAACTAATCGGTTTTTGACCAAAGGGGATATTTTTTTTACCTTCAGGAGAAGCACCTCCAAGGCTGCGGAAATACAATCCTCCAATGGTAAGTAAAAAGGTCACATATCCCACTGCTTGTACAAGATAGAGATTGTCTCTGTAACCAAATAAAGATTTGAGAATAATCCCAGGAAATTGTTCGTCAGGCAAGATTGTGGAAGTATTTGCAACCATTGGCCCCAAAATACAGGAGTGGACTTTTGTAAAACGTTCGTAATAGAAACAAAAGCTTTCTGTGGAACGACTGCTAAGGGCAAGGTTAGCCACAGCTTCGTCAAAGTGTTTCAAGCTTGAAACTACCAACCCAGCCACAATCAACACTAAGAAAACGCCCATTACCTGGAAAAACTGGCGGATGTTAATTTTGACACCCCATTTAAATAGCAGCACTCCAATGGCTGTTGCTGCTACCAAACCAGCAATAGCACCCAATGCTGGCATTAATCCCTGTTGAAAATTAGCAGCAACGAACAGAACAGTTTCAAAGCCTTCACGGACAACGGCAATTAAAATTAAAGTAAAAACACCCCAGCCAGCATTTGAGTTTTGTGTCAGCGCTTCTGTTACTGCTCCCTCAACCGTAGCTTTCATGAATCTGGCTTGTTTAGTCATCCAGATTAGCATCCAACTGAGCATTGCGATCGCTAATACGCTAAATACACCTTCCAAGGCTGGCTCAACTACCGAGGTGTATTGAGGATTCGCGGCTCCCAGTATTTGAATTACCCAACTGAATAGCACACCTATAAAAGCACTGACAACAATGCCAACGCCGATACCAGCATATACCCAAGAGTTGAGTCGGGATTGTTTAGCTTTTTTTAGCAACGCTAGCACAATACCAACAACAAGGGCCGCTTCTACTCCTTCTCGGAGTGTGATTATAAAAGTAGGTAGAGCAGTACTAAAATTCATTTTTTGTCCTTTGTCTTTTGTCTTTTGTCATTAGTCAGTTGTCCTTTGTCATTTGAATTTGTTTTTAACTAATGACCAATGACCAATGACTAATGACTAATGACTAATGACTATTAGCTAAAATCGCGTAGCATCTTTTTCAGTTCGAGATTATGCATCTCTTCTTGTCCAATCATGCCGCGAGCGAATTCTTCCAGATAAATACTAGCATTGGTGACAGTTTCGAGCAGATTTTTATACAGATCCAATGCCTTTTTTTCGTGAGATAAGCTTTCTTCCAAGATATCCTTGACTTTATGCTGGTAAGTTTCTTCCATTGGGGCAATTTTCAGGGAGGGATGCCCATCTAAACCGGTGAGAATTTCTCCTACTTGTTCAGCATGAAGTAAAGACTCGCTTGCCTGTGCTTTGAAAAAAGCCACAATTGGAATACGGTTAGGGCCAGTCACCATCAAAGAATAATGTGTATAACGCACTACTCCTGCTAGTTCAAATTCCATGATGGCGTTCAGCAAGTCGATAGTCTTTTTATAGTCAAGTTCTTGCATCAGTTCTTAGTTCAAGTAACGAATGGAGTGTAATTAGGTAGAAGTTAGGAGTTAGGAGTGAGGAGTTGGAAGTCAAGAGTTAGCAAATCGGGATTCTTAACTCAGGACTCTTAATTCATAACCCCTAACTCTTAACGATTTCATCATTTTAAACTCCTTCGCATCAGCTTTCCATTAAAACAAAGTGTTATCGCTGTGCTTGGGTATTGGATTTGTCAACTACTTTTTGAGAGTTTTCCTCAATGGTTTTTACCAGCTTGGTGACATCATTAGGTGTTTTGACTGCTTTTGCTGGTGGGATGGCGGCGGGCCAAACTTTTATTAGTTCAGCAAAACTAGAATCGATCGCTTTGTGCGCTTCGGGATCTGCTTGAGCTACTTGACTAGAAATTCCTTTGTATAAATCATTGGCGTAAACGACAAAACCACGGGAGTCTTGATACTCAATTGGCGCGGTTATTTTACCATTTGCGATCGCAGCGCCATATTCGGAGTTAGCTGAATCTAGCAGTTCGTTAATTACCTGTAGCACAAATCCTGGTTTTGAGCGTTGAGCTTCTGGCAAAGCTGCGATCGCTCCGTCAACTGCTTGCACTGAAGAAGTAAAATTAGTTTTAACTTTGCTATCCTTCGGACTAGATTTTACTAAATCTTGCAAACTCACTAATGTTGTCTTAAATTCTTTGACTTTGCGCTCATTTAATTGGTCTTCTACATCAACATAAATTTCCTCAACTGGATGTCCAATATGAGGTTCTGCTTGTTTTGGCTGATTCTGATCTAGCAGCTCTTGTGCTACCAAAAGATGCCCTTTCATTAAGCCCAATTTACTCATGTAGTCAACATCTTTCGCCTCACCTGTGAGTGCCACTTCTTGAACACCAACCTGGTCTTTAATTTGGTCAAATTGTTCTTGAGTAATTACTTTTTTAGTAACTAAATCTTCTGGGCTGCCATAAGGACGACCTGCCTGGATTTTGTTAGATAAAGCTGGAACACCTAGTTTGGCTTCAAACTTATCTAATTCTGACAAAATAGCAGTGTTAATGTTAATTTTTTCTTTGCTACCATGACCGCTATGACTGTTATTACTGACTGCCTCTGTAGCTGGGGTACTAACAACTGGTGCTGATGGATTTTCTGCGGTTGGTGTACTGCTACAGGAACTCAAGGTAATTATTGCCGCAGTTGCAACAGTTAAGCAGATATAACGAACTTTTATCATTTTTGCTCCTCACACAAATAAAAAGGTATTAATTGAAACATTTCAAACTATTAGTAGAAGCTAGTTTGTTTGACACGTTGTAGTAGACTTTACTTTGACATATAATGACAGTTGTTATCAACTAGTTGAACTAAAATTTTAAGAAATTAATAACAAATTATTTATTTAAGAATTTTTAACAGTATTTTGAGAGTTGCTCTCAGTAAGTACTTCAAATTGACCCATGCAACCGTTTTCTGCGATCGCATCCTGATGGGGATGGAACATATACTTACCTGGGTAGCGAAAAGCAAATTCCAAGATGTGCCTTTCTGCTACACCCATCGTAATCACATCAGTTTTCTCGCTAGGAGTCATACTCATGCCATAGCGATAGACATCAAAGAAATTGGCGTGGAGATGAAACGTCACTGCCGGATCGTATTCAATAATGTTGAGAACATACAGCCTAATCAACTGATCCTTGTAAATAGGAATGGGATTATGCATGTAATAGTGGGGCAAACCATTGAAAGCATAATAATCGTTATGACTGTCATCATTTACGTCATACCCACCCATCACTAGTACAATCTCATCAGCCGGGGGACGGGGAGTAGGTGGATCGATGATAAACATCCCGTACAGTCCTTTGGCAATGTGACGGGTGACGGGTTCAATATGGCAGTGGTATAAGTGAACGCCATAAGGTTCAGCATCAAATTCATAAATTGTGGCGCTACCATTGCTGATTGGGCGAACACCATCCATTTCCGCCGGATGAACCCCATGAAAATGCAAAGAGTGAGAATGTCCTGCATTATTGAGAAATAGTATCCGAATGCGATCGCCCTGTTTCGCCCGTAACGTTGGGCCTGGTATGCGACCATTTAAGTCCCAGATGTTGTAAGAGACAGCACTATTGAGCTTTATGATGGAAGTACCCGCAGTTAGCTGAAATTCCCGGATAGTCTGTCCATTTTCTTGCTTTACCGTCCCATAATCAAAATCCCTTAACATCTTCATCGGGTTAGTAACATCGTCTGGTGCTGACCTATTGAATGGTGGCACTTTAACGATTGACTTACTTTGTAGATTTAGCATCTGCCAAAGTCCAGCTGCACCAGTCACTCCAGCACCTGCTAGGCCCAGCTTCAATAATTGACGGCGGCTCCAAGGCTTTCCGTTACCTAGAGCGAAGTTGTTGGGCATGACATTTAGTTACGGTTAGCACCAAAAAAGAATTGCAAAAGATTTGCAATTGCTTTTAAAGCTTAGAGGAATTAATAATTATTGTCAATAATTTGATAGTGCTTAAAAGCTGTTATTTAGGTTCCTAAATCTAGATCGAGCTAGAATCAGTCTTTGAAAATTCTAGCCAAACTTGCTTTATTTCAACAGTATTATTACGTTTAAATTATGTATAAATTATGTTTAGCAAAACCTAACTGTTTTATACCTATTCCTGATATGCTTATTGCTTCAGCAATACCTGTCGTACAAACAATGAGTATAATAGCATCTTGGATATAGACACAAGCAAGCAAATATCGGTAATCAGTAGTGTATTTAATTGGCTTAGAGATAACATCAATTACATTTCAAGGAATTTTGGATGCTTGGTAACATGAGCATTTTTGATTTTTAATTTTAATCTGTTACCTTCGTGTTATCAGCTTTGAAAATGCCGTCATTCAAATCCATGTGTCATTCTTTTGTTATTTGTATGGATTTTATGTGGAGATTTCTACATCCTGATGAGCCGATGTTCAAAGGATAGTATAGTATTCACTAAAGTCGAATTACACAATACATTTGATACACACTTGTCAAATCCAAAGTTGATCGTATATCTTTTTCCAATCAAGTGGCATCATGCCTTTTGATTGATAAATTACCCAAATTAATTATAGGAGGTCAAAAATGACTACTTTTTCTCAAATGTCAGTATTGCACAAGACCGCAGGTATTACCTTATCCAAGCCTGTGCAGGTAACACTTTATATGTTGCTATCTTCTTTAGTTATATGGACTGTTTTGTTCTCCACCTATCCTGCGGTTCATAACACAGCACACTCAGCGCGTCACCATACATTAGGCGTTGCATGTCACTAAATTATCATAATCCCAAGATTTTTTAGGTGAATGAAAAACTTTGCTAGTTAACATAACAAAGTTACAACGCTAAAATATCGCAGGTTTCGCACGAGTGTTTTTGCTTGGAATAAATTTTAGGTAATGTAGAGATGCTTTTTTTCATCTCCACATTACCTTAACTGTATTTTGAATGGTGTCTGAATTTATGAATAATTCTTTTACTTGGTAATAAAAATATAGAGTAAGTTTCATCCACTGCTATTGAGCTTTAAGTTGTAAAAAGTACAAAAGTTTCACATTTACCGTCAGTTTTTATGAAAAAATATCGACTTTTTGGGGTTATCAGTGCTGTTTGCATTACCTTGTCAATTCTTTATTCCTTTGTAGGGAATTCCCAAACTCCTACATCCAGAGTGCTACTCTCTACCAACCCACCTTTAGAACGTATTCTTCCCTTTGAAGCAGAGGCAGAAAAACCACAATCTCCTCTTACCCTGACTTTACAAGCTGTTGATGCTGCGGGTAAACATTTAGAAAATACCAAAATTAGCTTACAAATTCTAACACCACCGCGTAATCCTTGGCTAACAACAGATTTCCCTATTGTTGAGGGAACAAAATTGCTGCAAATGAATGCTACTGCACCTGATGGTAAGCTAGAAATTCAGCAGATGTTACCTATTCGTGGTAACTACCAACTAATGGTAAATGTGTCACCTTTAGTAGCAAATGCTTTTGCTCCATATCAACAAACTTTAAATCTGAATGTCCATGAAAATCCAACCAAATATAAATATTTTGTGGTTATCGCAGCTATTTTACTATCACTTGGATTGTTAGGTGGCTGGGTTATTGGCGGACAAGGAGAACTACAACAAGGAGAAATTGCACCACAGTCAGTACGCCTTTTATTAAGTGCATTGACAGTAGTGGCTATAGTAACCCTATTAGTTATCAATATTAGTGCAGAAGTTGCAGAAGCTCATGGCAGCGAACACCACCAAAGTAGTACCGAAGTAATTGCACCATCATCTCAGAAATCTCAGGGATTGGAAATTAGCCTTGACGGAGATAAAAACGCAACTGTCGGAAAACTTGCGAATTTAGCACTACAACTGAAAGATACAGCAACCGGACAACCGATCACAGATGTAGCGTTGCAAGTAAAAGCGATCGCCACAGAACATAATTTAACAGTCTTTGACTACAAAGGTATTCCCGACGAGCAAGGTAAGTTAACATGGCTTGAACAGTTTTTTGATGGTTCACCCCACAAAATCGAGGTGGAAGCAACTCCTCTACCAGGATCTAACCGTCAATTTGCACCAGTGAAAGTAGCGCAAGAAGTGGAAGTTAAAGCGATCGCACCACCAATTTATATCCGATTGATTGGTTTATTCTACTTTACAGCCTTTGTCGGCATTGGTATGGCGATCGGGTTACTAATACAGCATCGGCGAACACCACAAGCAAGGGAAAATTAGTAAAATCCAATGTTTTAGTGAGAATTCCAGCTAATCAATATAACAATGGGGATTAAGTAAGTCAACTAAATTACGCAATTTCAAATTAATTAAATTTGCTTATAGTAAGCGGCTCCTGCCCTTACTATAAATTCTCTTAATTGCCTATTTTATTGTTAATTAATTACAAAGCTCGTCTACGATCTATATGATTACAATGGCTTTTAAATTATTAATTATTAACATCTAAAAGAGTGCTTTAAAAACTACGAATACTGGACTTTATGAACTTTTAATCTACGCTATAGTCCGATATTTATGATAAACAGACAATCAATAATTGCAAAATATTCTCCTCCGATTTGGCTACGATTTTTAATTATTATTTTGTTAATATTAGGGATATTTTTTCGCTTTGCCTATCTAGATCGAAAAGTCTACTGGCATGATGAAGCTTATACCTCATTAAGAATTTCTGGTTATACTAAGACAGAATTTGTTCAAAAAGTGTTTAATGGGCGTGTGTTTGCTGTTGGAGATATACAAAAATATCAACAGCCTAATTCTGAAAAAGGTTTAATAAATACAATCAACTCTTTGGCGGTGGAGGATGCCCAGCATCCTCCACTCTATTACGTGATGCTTAGATTATGGATGCAGTTTTTTGGTAATTCAGTAGCGATTACGAGAAGCTTGTCAGCCATAATTAGCTTAATAGCTTTTCCTTGTATTTATTGGTTGTGCTTAGAATTATTTCAGTCACCTATAACAGCATGGATCAGCGTAGCCCTTCTAACAGTCTCGCCCTTCCATGTACTGTACGCCCAAGAGGCAAGGGAGTTCGGTTTGTGGATGGTGACTACTTTGCTAGAGAGTGCTGTACTGCTGCGAGCAATAAGACTAGGTAGTAAGAAGCTTTGGGGGATTTATGCAGTAACAGTGGCACTAGGACTGTACACCTTTTTGTTTTCTGGGTTGCTAGCGATTGCCTACGGTATTTATGTATTTGCCATCGAGCGCTTTCGATTCACCAAAACCGTTAAAGCTTATCTAATAGCAACTAGTGTCGGGTTTTTAGCTTTCGTTCCTTGGATTTTAACTATTATTAACAGCTTATCTGAAATTCAACGCACAACAACCAGCACTCAAACAAGGCAATCTGTGTCAGTTTTGATTTCTGGTTGGATTAGCAATATTAGCTATTTATTTGCTGATTTCTGGCGCTACGAACCATTTTTTAGAGATTTGAATTTGCCAGTTTTGCGCTGGGGTCGATTTTTAATTCCCTTGCTACTAATCTTGGTAATATATTCATTCTTATTTCTTTATAATCACGCAGGAAAACGAGTTTGGTTATTTGTTTTTATCTTAAGTGGAGTACCTGCTTTAGCTTTCATATTGCCTGATTTGATTATTGGAGGTAAGGTCAGTCTGCGAGCTAGATATGTCATCCCGTGCTATGTAGGCATTCAGCTAGCTGTTCCTTACTTGCTAGCATCCCAAATTATTACTTCTAAGTTAATAGCCCGCAAATTTTGGCAATTAGTAATGGTAGTAGTAATTTCTAGTGGAGTTCTATCTTGTGCCGTCAGTTCTCAAGCTGAGACGTGGTGGAATAAAAGCAGCCATGCCAATCCTCAAATAGCTCGCATCATCAATAAAGCTAATAACCCACTATTAATTAGTAGTAATTATTCTCTAAATATTGGCGATTTAATGTCTCTCGTTCATCTGCTAGATCAGAGAGTGCAGATGCAATTGGTAATTGAACCAAGTCTGCCAAATATCCCTAATAGTTTCAGTGAGGTATTTCTGTATAATCCTTCTAAGGAATTTAGATATCAACTCGAGAGAAAATACAAACTAGTCGATGTTTTCCAGTATAGTAGGCTGTGGCGGCTAGAACAGAAAGGTACTTAAATTTTATCTAGCTGGGATTTTCCAGAGCTTGGCGTATTTATTAAGTAAAATTTTATTATTTACCAGATCATAAAATTAAAATTTACTGAGAAATTAAGAAATAATGCTGACAAAAATTGCTGTTGAAAAAATTCTTGAGCGTGCCTTGATGGGGTATGACTTATCTCCTCAAGAGGGAGTGGTATTGCTACAACAAACTGAGCCAGAGGCGATCGCAGCAATTCGTGCTACATCAGACACACTCCGCCATACCCAAGCAGGCGATACGGTTACATACATAATTAACCGTAATATCAACTTCACTAATATTTGTGAGCAGCACTGTAGTTTTTGTGCATTCCGTCGAGATGATGGTGATGTCGGTGCATACTGGTTAGATTCGGCGCAAATTTTGGAAAAGGCAACAGATGCAGTGCGACGGGGTGCTACAGAAATCTGTATGCAGGGTGGGTTAAATCCACAAGCGCAGATAAATGGTAAATCTTTGCCCTACTATCTCAAGGTAGTGGAAACCATCAAACAGGAATTTCCGCAGATTCATCTCCATGCTTTTTCTCCCCAGGAAGTGGAATTTATCGCCAGACTTGATGGACTTGAATATGCCGATGTAATTATTGCTTTGCGTGATGCTGGCGTTGGCTCAATGCCAGGAACAGCAGCAGAAGTATTAGACGATGAAGTAAGGCGGATATTGTGTCCAGAGAAGATTAATACAGCAACTTGGCTAGAAATTGTCAGCACCGCTCATAAATTAGGCTTACATACCACTAGCACCATGTTATCTGGGCATATTGAAACCCACGAGCAGCAAATTGGGCATTTAGAAAAATTGCGATCGCTCCAACAAACCGCCATTAATCAGGGATATCCGGCAAAGATCACAGAGTTTATTTTATTACCCTTTGTTGGTCAAGAAGCGCCCAAACCCTTACGTCGCCGTGTTGGACGCGATCAACCAGTTTTAAGCGATGCGCTGCTGCTAGGCGCTGTGGCGCGGATTTACTTGGGTAATTGGATTCCCAACCATCAGCAGAGTTGGGTAAAACTGGGGCTTGCAGGTGCAACCGAAGCCCTAATTTGGGGTTGCAACGATATCGGTGGCACCTTGATGGAGGAGCATATCACCACAATGGCGGGTGCTTTGGGCGGTACATGTATGGAAGTGGAAACTTTAGAAACTGCGATCGCTTCTTTAGGACGACCTTATCAACAACGTGAGACTCTTTATCAAAAAGTTAGGATTTAAGAGTTAGGAGTAGCCTTTTCAAGGTGGATAAAAATTTTAGTTAAAAAATTCCTTTCCAATCTCTTTACTCTGTTTTCTCTGCACCTCTGGGGTTAAATAAATTACTTTTTAACCCCAGAGGTGCAGCGAAAAAAATGATATTAAAGTATGATTCGAAAAATTTCTAACTTCTGGTTACGTCATATACACCCTCGTTTGGCTCCCTTAATTGCGACAATTGGTATTGTTGGACTTACTAGTTGTCTTCTCATCCTTTTTGTTTTAGCACAACTGGCTGAAGAGGTTTTAGAGCGAGATGCTTTTAGATTTGATACTACTTTTCTGTTATGGCTACATCAGTTTGCCAATCCAAATTTAGATAATTTAATGCTGTTTATTACAAATCTTGGTAATCCTACAACAGTAGTCATCGTTGTCGGCGTTAATCTATTATTACTTTGGTGGCGACGTTATCGAGAAGAAGCAAGATTTTTTCTACTTGCTTGCCTGGGAGCATTCATTTTAAATACAGGGCTAAAGTTATTTTTTTCTAAACCTCGCCCGGAACTCTGGCATCAATTAATTTCTGAAAAATCTTTTAGTTTTCCTAGCGGTCATGCACTTGGCTCTATGGTGCTTTATGGTTTTATTGCTCACGAATTGGCAACTCATTATCCTCGTTTTGCCAAGTTAATTTACAGTTTGACAGTTATTTTAATTGCTGCTATTGGTATTAGCCGTTTATATTTAGGAGTCCATTGGCCCACAGACATAATTGCAGGTTATGGAGTTGGCTTTTTGTGGTTAATGATATGTATTACGATGCTGAAATTGCAGAGATTGAGGCAAGGGAAGTCAGTTGATTAAATAGTTTTAATACCAATTCTCTATGAAGATGCACATAACAAGACCCCCCTGTAGTCCCCCCTTGGCAAGCTACTGTGTATACACAAGTCCTAAAATCCTTGCCTGGTAGGATACAAGCCTTAGTAGGCAAGGTTTTGAACCGAGCAAGCTAATTATCAATAGTGTCAGCTTATTGATAGAGATTTAACGGATAATCTTGGATTTTAAAAAAATTTTCCGTTCTTTTGTATCTATGTGATTCCCAACTCAACTTGTGTATACACGGTAGCCTTGGCAAGGGGGGACGGCGACAGCCGGGGGGTAAATATATGCAGCTTCACAAAGAAACGGTATAACCTCTCATTTTATAAATCTAACTCGCAAGCTACTATTTTCCATAGACTGAAAACTGTTGCTCTCACTCTAGGTAGTAAGTCCAGAACGAAAGCATTATCTCTTGTGAAGATTTCGTCGAATTGGCGATTGAAATCCCTACTCACCAACTGTCACAGGAATATTGTCAAGAGTCTAAGCGAGAAATCTGCACCCAGTTGGTAATCGAAAAGCTACCACCTCAACAAGTAAATTTAAGTGTGTTGCTGTACTTATACGGCGAAGCAAACTATGCGCGTAGCATCTGGCAGAGAAACCATGACTATGATAATTATCCAATCAGATTTTTTAATCACCTAATTTTTTGCCCAAGATGCTTGTAAATGAAAGCCTTTTAGGGAATGAAATAGCCCTTACCAACTTCCTAGTCACCATTCAATTGATCCCCAAGTTACCAATCCAAGATAGGATGGACGTTGATTTACGTATTCTTTTAATTAATGCATATGAAGCGCTATTGGTCGCGTTTGCTTGCGCTGGTTTTGGTTGTGTCTATCGGCTTAATGGGCTGTTCTGGCAGTCCAGATAGTTTGACTGGGGATTATCGCCAAGATACCTTAGCTGTAGTCAATGTGATGAGACAGGCTCTGAATCTATCACAAGATTCATCAGACAAAACAGCAGTTCAAGCAGAAGCGCGTCAGAAAATTAATGACTTTTCGGCTCGCTATCAGCGAGTTAACTCTGTTTCTGGTCTTGGTTCCTTTACAACCATGCGGACAGCCCTTAATTCCCTGGCTGGACACTACAGTTCTTACCCAAATCGTCCCGTACCCGAAAAACTCAAAAATCGTTTAGAGAAGGAATTACAGCAGGTTGAGGCCGCACTAAAACGTGGCGGTTAACTTTTAGACTAAGCCAAAAAACATCTAATTTGCATAACTAAATTAAATATAACTCTTGTGCGGTAGGCCGAAAAGCCCGCCCAGTTTATGCAATTTAAATGTGAAACAGCTTATTATCTATTCAATGATCTAAGAATCAAGAGTCAAAAATTTTGACTCTTGATTACCTTTGAAATTTTTCACTAAAAATTGTCTAAATCCGCAGTCCCAAATTCAACTTACTTTGTATCCATCCAATTTTCACCTACACGCGCCTCTACCAGCAACGGCACGCTCAACTGAACTGCGTTTTCCATCACCGACTTAATTTGCGGTTGTAATTCTTCCCACTCATCAGGGGGAATTTCAAACACTAATTCATCGTGTACTTGCAATAATAAACGCGCCTGATAGTTTTTCAAAACTTCATGCAGTCTTACCATCGCAATTTTGATAATATCAGCGTTAGAACCTTGAATTGGTGCATTAGCCGCCGAGCGTAATAAACCCGCATCATAAGGGCCCAAATTCTTCAATTTACTCAGATCAATATCTTCTGGGTTGCTGCCTTTTAATTTGCGTAAACTGTTATTAGTAAAATCAAAGTAACGACGACGACCGAAAATAGTTTCTACATAACCAAGAGCGATCGCTTCTTTTTTTACTTGCTCCAAATATGCAAAAACTTTAGGATATCGTTCATTAAACCGCTTAATGAACTCGTTGGCAATGTTCTTATCTATCCCAGTTGAGCGCGAAAATCTTAAAGAACCCATTCCATAAATCACGCCAAAATTGATAGTTTTTGCTATCCCTCGTTCTTCTGAGGTTATATTTTCTTTTTCAAAAACTAACCGTGCGGTAACAGTGTGAACATCTTCATTTTGCTGATATGCTTGCACTAATATTGGCTCTTGACTCAAATGAGCCAAAATCCGCAATTCAATTTGTGAGTAATCAGCAGCCACCATTAACCAACCAGCTTCAGGCAAAAACGCCTTCCGAATTTGGCGACTAAAAGCTGTACGAATGGGGATATTTTGCAAATTCGGATTAGAAGAAGATAACCTACCAGTTGATGTTGCTGCTTGATTAAAATCAGTATGCACCCTCTGCGTATCTGGACGCACCAATGCAGGTAGGGCATCAACATAAGTAGACTTTAATTTAGATAGAGTGCGATACTCAATGATCGCCTCAACAAAACCACTTTTATCATCTTCTTGGAGTTTTTCTAGTGTGGCTGCATCTGTAGAGAAACCCGTTTGGATTTTACGAGAATGTTTGGTACTTAACCCCAATTTTTCAAACAATATTTGGCTTAATTGCTTAGGGGAACCTAAGTTAAAATTTTCTCCAGCTATTTCAGTTGCTTCTTCTTTTAACCTGGCTAACTCCGTTTCTAAATGCTGCGAAAGTTGTTGTAAATAAGCTGAATTAATGCGGACACCCGTGTATTCCATTTGGGCTAAAACCGCTTCTAGTGGCTGTTCCACTTCCACTAACAGCTTAGACAAAGTTGGAAGTTTATCCAGTTCTTCACGCAATTTCGGCACTAAGCCAAAAGTAGAATAGGCATCCATACCGCAGTAATCTGCAACGGAGGGAATATCTATATCAGCGATGGTTTTGCCTTTAGGAACTAAATCTAAGTAACTTTTTGCTATCAATCCCAAATATCGCTGCCCTAAATCCATCAAATTATGACTTGAATCTGGATTTAGAATGTAACTTGCCAGCATGGGATCAAACACTACTCCTGCCAAATTAATCCCTTGACACTTTAAAACTAGGCGATCAAATTTAGCATTCTGTAAAGCTTTAGGGTAATCAGCGCTTTCAAGAATTGGGCGTAATGCTTCTAGTACTAAATCTTTATGCAAATTTTCTCCAGTTTTATGCCCCAGAGGAATATACGCTACCTCATCTGGTTGCATTCCCCAACAGCAACCAATTCCTACTAACTCAGCATCTCTTGGTTCTAAAGCGGTAGTTTCAGTATCCCAACCAACGGGAATATTGGGGTTAGTGAATGTTTGCAAAAGTTTCACTAACTCAGTTAGTTTGGCTTCGGTGTTGATGATGCGTGGTGTAATAGGAGAAGTAGATTGTTGTGGAACTGCTGCTGTATCGCTAGCGCTGAAAAACCACAAATCATTATCTTCATCATCTCTCAATTCTGATTTAGGATTAACTACATCTGTTTTGGCTTCTTGCTTTTCTTCAACTTTGCCACCAAAACGTTGTTGAAGGTCGTTAATTTTCCCTAAAAAAGACTTGAATTCTAACTTTTCTAAAATGGGGGATAAAACGCTTGTATCAAATCCTCTTAATTTGCAATCTTCTAAATTAATTTCTATAGGAACATCTAAAACTATGGTTGCCAAATAACGAGACTTATCGGCATCTTCTTTACCACTTGCCAGTTTTTTCTGAGTTGCGCCTTTAATTTCATCTAATGCAGCATAAATATTGTCAAGGGAACCATAGGTATTTAGCAGCTGTACTGCTGTCTTTTCTCCAATTCCTTTAACTCCAGGAATATTATCTGATTTATCTCCACAAAGAGCTTTGAAATCGATAATTTGTGAAGGTAAAACACCCATCTTCTCTTTGACTTGTTCTGCTTCAAATTCCGTAATGCTATTTGTAGAGCGTTTTATGGCATCTGGACTAAAATTCAGAACAGTGATTTCTTTGTCAGAGTCGATCAATTGAAATAAATCGCGATCGCCAGTTAGAATCTTTACCCTATACCCAGCCGCAGTTACTCGCTGTGCTAAGGTTCCCAAAACATCATCCGCCTCGTAACCAGGGGCAGTGAAAATTGGTAGATTGAAGCCATTTAGCAACTCATGCAGGTTTGCTAAGTCGGGAATGAAGTCTTCTGGCGTTTCTTTGCGATCGGCTTTATAAGTCTCGTCAGCTTCGTGGCGAAAAGTGGCCTCACCCAAATCAAAAGCGATCGCCATTGCTTGAGGCTGTTGTGTTGCCATTACCTCCAGCAGGCACTTCACAAAACCAAAACATATACTCGTAGGAATGCCTGCTTTAGTACGCAGTCCTCCATCTCGCCCTTTGGCGAAAGCAAAGTATGAACGATAAGCCAGCGAGTGTCCATCTACAAGGATGAACGTGGGGCGTGTTGCAGTTACAGAAGTGAAAGTTTCAGACATAGCCCTATTTTAGCCAGAAGCTTTGTCACATAGTTAGCAATTTACGATGCTTGTTCAGCTTGGCTTTGGCGACAATAGCGCACTTTTTGCGTATCAATTGCTCCTGACATATAATTTTAGACAAAGTTATGTCTACGCATTTACAGCTTTAGTACGGAAGCCCAGTAAAACAAACTTTTGGCAGGGATACCACCCTAATTAAGTACGTGAGTATCAATATAATAACCAGATAGTAACTAGATTCCCAATTTCTCACCAGAAGTCGGGGATCTATATCCTGAGCGTTTTATGTTTAATAAGGTTGACCTAGCTTACTTCTCAGAAACCAACAAAAACTAGCTTAATATTTCGACATAAAATTACCGCTATAAAAGCCTCTTTAACTTAACAAAACTTTATATATACAAATCAAAAAGTAGATTTTCCGAAGGCACTTGGACATAAAAACTTTACATAAATTTACGTGAATTTATCAATACTACAAGCAAAGTTTCAGAGTTAGAAATAACTTAGTAATCCTGTAATGATTCGTTTTAGAAAAGCATCTTCCATCATGACAACAAAACTATTGAACACTCTAGCTGTTGCTACAACTCTGGTAGGAATTGTTGCGACATCTGGAGCAGCTAATGCAGCTTCTCTCTCTTACACTAGTTCTAGTAATTACGAATTCACAGATATTATTGATACACCTCTAAGCGTCCAACAATTTAACTCATCTCTAGGCACACTCCAAGGTGTAACAATAGAATTTACTGGAGATATACTCGGAAATGCAGGTTTTGAAAATAGAAGTCCAACCCCAAGTCAAACCACAGTAAAACTTGACAGTCAATTTAGCTTACAACTAAATAATCAGTCTTTGTTGGCACTGAATCCACAATATACTTCCAGTTACCAAGTTGCCAAATACGATAACATCACTGATTATAGTGGCACATCTGGAAAGACTCTTTCTAACTTAACTGCCACACAATCTGGTATCCAGACTTTTACTGATACGCAATTCTTGCAGTCTTTCATTGGTAATGGCAACATAGACTTTTTGTTCTCAGCCATAGCCAACTCATTAGTTACAGGATCGGGCAACATAAGATCCTATATTGATACTTATGCCAAAGCAGGTATCAAAGTAACCTATAACTACGATGATGTAAAATCAGTACCTGAACCCTCTGCCACACTTGGAGTTGCTTTAATTGCTGGGCTTTGTCTGTTGTCACAAAGCAAAAAAAGCTGGAACAAAGGGTAAAATTTATAGGCTTTATTGAATAGGTGGTTTTTCTCATATTATCTATCCATCAGGCTTTCTAATTTAAATGAAAAACCCCGATTCTCGAAAAAATCGGGGTTTTTTGTTGTGATTATTATCCAGAATTTTGAATATAAAAAAAACTATAGCAATCTAAAATCATGTGATTCAGCATCCTCATGTTAGAAAAGTTAGGTTGACTAAAGAACCCAATTTTTGCTATTACTGCCCACTGGTCGCTAGAGCCTGTTAACCTCTTACTGGAACTTAAAATCTAGGAAATTATGCAGAAAGCATCTGCCACCCATTTGGCATCCACCGATTATCAGGCTGCTGCAAAAGACATTAAACTACTAGTTTTGGATATAGACGGCACGATCGCAGGACACTCTAACACCATCAGCGCAGGTGTAAAGCAAGCTATTGTTGCAGCGCAAGCACGAGGAATTCCAGTGGCGATCGCTACAGGTAGGATGTACCGTTCAGCCTTGCGTTTTCACCAAGAAATCGGCTCTACATTACCATTAATGGCCTATCAAGGAGCCTGGATTCAAGATCCAATTACTCAAAAAATTCATCGCCATTGGCCTGTTTCCAGGGAAATGGCTCATCAACTACTCGACTATTTTGAACAGCCTGAGTTGCGATCGCTCCTATCTGTCCACTTTTACATCAACGATCAGCTATACGTCCGTGAAATAACCAGAGAAACCCAAATTTATGCAGAACGTTCTGGTATTACTCCGATTCCCGTTGGTGATTTGCGCCAAACTTTAACAAATGAACCGACAAAAATTCTCGCTTTGTCTGATGACATAGATTTAATTGATCAGTTATTGGGGAATTTGCGCCGCCAATATACACCTGCTGAACTTTATCTCACAACATCTGTTGCTACCTTTTTTGAAGCAACTAACGCCTCTGTGAATAAGGGAACTGCTGTGCGTTACCTAGCTGAAGAATTACTGGGATTAAAGATAGCCAACGTTATGGCGATTGGTGATAACTTCAATGATGTAGAAATGCTAGAGTCTGTTGGACTTGGTGTAGCTATGGGCAACGCACCCGAAGGAGTCCAAGCGATCGCGCAGTGGGTAGCTCCTAGTGTAGAGGAAGACGGAGCAGCAGTAGCAATTGAAAAGTTCTTGCTGTAATGAGGACACTTTTTCAAGCCTAAACCCTATAAATCAGAAAGGACACCGACGACTGGCCGTGTTTCGTCTCGGTGCCCTAGCTGGTTCGCTCCTCACACACCTGCTAATGTAGCCGAGGTGATGCATTGAGTCAATAGCTATTATAAAAGTTTTTATTTGTGCCTAAGCGACATTACCGATTTATAACTCCAAGGGCGCAAAAACACCCAAGTTTTCCTCTAGTACGTATCTTAATACTGACTGAGTAGCCATAAGTAATCCAAGTCTGGCTTGTGCTAACTCTGGTAATGTAACTTTCACCTCACCCCAAATCCGGCAATTAGACCAGAAGTGTTCAAAAGCTTGACTCAAATTCAGCGCTAATTTTTCCCATTTCACAGAACCGTTAATATCAGGGGACTCTATGTTGTCTACTACTTGTATTAACTCGGCAATTAAACGACGCTCAGCTGGATGATTTAGTCGTAATGTTTCATTACAGTTGAGCCAAGGTAGAGGGTTAGGAGAAATAACATCCCAAAAACCTTGACTAGTATTTGTAACAGGTTGTTTAAGTTTAATCAATCCCTCTCGGTGAGCCAGAAATACCAGCGAACAGCAACGTGCATGGGCGTGCTGAATAGCAAATAGTGAATTGGGGATTGGGGATTGGGGATTGGGGATTGGGCATTGGTTATTCACCTTGCCTCCCCCTGCTCCCTGCTCCCCCTCTTCCCCCAAACTCCCAACTACGAGACTTTGTAACCAAGTCGCTAAGGTCGAGTGAGTCAATTCAAAATGTATCCAGCCAGGAGGAACAATTTGGATGCGAAAAACGTCACCACAAGTCCTTGATAAATCAGATGCGATCGCACTAGCAAGCTCCATAGCTTTTCGATTCTGAGATTTTGACAGTTGCAGAGACACATTTGAGGTATATAAAACTCTATTTTCATCTCTATCTTTATGTAGAGGAATTTTTTTATCTTTTATGCATCCATTCTCTGGGTTATAAGTATCAATGCTTAGTGATTTTATTAAATAACTGTACAATAACTGCTTGATTGACTTATATTTGCTAACTGGTAATTTATAATGCACGTAATATTATTTAAACAACCATGTAAGATATATTTGTTACTTTTCTGTCATCTATCTTGCGGTATAAATTGAATTTAGATGAAGAAAAATGAGAAGAGGATAAAATTTGATGAATAATCGATGAATAGTAAGTAAACTTTACTACCATCATTGTACAGTAGGAAGTATAACAAAAGAGTAGAGAGTAATTTTCTTTCTATTCTTTGGATTGGCTGACGCTGTTAGGCGTTAAGCCTGCCTCGTCAACACAAAGACACTCCTTGCACCTTTTGATCACGTCTTTGTCTTCAGCCGAACGCTCTTTGTTACCTATGCAATCTCCATCCTCCTTTTCTGAGGCATCACGGCCTTTTTTAACTTGGCAACGAATTCTTGACTGGGCTCAAGAACACTATCGATGCCGTACCTTTAGCAAAGATGAGCGCATTCCAGCCCGGCCTGGATTGCTATATTTGGTGCAAAGGGGTGCGATCCGCATGGTAGGAACTGCCCAAGTTAGTGCAACAGCTAGTCAGCTAACGTCTCGACGAATCAACAGAACCCCAGAAGAAGCGTTCTTGGGTTTTGTGGGAGCGGGACAGCCATTTGAAATTGTTGCTCAGTCGCCATTTACACTCCAGGCTTACGCCCATGTTGACCAAACTGCGGTGCTGTGGATGTACTGGCATGACCTAGACAACTGGCCTCACTTCCGTCGTGAAGTTATGGATGCCTTTAGGTATCAGCACCAGCGTAAGCTGCTGTGGCTGAGTGCCTTGGGACAACGCCGTACAATTGATCGACTCTTAGGATTTCTCACATTGTTAATTGAGGAATATGGAGAGCCAGCAATGAGCGACACCGATCCTGATGTGATTCGCGGCTATTGTCTGCCTTTTCCCCTCACCCATGCCCAAATTGGTAGCGCGATTGGTTCGACCCGTGTCACCGTCACCCGCTTGATGGGTAAGCTGCGTCAACGCGGCTTAATCCTCACCCAAGGGGATAATTTAATTTGTTTGCCAGCAGAATCGATTAATAGAGCTGGTTAAAGCAGAGTTCAGAGCGGCGATTTCCGCCACTCTGCCTGAGTGTAATCCTAGGTGTCAGCGAATTTTGACAAATCCAGCTTGGGTAATCAATTCCTGTCCCTGCTCAGTCAGCAGTAAGTTGGCGTAAGCGACACCTGCTTGCTGCTCAGTCTGACCATTCTGTTTGACCACCACAAACAGATTGCGGGTAATCGGGTATTTTCCTGATTGGAAAGCCTCAATATTCAATTTGTTCCGTTTACCAGGACATTCAGACGGGAGGACAAATGTTTCTTGGTAAGGAGCAATATATTGCCCTTGTGTTCGCCCCAACGGTAAGGGTTTGATTGAACATTGAGGAATCACCTCTGGGGCAGAAGCGTAGTAGATACCACCAGAACTACCAGCCAATTTTTGCAAGGCTTGGGTGGTTGTGGAGATAAATTCCACATTGGGGCTAAAAGCTTGACCACCCAAGATGTCTTGGACAAAAAGTTCTACAGTACCGCCATCAGCAATGCGGCGAGAATACAGCTTAATCGGGATATTGGGGCCACCCACCTGGCTCCAATTATTGATTTTGCCTGTGTAAATTGACTTTAATTGGTCTACAGTCAGTCCTGAGATTTTGAGGTTGGGGTTAACTGCGACTGCTAAACCATCAATAGCTACAGGAATTTGTTTCAAACTGAATCCACGCTGCTGGGCGCGGCTTAATTCCTGATCGAGAACTGGTCGGGAAGACTGGGCAAAGGCTAGTTGACCGTCTATCAGTGACTGGATGCCAGTACCAGAACCAGGAGATGCATTACTGGGTTCTACATAACGCAGCCGAAACTCTGGTCGCGCCGCTTGAATTGGTGAATCAACTACCAAGCGAATCGGTGCCCAAGATGTACTGCCTCCATAATTGAATAATCCTGTAGGAACATCTTGGATTGAGGCAAAAGTCTTGCCACTAGGTTGTTCTGATACAGCTTGTGGTGTTTTGGTGCTACCAGAATTAATTGCATTTAGGTCAACACCAGACTTTCTACTAAACCACCAAAAACCGCCAGCTATTAACCCGGCTGTGATTAGGATGGATAAAACAAGAATAGTTGTTTCATTTTTTTGAGACATAGTAAATTACCCGCACGTCCATTCAATATAAGTGCTTAACTTAATAGGTGCTTGCTACTTGAGATTGTATTTGGAGGACGGGTATTTTGTTAGTGAATTATGACAAATCCTAACTTCTGAATTACTTACGGTTTTAGATATAGTAAATTTCCTTTGAATTATTTGTTACTTTTCTATAAGGCATAAATTGTTAGTTGGCGTTAATATTTTTCCCTATAAAGCTCAATTTCTCATCTTGAGAGCTTTTTTAGGTTAACTATTGGTTAATTTTTAATTTTTTATTGCTGATTAACGCACTGGTTCAAAGTCATAACCAGTGCGAGAGCGAGAACCAGGAACGATTTTTACAAGTTGGACTGGCGCATTGCGATCGCCTGATGCTAAAAACCGAATTGTACCAGAAGCGCCGGTGACAGAGAAGTCAGAGGAAAAGAGTGCTTGTTGGACTCCAGAACGTGTGGGATTGCGTTTTAATGCCGTAATCAAAGCCACTGTAGCATCATAGCTGAGAGCGCTTCGCCAACTCACATCACCACCCCATAGCTGCCGAGATTTCTGGGGGAAATCTGATTTAGGATCGCCGTCAATATGCCAGGGAACCGCCACTACCATCCCCACAGCTTGTTCTCTACCAATCTCTAAAGTTTTGGCGGTATAAACATCATCTCCTGCCAGCAGAGTTAACCGTTTCTGATTAATATGAATTACTTGCAGCGCTTTATCGAGAGTTGCTGTATTAGCAGCTAACATCAACACTTCTGCACCTTGTTTAGTTGCTTCTTCTATACTTTTAGCTGCACTAAAATCTGCCTTGGATAAGTCAAATTCGCTGGATATCTGTCCACCTTCTAAAGAAACAGATGAAACAAATTCAGACTTTAAGGACTGGCTATAGTTGCTTTGTGAATTAAAGAAAACCACTGCATTTTTTTTCTGCAAAGTTCTCACCATATAGTTGGCTAAACTTCTCGCAGCCATAAAATCACTGGGAACCGTGCGAAAAACGTAGCGGCTAAAGTTAGAAATTTTGACAGATGTACTGGTAGGGGAAATAGCTACAAGTTGTCCAGAAGTATAAATAGTACCTGCGGCTAAAGTAGAATCGCTAGTGATGGGCCCAACTACACCTAATACTTCTGAATTGCTGACTAGGCTAGAAGCGATTTGCTTTGCTATTTCTGGATTGTCGTCGTCGTTAGCTATACCTACCCTCAACAGTACTCCTTTAGCTCCCCCAGAGGTATTAATTTCATTTTGGGCTTGAGCGATGCCACGTAAAATTTCTAAAGACGCATTGGGGTCAGTGCCTATTGCTACGGAAGCCACAATGGTGTAACTCTTGGAAGAGCCAATGCGGGCGTTATTAAGAAAGATCAGTGCTTCTGGATCGTTACGGTTGAGTTTTAGGGAATCTGTGAAATTAGCGATCGCTTTATCATAACTTTTAGCAGCGATCGCCTGGACTCCTTCTTTTTTTGCAGCAGAAACCGCACCTGGAGTCAAAGTTTTGTCCCCAAAACTAATCCGATCTTTTAGGGATGGATTTTTGCCTGCTTCTGAACCTGGAATGATGGTATTACTTATTTTGACTCCAGAGCCATTAGTAAACCACCACACACCTCCGCCAACTATTCCAACTGTCAGCAACAGAGCCAAGGCTAAAACTGCGGTTTCATTCTTTTGTGACATGAACAAATTTTAATAAAATAAAAATGTTTATTATTTGGCTAAATCTAACTCATTTGATCATTTAATTCTGACAAATCCAGCCTTTTCGATCAGGCCTTGACTCTGAGGTGTCAGCAGCCAATTTGCATAAGCTTCGCCAGCTTGCTGATCTGCTTGACCATTCTGTTTAATAATTACAAATAAATTGCGGGTAATTGCATAATCTCCACTACGAAATGCCTGACTATTCAATTGATTACGTTTACTGGGACATTGAGATGGAGGTACAAACGGTTGTTGGTAAGGAGGCACTAATTGACTGCTTGTGCGTCCCAGTGGTATGGATTTAATAATACACTGAGGTACAACCTCTGGGGCAGAAGCATAGTAAATTCCCCCAGGAAGTGTTTCGTTTTTCTGAGACATTATGTGACTATTAGCACCAAAAGCTTTTTAAAGGATGAGAGATAATAATTTATAAATAAGCCGAAATATGGCTGTAAGTGAAATGGCTACCAATGCTGCTGCAACTGATAAAATGACCACTGCCTGAATGCCAAGACCCCCTTGTAAAAAGGGAATAAAAAAAATAATCGCAAAAGTAATTGTCGGAATAATTAATAAATCGAACTTTTCAATCCAGCGTCTGGTTTGGGCAAATACCAGTATTCCCAAAATTACACATACAACGCTTAAAGTAACTATTGGTGATTGTACTAGACTGAAGAGGGCGATCGCTATCAATGCCCCCTCAAATCCACTAAATGCCGCTCCACCCAACAATTCCACTGTAGAAAACGCTGGTTGAGTTGGTGAAGGCTGGGAGACGACGGGATTAAAACTTTTAGGTGATTGTGGTGGAAGTGTTACAGAAGGCGAATTAAGCTGTGTAGCGGCTAGAGGCTGTGAGTAAAGTGTATTTAGAACTTCCTGCGCCGATTGAAAGCGCTGATTAGCAGCAGGTAACAGCATCTTATCTAAAATGTCAGCAAGGCGAGGATTGACATTTACTTGCTCCCGCCATTTCCACTGGTTGCTATAGGCATCAAATAGTTGAATTGCTTCTTGATTTGTTAATAAGGTAATAATAGTTACAGCTAAAGCGTATAAGTCTGTACATGGGAATACTTGCCCCCCAGCCATCTGTTCAGGTGGTGCAAATCCCATAGAATAAATTCCTGTGGAAGAAGCAGCTCCTAGTGCAACATTTGTTACTTGCTTAACTGCGCCAAAATCTAAGAGGAAAAGTTTCCCATCACGACGGCGCATGATGTTAGAAGGTTTAATATCTCTGTGGATAATGCCTCGATCATGGACAAACTTTAGCACCTTCAGGATTTCTTGCAGCACCTCTAAGACTTGGTGTTCAGAAAATTTACCCTGTTGAACTAATTCTTCTTCTAAATTTTGCCCATCAATATATTCTTGTGCTAAGTAAAAAAATTGGTCTTCCTGTCCTGATTGCGAACTATTAACTATCACTGGGAAGAAGGCAAACAGGTCAGGAATTTGTTCGTGATCGTTACCAAGTTGTGCTAGAACGTCTGCCTCTCTCTCAAACATTATCTGTGCTTGTTGCAGTTGAGTTGAGGTTAAATTACCCACTGGTTGAAACTGCTTAACCACGCATTGACGCATTCCTGGGATGCGGCGATCGCGTGCCAAAAATGCTGCTCCAAATCCACCCCTTCCCAGCAACTTCGTGGGTACATATCGACCATCTAACAGCAGTGGCATACCACACGTAGTACAGTATTTTTGCTGCGTTGTTTTCAGGGTTGTAATATCATCTAAATCAGCAAAATAGTTTTGTGGGCGTGGACAACGTGGACGAGTACAGTAAACTTCCATTTTCGTGATTAGTCATTAGTCATTGGTCATTTACAAAAAACAAAGGACTAATAACCTTAACTAATTTTAGATTTTAGATTTTAGATTTTGGAGTTAAGGAAAAATTTCCCATCCAAAATCTAAAATGTTGGCTTTATACCCTTGAATTAATTCGTGGAGATGAATCAAATAATTTCATGATCTCAAGCTCCACTTTTCCTATGGGGTCAATCCAAAATCTTAAATTTAAAATCCAAAATTGTGTTACCAGATTTTAGTCTTCGCCAGAGGAGGCGGGTATTGCTATATCCAATGTAGTTACCACGATGTTTTTTTGTGTAAATTTTAACACATCTTGACTCCATCCAGGGTTAGCAAACTGGGGCAAAATTTCTTGACTAAAGGCTTCTGCGGCCTTGGATCTATAGCGATTGGGATTAAAAATCAACCATAGCGTCCGTTTGACGACTACCCCTTCAATAGGGGTACGGTGCAGAACACCCATTTGTAACTCTTTAGCGATCGCACTTGTTGAAACAAAAGCAGCCCCTAAACCAGATTGCACAGCATTCTTAATTGCTTCAATGGAATTTAGTTCCATTTCAACCTTAAAACGTCTGGTATCAATTTCACAGCGTCCTAGCACTTGGTCAATCACTTTGCGGATGGTCGATTGGGAATCTAGGGCAATGAATTGTAATTTATATAGGTCTTCTTTTTGGATTGTTTCAAGTTTGGCAAAGGGGTGAAAGACAGGTAAAATCAACGCTAGTTCATCTTCTGCGTAAGAAAGAACTTCCAAAGATTCTGACAGTTCACCAGGAATTTCACCGCCGATTATTGCCAGATCAACTTGTCCGTTAGCGACACTCCAAGCAGTCCGCCGGGTAGAGTGGACGTGTAATTGCACTGCCACATCTGGATATTTTTGTCGGAACATTCCGATCATTCTAGGCAAAAGATAAGTGCCGGTGGTTTGAGAAGCACCGACAATTAACGTACCGCCTTGGAGATTTTGTAAATCCTCAATGGCGCGGCAGGTTTCTTGACACAGACTGAGGATTTTTTCACCGTAATTTAGGAGTAGATGTCCTGCTTCAGTTAATTGGGCACGTCGTCCTCCACGGTCGAATAAAGGGACATCTAGCTGCCGTTCAAGATTTTGGACTTGTAAGCTGACGGCAGGCTGGGAGACATAAAGACTATCGGCGGCACGCTTGAAGCTTCCTTCTTGTGCGATCGCTTTTAAAATCCGTAACTGATCTAAAGTGAAAGGAAGGTCAGACATAAGGCTCAACCCACAAACATTGAAAGGAGCGGATGCACACAACAAATAAACTTTGGCAGCAATCAGCCGCGTCTGATTTGTTGCATATTAAACTTGAAGACTTGACTCGAAAAGGACAGTAGCACAACATCTTGACTAAAGTCTCCTTTGGAATACTTTGTGGTATTGGTTGTACTGAATTCAATTTTCTTTAAATTACTTCACCCGTTTATATGCTGCTGATTTCTTGGTTGACACCCAGTCATTTTGTCATACTGGGGTTACAAATAGTTTTTGCGATCGCTCACAGTGGAGGCGCTGCTTTGCGTCCTTGGGCAGAAAAATATATTGGCCCAAGGCTTTATCGCATTTTCTTTGCATTAGTCAGCCTACCGTTGGCTGTGATATTAATTATTTACTTTTTTGGGCACCGCTATGATGGTTTGCAACTTTGGCAGGTACAAGGAGTGCCAGGAGTACGAGAATTTGTTTGGCTGCTGTCAGCAATCTCGTTTTTGTTTTTATATCCTGCTACCTTCAATCTACTAGAAATTGCTGCCATTCAAAAGCCCCAAGTTCATCTCTACGAAACAGGAATTATTCGAATTACCCGTCATCCCCAGATGGTGGGACAAATAATCTGGTGTGTTGCCCATACTCTCTGGCTAGGTACTACCTTTACCCTTGTGACTTCCATTGGATTGGTGTTGCATCACTTGTTTGGGGTTTGGCATGGGGATCGCCGTCTAAGCGATCGCTATGGGGAAGCCTTTGAAATTGCCAAACAACGGACTTCAATTATTCCCTTTAAAGCAATTATTGACGGCCGTCAATCTATCTTATGGCAGGAATTTCTCCGCCCTTCCTATTTGGGAGTTGCCATTTTTATCGCTTTGCTTTGGTGGTCGCACCCTCTGTTGATGGAAGCAACTGGTAGAATAAAATGGGAGATTTAAGCGATCCCCAATGTCAGCAGAAAATCCCAAATAGATTGGAATTTCCGCTTATCAATTGCTCCGAATCAATGTAGGATAAATTCAAACATCTATCAGTGGGGGTGCGTTTAGTCGGCTTAAGATTTTATATTGGTAGTTGAAGACCCGTTGTCTTTCCTTGGGAGTCAGTAGCAGATTCAGTCAAATCCCAGGCGGACAAAGCAATCAGGAGTCTAACATCCGAAAAAGCCACAGTGAGAGTCGCAGTGGCTTTTTACGTCAGAGACACATTAACATGCTGAATTTTTGCCCAATTATTCTGTGTCCTGAGATTTGGTTCCTGAAAGTATCTATCGGCAGTTACTGACTTACCAATCCTTCACTTCAGTACTGATAGGTAGTTTGATATAAAAACCTTATAATCCAAGAGGCGTCATGGTGTTGTCGGTTAGTGAACGGACATTTACTCAAGAAGTTTTAGAATCACCTATTCCTGTTTTAGTTAACTTTGAAGCACCTTGGTGTGGCTTGTGTCGGATTATCCACCCACTGTTGTTGCAATTTCAAGCCCAATGTGGGGACGAAATTAAATTAGTTGGGGTTAACGCCGATCAAAATTTTAAATTGTCTACTACTTATAGGCTAAAGTCACTGCCAACTTTACTACTGATTCAAAATGGCACTGTTCGCCATCGCTTAGAAGGCTTTCGCGGCAGAGAAGATTTACGTCTAGCTTTAGAAGACATTAAAGCCAGCTACAGCAATTACGCGAAAATCTACAAGAGTCCAAAAACAGTGGACTTAGAGTGTCGATCAGCTTGATGAATATTGGGAATAGGGCATGGGGCATGGGGCATGGGGCATTGGACAAATGACTAATGACCAATGACTAATGACTAATGACTAATGACCAAATCTAAAACCATGCTTAACACCCCACCCAATCAGTCTTGGGTGGGTTATTTTATCCTAAAGGGTGTGTGTCACAATTATTAACAGTTTCGACACGCTAAATCAAGAATTCTAAAAGTAGGCGTCAGTGATGGAAGTAATCTATCAGTATGCCTGGCTGATTCCGGTGTTCCCTCTTTTTGGGGCAATGCTGGTCGGTCTAGGGTTAATCTCGTTGAATCAGGTGACAAACCGCCTACGGCAGCTTAACGCTGTGGTGATTATCTTCATGATGGCAGCAGCTATGGGGCTGTCGTTTGCCTTGTTATGGAGTCAAATTCAAGGACACCCGCCCTATCTCCGCACCTTTGAGTGGGCGGCAGCAGGTAATTTTCACCTGAGCATGGGCTACACTATTGACCACCTGACAGCCCTAATGCTGGTGATTGTAACAACGGTAGCCTGTTTAGTCATGGTTTACACCGATGGCTATATGGCTCACGATCCCGGCTACGTGAGGTTTTACGCCTATCTCAGTTTGTTTGGCTCCTCAATGTTAGGTCTGGTGGTCAGCCCCAACCTAGTACAGATTTATATATTCTGGGAACTTGTGGGGATGTGTTCCTACTTGCTGGTCGGCTTTTGGTACGATCGCAAGTCAGCAGCCGATGCCGCTCAAAAAGCGTTTGTTACCAACCGCGTCGGCGACTTTGGTTTGTTACTCGGCATTTTGGGGTTGTTCTGGGCAACAGGAAGCTTTGATTTTAATATCATGGGCGATCGCCTCGCTCAGCTCGTGCAATCAGGTTCTATCAGCAATTTTCTCGCTGTCCTGTTGGCGATTTTAGTTTTCTTAGGCCCAGTTGCAAAATCAGCCCAATTTCCCCTCCATGTCTGGCTACCAGATGCGATGGAAGGCCCCACCCCCATTTCTGCCTTGATTCACGCGGCAACAATGGTGGCGGCTGGTGTTTTCCTGATTGCCCGGATGTACCCAGTATTTGAAGACGTTCCAGCCGCAATGAATGTCATTGCCTTTACTGGGGCGTTTACGGCGTTTTTGGGGGCAACCATTGCCATTACCCAAAACGACATCAAAAAAGGCTTGGCTTACTCCACCATTTCCCAACTTGGTTATATGGTGATGGCAATGGGAATAGGTTCCTACAGTGCTGGACTATTCCACCTGATGACCCACGCCTATTTCAAGGCGATGCTGTTCTTGGGTTCAGGTTCTGTAATTCACGGTATGGAAGGTGTCGTCGGTCACGATCCGGCCTTAGCGCAAGATATGCGGCTGATGGGTGGACTGCGAAAATATATGCCCGTCACCTCAATTACCTTTTTGATTGGTTGCTTGGCAATTTCTGGTATTCCGCCTTTTGCTGGTTTCTGGTCAAAAGATGAAATTCTAGGGAAGGCTTTTGAGGCTAACCCATTTCTTTGGATGATTGGCTGGCTAACTGCCGGGATTACAGCTTTCTATATGTTTAGAATGTATTTCATGACATTTGAAGGCAAATTCCGGGGTACTGACGAGAAAATCAAGGAAAAACTCAAGAAAGCTGCGGCGACAATTGTCCTGGAATTAGAGTCAGAAGAACCAGTCCCGAATTTTGGGCCTGGGGCGATGAAGAAAGGAGAATTGGCAGCAACTAGTCAGCATCATGACTCCCATGACTCCCACGGGCATCACAGCGACTCCCCCCACGAATCGCCGTGGACGATGACGCTGCCGTTGGCACTGTTGGCTGTGCCTTCGATTTTGATTGGTTTGGTGGGAACTCCCTACGCCAATTATTTTGAAGAGTTTATCTTTCCTCCTAGTGAAACTCTCTCCGAAGTTATAGAAAAGGCTTCCGAGTTTAATCCGACGGAATTCTACATCATGGCGGGTGCCTCAGTCGGAATTTCTTTGATTGCGATTACCCTGGCTTCGCTGATGTATTTGCGCCGTAAAATTGACCCGGCTGCGATCGCTGCTAAAATCCAACCACTTTACGAGTTATCGCTCAACAAGTGGTACTTTGATGACATTTACCATCGGGTTTTTGTCCTCGGCTTGCGTCGCGTAGCTAGACAAGTTATGGAAGTTGACTTCCGCGTTGTAGATGGTGCTGTTAACCTCACAGGCTTTTTTACTCTTGTTAGCGGTGAAGGTCTGAAGTACCTAGAAAACGGTCGCGCTCAATTCTATGCCTTGATTGTGTTTGGGGCGGTTTTGGGTTTAGTGATTGTCTTTGGTGTTACCTGATTTTCATTGGGGTGGGCGATCGTCCACCCCTAAGTTTTTTAAGAGTTTTAAGAGTCTAATTTAGACTCCTTTTTTTTGGCTGATAGTTTAGTAATTTAATATACAGTCTCCTAGATTACTCAAAAACCTCCTAGTTCAGAAAAAGGTAGCGAATAGGCAAATGATTTTCTCGTCTGTCTCAGAGGTTATGTTAGACCGGAGACTTTGATTATATAGATATCAACGCCAAGAGTAAAACACTACGATTTCGATTATAAAACTCACAAGCTTTCCCAATTCGCTTGAACTGGTTTGCACTGTCGTTTCTATGTCACCAGTACTCAATATCTGTGCAACAGGCTTTCCCGTATTGCGCTGCCAAACTTCTCCCCACTGACCATCATTACAATCAGCCTCACCTTCATTGACAACCATTCGTAATTTCATTGTCGATTTATCTGAAGTAATAATATCAAAATCTACCCAGTAATACTGTCCAATATTATCGAAATACTTTGATGGATGCTCTCTATAAAGCCTAGTAGAATCTTTAGCATTTTCTCTATGATGATCGGGTATGTTTGGACATTCTAAGTATTTTGCCGTACTACATTTTCCTAGAATTGAAACTGACCGAATTGAAAAGAGCATTTCATCGAATCTATCTGTCCAGCTGTGTGCCTCTCTTAGTTCGGCGAGCGATTCTCCCTCTAGTGGATGTTTATTTTTAACAGGCGACAACTTATTAATGCAAGTAGGGCATTTAACTTGCCTATCTTCTTTACTATACAGAATCCACTTCTTCGTCATAGCAATTGCTTAAGCTCACTCAAAATCGATGATATCTGAAAGTATCGAATAAGAGCTAAAGATTCATTGACAAAGTGTAAAAGTTTTATAAAAAGCAGAGTTAGCTGTTAATAATGGAGCAGAATTGGAGATTATTAGATATGCAGTTTAGTGTTCTTATTTGTGTTTCTGCTTTAGCGATGGGTTATTCAGATTATGGAATTTTATTATAATTGGTAAATAAAATAGCGATCGTGTTATGAAAAAAAGCTTTCATAATCGTCATGGCTACCTATCCAGAACCATGTAACTGTATCACCCTCCAAAACCCCAATTGCTCGATAATTGCGAGTTATTCTGACAGACCAAATATTCTCCTCGTTATTTATACATTTGAAATGCAAAGACGGATGAAAAGAATTTTCTCTCCATAACTGATAAGCTTTTTTCGCACTCTGTCTAACTTGCTTTTCAAGAGACTGATATTTATCCCAAAAAGAAGGAAGAGTTGCAGACTTCACAAATTTTCATAGTTCATAGGTTTTGCAAGTCCTTCTGCAATCTCTCTTTTAGCAGATTGGGCAGATGCAATCAGTTGTTGTTGAGTTTTCTTAAATGATTTATTCCATTTCAATTCATCTTGCAAATCTTCCAGGTACTCTAGAAGATGTTCCACAACTCTTTCTTGTACATCTTCAGATAAAGATTCCATCATCTTAACTACAGTAGCGATCGCTGGAGATGACATAATCGAATTTCCCTTATCAACTTTCCCTGTCTATTTTACTAAAAAAAACTCAATCAAATCGCTTACTGTAGTCCCAAAGCTCTGAAACTGGAAAGGTTTGTCCTAGTGCTGCTTGTCGCACGGACTCTTGCAAATCGGCTAATATTTGTGCTTTTGGCTCTTGTTCATCAATCCAAGCTAAACCACTGACGTTATCAGAATTTATGGAACTTATAAGCTGTTGCCAAAGTTCTACAGGGACGAGTACATCAGTTGTTTCTCCATTTACGTTGGTGACATAACGAATCTGACTTTCAATTTGTGCGATTATCATAGTGTTATTTCTCCTGTGATGCTTTTTTGTACCGAATCAACACTAAACAGCATCTTGTATTTTTAGAGATGCGGTAGGCTACGCGTAGACATGGAGCGGCTTGTCGTAGACATCGCACCGCTAAAATTCTAGTTTACCAACTTTTTTAGGGTAAATTGTTGACCTGACCGGGAGTATCACAACCTACATTCCGCACGCCCAAAGGTCAAAAGAGACTCCCAACAGAAGAAACGAGGGATTGCCAATTTAATTAAATCAACCTAACGAGGAAGACGAAATCCCTAAAAAGCTGTTACTTAATAACTAGTGACTTTTTGCCAAACATGATTTTGATAGCAGACGAATTGTGATGAATATAGCTAATTTTCCGTGGCTGACGACGATTATTCTGTTTCCGATAGCCGCGTCGCTACTTCTTCCCGTCATTCCTGATAAAGAAGGCAAAACAGTGCGCTGGTACTCCCTTATCGTGGGGCTGATAGATTTTGCACTAATTGTTTATGCTTTTTATACTGGGTATGATTTCTCCAATCCAGATTTGCAGTTGGTGGAAAGTTACCCCTGGGTACCACAAATCGGTTTGAATTGGTCAGTAGGGGCAGATGGCTTATCCATGCCCCTAATTATTTTGACTGGATTCATTACCACGCTGGCGATTTTAGCAGCTTGGCCTGTCACCTTCAAGCCCAAGCTATTTTACTTCTTGATTTTGGCGATGTATGGCGGTCAGATTGCCGTGTTCGCCGTCCAGGATATGCTGTTATTTTTCCTGGTGTGGGAACTGGAACTAGTACCGATATACTTCCTGCTGTCGATTTGGGGAGGTAAAAGGCGGCAATATGCAGCGACCAAATTCATTTTATACACTGCTGGCGGTTCGCTATTTATTTTGCTGTCTGCCCTGACAATGGGATTTTACGGCGATACGGTGACGTTCGACATGAGAGCGATCGCCTTAAAAGATTTCGCCCTGAATTTCCAACTAGCTCTCTATGCTGGCTTCCTAATTGCCTACGCCGTCAAGTTGCCGATTATTCCTTTGCACACCTGGCTACCTGATGCCCACGGTGAAGCGACAGCACCTGTACACATGTTATTAGCAGGTATTCTCTTGAAAATGGGCGGTTACGCCTTAATTCGGATGAATGCCCAAATGCTCCCCGATGCCCACGCTTATTTTGCACCAGTGTTAGTGGTTTTAGGGGTAGTTAATATCATCTACGCTGCCTTGACATCCTTTGCCCAGCGCAACCTAAAGCGAAAAATTGCCTACTCTTCAATTTCTCACATGGGCTTTGTGATGATTGGTATCGCCTCCTTCACTGATTTAGGATTGAGTGGGGCGGTGTTACAAATGGTTTCCCACGGGTTAATTGGGGCGAGTTTGTTCTTCCTGGTTGGCGCAACTTACGATCGCACCCACACCCTAATGTTGGATGAAATGGGTGGTGTTGCGAAGAGAATGCCGAAAATTTTCGCTATGTTCACTACCTGTTCGATGGCTTCTTTGGCATTGCCAGGGATGAGCGGTTTCGTGGCAGAATTGATGGTGTTTGTAGGCTTTGCTACTAGCGATGCTTATAGCTCTACCTTCAAAGTCATTGTAGTGTTCTTGATGGCAGTTGGAGTGATTTTAACTCCGATTTATCTGTTGTCGATGTTGCGAGAAATTTTCTATGGAGAAGAGAACAAGGAATTAGTTTCTCACCAAGCTTTGATAGATGCCGAACCCCGTGAAGTCTTTATCATTGCCTGTTTGTTAATTCCAATTATTGGTATTGGTTTCTATCCAAAATTGCTGACTCAGATGTATGACGCGACAACTGTACAATTGACAGCAAGATTGCGTGATTCCGTACCGACATTAGCACAGCAAAAAGACGAAACCCTAAAAGTTTCTTTGAGTGCGCCCCAAATTGGTAATTAAGTAGCGATCGCTAGTTTAGTTTTAATATTGATTGCTTTGAGGGCAGGTTTTATACTTGCCCTTTTTGTTACTCATTCGTAACTTTTTATGGGCAAGGTAAAAAATAAATCATTGAACTGATTTAAAAAATCCTGTATAGGGTTAAGTGAATTTTTATAAAAATAGATTTTAAGCTGATTGATTTGTTTGCAACCACTTAAGCAAATCTTCCATACCAGTAAAATCTAACAAAGCTTCGCCAAGGGTTTCTAATTGATTTAAAGAAAGAGATTTGATGCGCTCTTGCAATTCTGGTGATAATTCTCCCACTCGTCTTTGTAGTAACCTTAAAATAAGCTGTTGTTCACCTTCTTTTTTACCTTCTTGTTTACCTTCTTGTTTGCCTTCTTGTTTTCCGCGCTCGTAGCCAATGCGCTCACCTGTAGTTACATATCTCATAGTTCGCTCCTGCTCAAATTGTTTAAACTCTTCCCAAAACTGATTTTCTAATGCCTTTGGTAATATCATAACCCAATCTATAAATCGATACAGGTTGCGAATATCCTGCTCTTCTAAACCTAAATCATAGAGTCTGCGAATTAAGCTAAATTTCCATATTTTGCGTTGTTCTGGTGATGAGCATGTCTGCTGCGTTTTCAAATGCGCCATGACAACAATTGCAAATGGATTATCGCTATTTTCTAACTCGCCAAATCTATTTTCATAATCCAAAAGTTTAATACTGCCAAATTCAAAATTTAAGCGAGTATTGGGATAATTGTAACTATAATTGCTTGGTCGCCATTCGCGGTTTGGATCGCAGAGAATCGCAAGGCTAATTGCTGGTCGATCAAAGCGGTCAAATATGCGAAAGTTGTAGGTAAACATCCGCTTACTAAAGTTATCTTCTTTTTGTGCCTGAATTTCAACATGGACTAATAACCAAAGCTCTTCCCCTTGAGTTTGCCAAACTTTGACTAATTGATCGGCATATCTTTTACCTTGTTCGGCTTCACGAGCTATTTGTTGGAATTCTTTATCTAGAAATTCGTAGGGATGTTCCCAATCAATTAATGCAGAAGTTTCTGGAAAAAAGAAATGCATTGCTTGGGGAAAATAAGCTTCTATAATTTCTTTCCAAGGGCTATCAAAATCAGCACGGTCGCTATAATTATTCATATCATTTTCCATTTGTCCAGAGTAACATCAAATTCTGGATAGAGTGGCAGTACTTGTAGTAGCTAGTGTACTACTTTGAGAGATCGGAATCTCAACCCAAAATTCTGCTCCCTGTCCTGGTTCTGAAATACACCAGATAGCTCCATTGTGTTTTTCTGCGACAATCTGAGCGCTAATTGCCAATCCTAATCCTGTGCCTTTACCTGCGGGTTTTGTGGTAAAGAAAGGGTCAAATAATCGTTGCTTAACTGCTGGGTTTATGCCAGCACCATTATCTGCAATTTGTATAGTTATGCGATCTGGGTTGCGTAACTGAGTACGAATTACAATTTGGCTGGGGTTAGCTTCTATGTCTTCAAGAGTTCGCTGACTGTTATAACTATCTAGGGCATCAATGGCATTACTGATGAGATTCATAAATACCTGATTGAGTTGTCCAGCATAGCAATCTACTAAAGGGATATCACCATATTCTTTTATTATCTCAATTCCGGTATTTCCAGACGTTTGTTTGAGGCGATTTTGTAAAATCAGTAGTGTGCTATCAATACCTTCGTGAATGTTGACAGGCTTCATATCCGCTTCGTCAAGTCGAGAAAAATTCCGCAAGGATAGAACTATTTCACGAATGCGGTTAGCTCCCATTTTCATTGAACTTAGGATTTTAGGTAGATCCTCAGCCATAAAGTCAAGATCGATCGCTTCTATATAAGCTTGTACTTCATGTGTTGGATTAGCATTGGACTTTTGATAAAGTTCTACCAGTTCCAATAAGCCCAGCGTATATTCATTTACATGGGTCAGATTACCGTAGATAAAGTTAACTGGGTTATTGATTTCGTGAGCTACCCCAGCCACTAATTGACCTAAACTCGACATTTTTTCAGTTTGAATTAGTTGAGCTTGGGTCTGTTTGAGATTGTGCAGTACTTGGTTGAGTTGTTCTGCTTGAGTAGTTGCAGCAGCAGTCGCAGCGCGGCTTTGATTATACAATTGCGCCTGGTCAATGGCGATCGCTAACTGGTCAGCTACGCCTCGAATCAGTTCCACCTCTTCATCACTCCAAGAACGCAGCGCCCTACTATGTTCGCAGACAATCACACCCAAGCGACCCGACTGAGTTTGAACCGAAACTATTAGTAGAGACTTAAAGCCCAATGTCACCAGTAAATTCCGATTTTTGAAATCAAGCCAGGGATCTGTTGCAATGTCATCAAAGCAAAGCAAATTTCCTTGCAGAATAGCCTCACTCAGTGCTTCCACATTTTGGATAGGAGAACAGCCTAAAGGTTCTAGCAAGTCGGGAGCGCAAGCTTGTTGACTGAGTTCAAAACTAGTAGATTCATCTTCTTGATGACACCAAAAAAACTGGCATCGATCAATCTGTAGCAGTTCCCGAACTTCAACTACTACTGTACTCAAAATCGTATTTAGATCCAACGAGTTGCGAATTTGACTAGATAAACGAGTTTTAAGAATTTTTTCCCGTTTAACTAGCTTTCGTAACTCAGCTTCAGACTGCTTTAACTCTAGCTGGGCCATCTGACGATTGACACTAGCTTTTGCTAGTAGCCAAGAACCAATGCCAATGAGTCCTACTAACCCAGCATATAGAAGTAGTAATTGGCTCAAAAATCGGTTTGATTTGGCCATCAACATCTCTGGTGATACCCATGAGACAATCTTCCAATAATAGGATTTCGTATCAATTTGATTTTGGCTTGGTGCAAAAGCCTGTCCTGCTCCTGTACTAGATTTTTGTCCTTCAAGAAGTGGATAAACTGTAGTAAAAGTGAACATTCCCTCAGCAGTTTGGAATTGTCCCGATTCTTTTTGAGAAATTTGCTGCCATGCTTGAGGAAAAGTTTTGCCAAAAGTATGGTTTTTGCGATCAGGAAACATAAATCCCCATTCGTCCTCAGATTTAGCCCCTTTTAACCAATAACCATCAGCATTCAGCAGCATTCCCTGACTAGGTACGTTAGCGAAAGCTTGATTAAAATTATCCAGCAGTTTAGCACCGAAATAATTTAACACTACAATGCCTCGTTTCTGTCCACGACGATCAAAAACGGGTGTGCCAAAGCGGATCATTGGCTTCAAGGGTTGTTGAACCTGACCTCGTTCAATGTTGAGGTCAAGAGGAGAGACAAACACTTCTCCTTGACTCAGTTGCAAAGTGTCATTAAACCAGTAGCGCTTGGCTTGCACTTGCAGTTTTTCTTCGGGGACAATCTCTGGTTCACCTTGTTTGAAGTTGACTCTGACAACTTCTTTACCTGATTGATCCAAAAAGCGAATTTGGTCGTAAAGTTTTTTATATTGAGAAAATGATAAGAATTCTCTGGATAGTGCCTGTTTATCTGCATCTACTCCTTCTAAAATTCTCTGTAGCTCGTTTTGTTTAGAAATGACAATCACATCTGAAACAACGGAGTGAAAGTCTCCACTAATTACTTTTGTTTGTAAATCTACCTTGTCAAATTCATTAGTTTTTAATACAATTTTCTCCGTCTGTACCTGTTGGTAATAAATAGTCCCTACAACACTTCCAAGGAAGGCCGATAATGGTAAAAAAACGGCTAAAAAGTGTTTGATTAAAATTCGTGAATGGCTCTGTGGTGACATATCTGATACTTAAGTACGATTCAGAAAAAAATCGGGCTAAAAATCAGCTAAGTTCCAGCTACGCCATATTTTCGGAGTCAAGGTTGAGAAAAGCTTTTTTCTCTTGGTAGGTATAGCTAATCAGCCCAGCTACCAAATTCACCATGAAATTGAATACTCTGCGACTTCTGGAATGTTCTAGTTGAACAATATTCCACCCTTTTTTGCTATTGTGGGTTAGACACTCTCATAGTCAGTACCGAAAAATTACCTAATTAGAAAATTACACTTGCAATTGCTTTTCAATACTGAAAATAAAGAGAAGCTATGGCTACGACAGGCTATTCGGCATCGCTAAAAATGGTTCTTTATTCTGTCGCTGCGATCACACATCAATAGATTACGTACAATCTATCTAGAATCAGATTTGGCAAAACCGCTCATGTTAAACTACAATCCGCTACATTGTTTGCCATCTTCCGAAGAGCTACCCGACTCAAATGATACCCCTGTGGATAATGAAGTCCAAAATTTAATTCCCGGCTTGCTGAAAACGACACTGGCTTTAGTTTGGTGCGATCGTTGGGATTGGTTTTTTGGTGTTGATATGGGTATTTATTATCACCCAGACAAGCCAGCCATCGTCCCTGATGGGTTTCTCAGCTTAGGAGTTAAACGTGTAATTGATGAGGACTTGCGCCTAAGTTATGTGCTGTGGGAAGAAAAAAAGCTGCCAATTTTAGCACTAGAAGTTGTTTCTCAAATATATCGGGAAGAACATAGCAGCAAGAAAGAACTCTATGCCAAAGAATTAGGAATTTTGTACTATGTTGTGTATAGTCCCCTTCGCCGGAAAAAGACACCTTTGGAGGTGTATCACCTAGTTGATGGGGAATATATCTTAATGTCAGGAAATCCCGTTTGGCTACCAGAAATTGGTTTAGGAATTGGTCGAGAACGAGGAATTTATCAAGGTATAGTCCGGGAATGGCTGTACTGGTATGACGAGGAAGGGCAAAAATTGCTCACACCAGAAGAACGCATTAGAGAAGCGGAAGAACGCGTAGCTTTTGAAGAACAGCGACGTGTGGAAGCAGAACAGAAAGTGAAAATGTTAATTGAAAGGTTGAATGCGCTAGGTCTCGATCCAGAAAGTTTGTTATAGATTCACCAAATTTCGGAATTTTCGCTGCCTTAATGTGAATTTGCTTGCTGGCTTGGGAATTATATCTATAAAGTAACTCATAGCTTGACAGTACAAATGGGAAAAGCTAGTTGCTCAATAAATATATTTACCAAAACCTTCATCAAAAATATGGAAGTTAAATTAGGATTTGGAGCAGTCCCAAAACCTCAATATGTCTTTGTCAGCAAAGAACCCGATCATTGTTGGTATATGCTTGCTGAAGATGAAAAACGCATCGCAATTTATGAGAGAGCTTTGACTGGGGTAATTACAGATATAGAAGTTAATAAAAAGGTTGAAACTAAATTCGGGCCAGTTGAAAAAAACGATTTATATATTTTGGCAGATAAACCTTATATTATCCGTTCAGGTAGCGACTCTTTCTTTTCTAAAAGTTTATTGCTATCTTTAGATACCCTTACTTATAAAGAATTGTGTAATCCACTAACGATCGCCGTTAGTCCTGGAGATAGTAATGTAGTTTTTTGTAAAATTTACGATCCAATAACTTATCGTTCTGTAGGTGTTAGTTGGGATGGACATAAGAAATTAGACTGGCAAGCTATAGGGCAAAAAGTAAGTTTAAAAATTAATCAAATTCACAATTTTAATCCAGATAAAAATCAATCTCAATCAGAAACAATTCACAATATAAAAACGCCTGAACCGCATGATGTTTTTATAGCTAAAACTGACACATATTTAGCCCAATTAAATTGGACTCCAGAGCAGGGAAGGGATTATTTGCAGCAGAAATATGGGAAGCGATCGCGTCTACAACTCACTGATACAGAAATTCTGGATTTCATTGATTATCTGAAGCTACAACTAACCCAAAACTGCTCAACTTAGCTGCTGTTATGTGAACTTGGGATAATTGCGATCGCTTTTAGTCCAAATTTTCTTCGGTAAGTCCAGCATCTTTCATAATACTTTTCAAAGTTCCAATCGGTAAATCTCGATTACTATGAACCGGAACGGAGAGGATTACATCAATACCTTCCTTTACGTAAATATGATGACTGCCAGTAATCCGTTTCAATTCCCAACCCTGCCGTTCCAAAATTTTACAAAGTGCTTTACCTGAAACCGCTTTTATAGCGATATTTCAACCAACTGTTTCTCCGGATCAAGTTCTTCTCGTTCGCTAGCAACTTCCAACCAACCTTGAATTGCATCTTGCAGCATCTCTAACAAATGTTCATAGCTGTCTCCCCAAGTGTGGCATCCTGGTAGGGCAGGTACAGAAGCACACCACACACCGTCTTCTTGCCAGATAACTGCTTTAATTTTCATTACCAATCATCTCCACAAGACTGTAACTTATATTTTAGTGTTAGGACTAGACGAGTGCGATTGCCATCTGCTCTTCGGCAGTGTCTCCCTGCTCTTTGAACCAAGCAAAAGTTTCAGGATTTACCTTAACTGTTATTGTTACAGGTGACTTGGGCATTCGCAATTGTGCTTTAGCAAAAAATTTATTCGACTCCATAAAAGGAACTGAAGAGCCAGAAAATATTACGTTTCTGATAGATAGCGATCGCAAGGCTGCACTTGATGCGATCGCAATTCATTGCAACTGCGATTGCAGCTACATACTTAATGAGGCGGTAGCCGCTTATCTAGAGATATATCAGTGGCAAATTGAGGAAATTCAAAAGGGTATTGCTGAAGCGAATGCTGGAGACTTTGCCAGTGATGAAGAAATAAAAGCGACTTTTGCAAAACTCACCAATGTATATTAAGTGGCTGTGTTGTGCGCTTCATACCACACAGTCACAATTACAGTTATCAAATATCGCTTGCTTCTGGTAGCCAGTCTTCATCCAACACTAACTCTACAGAATATGGGCACTCTTCTGGAAACACGGATAAAAGTATCCCCGTTTGCTTGGCTGCTTGGCGACGTGCCCTTTGATAACTTTCCTCAAGTTGCTCTGTAGGATAGCTCTTAAGACTAGGACTATCTTCTATTGCTAACTCAATTTGGGTGCGAGAATCAGTGATGGAATCGAGCCAACTATCTGAGCGACGCTGGGGTTGATATTGCCACTTGAGCAAATGCAACAGTAAGCGAGTTAGTTGACTGGCAATACCCCGCCTTTCACTTTTGCCCAAGCCTTCAACCTCTTCAATCAGATGTTCTACATCAACTTCCTGCCAGCGATTCGATCGCAATAGTTGGGCTGTCTCTTCAATCCACAAATTAAAATCTGCCTTATAAGTTGCGCTCATAGCCTTTATTGATTAGCTGCATAGCTTAGGCAAGCCAAAATATCCTCTTGTGTCAAATAAAGAAAGTCATCAAGTAATTCCTCGTAGGTCATGCCAGAGGCAAGACAAGATAAAACATGGTATACAGTAATTCGCATTCCTCGAATACAAGGCTTAACACCTCGTTTTCCTGGTTCGATTGTAATAATGTTTTGATACTGCACAGCTATCAATTCTCAAAAATCTTCATCGTCAACAAAAAATTCCGCATCGTCTTCTAATCGAGAATTACGCTGTCCAATACCAGCAAGTCCCCAAAGAGGTTGCAGCAGTGCCATGCCAATTAACCCAAAACAAGCACTAAAAGCTAACACTAAACCCAGTGGTATCTGAATCGATTGGAATGTTAAGAATTTTAACGATACGGGTGTGGCATTTTGAACTGAAATAACTGCGATCGCTATTACCCAAACCGCTACAACTAGAGATGTCAAAAATGGAGCGAAAGTTTTCATACTTTGAGCAAAGTTAGGAGTGAGATAACTGTTAATAGAAGTGAAGAATTGTTAATTTATAACTCTTAATTTTTAACTGCTAATTCTTATCCCTCTAATTTAGCAATGACACTCTCTAACTCTTGGGCAATTTGGGTGAGTTTTTCGGGAGTGTTGGTTTCTAGGTAGACGCGCACCAGTGGTTCTGTACCGGAGGGACGCAATAAAACCCAGCTACCTTCTTCTAAATACAGCTTAATACCGTCTTTACGCCCGACTTCCTTGACTTTAATTCCTGCTACCTCTGTAGGTGGATTTTTAGTAAAGGAGCCGATGACGGCGGTTTTGTGCGCCTCTGTGAGGTGCAAGTCTAGGCGGTTGTTGTAAAGTGGGCCATCGGCTTCAGCGATCGCTTCTTTAACCATCTGACTTAAAGGTTTACCTTCATAAGCGATCGCTTCTGCCACCAGCATATCGGCTAATACCCCGTCTTTTTCGGGAATATGCCCGATAATACTCAAACCGCCTGATTCTTCTCCACCAATTAATACGGCAGTTTCCCGCATTTTTTCACCGATGTATTTAAAACCAACTGCTGTTTCGTAAATTTGCAGCCCATTTTTAGCAGCGAAATTATCCAGCAGGTGGGTTGTAGCCACAGTGCGGACTATCGCGCCGGTTTTACCTTTGTTTTTAATTAAATGACGTGCTAGAACTAACAACACAGTATTCGGAGTGAGGACAGTTCCTTGTTCATCAACAATACCAAAGCGATCGCTATCTCCATCCGTCGCCAAGCCCAAATCAGCTTGATCGCGGACTACAGCTTCCACTAACTCAACTAATTGTTCTCCTTTGGGTTCTGGCATTCCACCGCCAAATAAAACATCCCTCCAATCGTGGAAACTTTCTAACTGAACACCACTATGCTGCAAAACTTCATCTAAATAGCCACGGGAGGTAGAATACAAAGCATCGTACTTTACCTTTAAATTAGCCCTTTTGATCTTTTCTATATCAAGTAGAGTGTAGATAAATTGCAGGTAATCAGGTTTGGGATCGAAAATTGAAATTGAACCTGATGGGTTACTTCCAGGTAACTCATCCGATGCACTTTCTATATTTGCCACAATAGTATCAGTAATCTCTGGAGTGGCAGGCCCAGCATAATCGGGTATATATTTAATTCCACAGTAAGGTGCTGGATTATGACTAGCAGTAAACATTAACGCCCCTGCGGAATTTAGGTGACGGGCATTGTAGGCAATTACTGGTGTGGGGCAATCCCGAACGGTAATTTTCACAGTCCAACCTAAGTCTGCCAGTACTTGGGCCGCAGTTTTGGCAAACTGGTCAGCTAAAAAGCGAGTATCGTAGGCAATAAGTACTGGTCTATCTTTTGTGTAGGCTGTTTCCAAGTAAGTGGCAATTGCCCTTGTTACTTTTCGCACGTTGGGGAAAGTAAAGTCATCGGCAATAATCCCTCGCCATCCATCGGTGCCAAATTTTATCTTGCTAGACATTCTTGCCACTTGCTCCCGTACATTATCAGTACTATAAAAGCTTCCTGCAAAGCGTGTTTAGCAGCAACTATCCTCCGAAGTTCTTTTCTAAGTAAGGCTTAGTTTAAACTTCTCCCCACCGTATTTTCTCTCACTGTTTCTGAGCAATGTCAACCCCCGATCGACCTTTTGCCAGTTATCACCTTTGGTCTCTAGTTGCCCCAGCGACTGGGCAAGAACGCTGGCATTGCCAGATGAGACGGGGGTTTATCAAAGCACGGCAACACGAACCACAAGTCAAAGCACTGCTAGCGCAAGCCACTGCACCCCAGCGCATTGGCATACTCGCGCAAAAAGGTGTTTATGAGTTTCATCATCATAGGCATCTGCTGAAGCAATCAGATGGTGTAGAAAGAGTTGCACAGCTACTTAAATTAGGCAATTCAAGCGTTCAAGTTCAGCAACGCGTGCTGCAAATTTTGCAAAAATATCATAATGCGCCGTTGCTTTTGGATAAAGATATTATCCAATTAACTCCGGGTGATGAAGGTTTTCCTAAGCCAATAGTAGTTGAACAAGAGGATTATTGCTTTCGGTTATATGCGGCTATGGACTGCGTTTTCATTGAATCTGATAGGACTTTACATATTTTAGATTTCAAAACAGGTAAGTCAGCTTTTGACAAACGACAGGCATTAGTTTATTTGCTAGCTGCTCGTTATCTTTACCCTGAACACGAAGCTGTCGCATCATTTTATAATTTAGAAATATGTAAAAAGTCTGAGTTAATTAGCATCAATAATTACGAGTTAGAATCTTTAAAATTTGAGTTAGCTAATATTGCCCACAAGCACCAGCACGATTTGCAAAAATATCAGGAAAAAACTACTAATTTCAGTAAGATTTTTCCTGCAAATCCTGGCTCCCACTGCCGGTTTTGCCCGTTTAACTCCATCTGTGAGTTTGCCGATTTTAAGCAAACTCAATCATATCCACAGCCAAGTTTAAGAGTTAATAGCTAAGGTTCTTCAGTACGTAGTATGCTGGACTTTTAATTAAAGTCCTTTACTTACCCTGAAAATCAAGCCTTACAGGGAGTTATAGCTTCAATTTCTGAATCAAGGCTCAAATGCTAATACTAACGGCTGTTATTATTGCCCAGCAAGGATTTTAAGCTTATTTACAGACGTATTTAGCATAAGAAGTAATGAAGAGCCATAGCTAATTGGTTTACCTATTTATCTTGGTTCAATGTTCAAAAACATCTGCTAAATCCTCGTAATTTTATGGATTGAAGAAAAATATAGAATTAACTCAGGTCAGTCATGGTCTAAAATAATACTTTTCGATTCTGTAGAAGAGCATGAGGCACTACAGAAACGTTTTGAATTGTTTAAAGAATACTTGAATAGGAATAAGAGTTTAGAACTAGACGAAAATTGTGGTTAAGCAGACGTGAGTTCGATGAACCTCTCCCTCTCCGAAACGGAAAGGGAGGAGCAACGAAAAATTTAGCTTTTTACTCTCCTCTCCGTGTCGGAGAGAGGGGGAGAGGTCAAATAAGACTTGTCGAACTCACGTTAAGCAGAGAGTATTAAGGTGCGTTAGCCTACGGCATAACACACCCTACTCTCTGGAATACCTTTAAGCTAAAACCTCTGTTTGTAGTAGCGCCTTACGTAATGCAGTTACTGCTTCTTCTGTTTCTATCAACTTATTGAGAGCAAGCGCAACATCATCTTCAACCTTCAGTAGTTTAGCTGCTTTTTTTACAGCCTTTTGCTCTTCAATTGAGTAATCATTATCGGCACGGGACATTTGAATTGCATGATACAACAATGACCTTGATTTCGACCAAGTAGAAACATCAACTGTAATCTTACTCAGCAGGTTTTCTAAGTCAGCATTTTTGTATTCAAATGTTTTATATTTTTCTATTAGTTCTTCAGGAGCGCCAACTATACGCTGATGATTTAGTAACCAATTAAGTTCGGCTTCTGAAACCTCTCCATCAGCTCCAGCAATAGCAAGCAGTGCATATCCGTAGTTAAGGTACGCTTCAGCAGGAGCTTCTGAAATACCTAAGTTCTTTTTCATAAATTCTCAAGCAGGTATTGCTTCTTTAAGATTGCTCATGAATTACCTCTTTGATTGTTTTGAGAATTTACTATTTGGCAAATGCTATCTATAAAATTTAAGAATTGCTATCTAGGTTTTTAATTAGTCTTTACCAATTAAAAACCTAGATAAATTGTTGATATTCTACTATTTTTATAGATGCCTCTCAATATTCTCAGCATCCAAATAAAAATGCAAGGACAGTTAAGACAGTTAAGACAGGTAAGAAAATTAGTCAAGTAATTTTCTTACAAGCAGCTAAAAATATAGCCTCTGGAAAAAGAGGCGAGCAACGCAATTTTGTAAATTGCTGAGACCAAAAACGAAAATATGCTACTTCGAGATCTATAGGCACAGCCAAACCCAGGCATTGCAACGAAAAAACCTGGCTTTATTGATAATTCAACCCTGAAATAATACCCGATGTCCTAATTTAAAAAGGTGGTAATTCTTTAAGAATTGTGAACCGAATATGATTAATTGCCAAATCACCGATGGGGATATCTTCTTTGGTTAGCCGCGCACCTTGACTTGTCACGGTTTCAAAAGTGATACCTTTACCAATTTCAATGTGATACCAGCATAAGCCCATAAAAAAGCGCGTCGGATAAGGCCCACCTTCACCCACATCATCAGGATTTGATTCCATTGGCAACCAGCCAAAATTCGGGACGTAGAACTCCAGCCAAACATGATTAAAGTCTGGTTGTAGCGGTACTCCTAGTAAGTCACTATGGGGAGGACATTTGTACCTACCTACGGTGCGGCAGGGAATGTCATTCAAACGGGCTAGGGCAAGCAATACGCCGACATATTCCCCACAGGAACCAACGCCCCGTTCTAAAACTATATCTGGCGTGTCAATGTAAGGCTTAATACCGTAAGATAACTGGTCGTATACGTAGTTGCGGATACTGTGCATTTTCCGCAGTACGTTGGTTTCAGAACCAATTGCTTCTCTGGCGGCACGGCGAACAATGGTAGTATCCATTGCTAAATCGTCGTCATCTACTAGGTAGCGTGTTTGTAATTCTGGAGATAGTTCAGGTATATCTTCAACATCTCTAGGTGTGATGCGATACTTAATTCCTCGAACTTCCACAAGTGCTTTCCAGCCAAATACATGCCGTTCACCTGGAGCAAGAGAATCAAATTTAAAGACTGCTACACGTTGCCCTTCTATTACTTCTTCTGTAAAGGGTATACCAATTGCTTCAACGTGTTTCACCTTTTGACGCTCAGTTTCCGAAGGTAGGGCGATGCGCCATTCTACATCAGGTAAATACACCTCGTCTAAGGGTGCAATTTCCTCAGCATAAGACATTTCAATGAGATAGCCATTAGAGAGAGCGTAGCGCTTATCTGGTTGGTAATGATAATGCAGGGGATGAATAAAAGTGCGATCGCGGAATGTTAGCTCATGACTCGGATCGGCATTGGGGTTATCCCGGATATAAGGCTCCTCTGAGGCGTAGGCAACATAAATACTTTCCTTACCGGTTTCGCCATTTTTATGTATTGCTATACCTGTAGGACATTCAAACGGTGTCAGGACACTAAATTGAAGTTCTCCTGTTGCCCTGTCCATTGCGTACACTGATTGTTCGGTGCGATCGCAAATCCATAGCATTTCTTGGTTAACTGCTAAATTCTCTATCCCAACTCCAGGGGCATAAAATCTGGTAATCTCTTTTCGGGTTTCGCGGTCATAAACCAAAATGTAGCCCAGCCGTTGGCAGCTGACATAAACTGTTGTTTCCCAAACAGCAACGCCGTCAGCCGGATAAGGCAATGTCACAAAATGTTCCAGACCTAAAGCATTGAGCTTGCACAAGTAAACACTATTTTCTCGGCTCACCCACAGGGAATCTTCCCATACCGCTAAACCAGTGACATCGGTAAATTCTTTAACTTGATGGGGATTGAGAATTTTGCTGTTGTCAGAGGTGGGATCAATCTCCAGTAGATGCCCTTTAATACTGTCAATGGCAATGAGTCTATCTTTAATGAAAGTAATGCCACACAGGGTAGCAGCAGTAAGCGGTCGAATTGTTTTTTGCCCAAACATCTGGCTAACGGTCAAAGTGGGGAGTGCAAAACTCATATTAAGCATATTTATTGAATGGTTTAGCACGCCTGGGTAATTCAAAATTCAAAATTCAGCTGGAAAAGTTTGCTAGATTGGGAAACCCTAATGGCACTCCAGTTTACTTGAGCGGCGAAATACACAAGGGACTGGCTCAACTTTCCGCAAAATTAAAAATGAAGAAATGCAATCGTGCCATACATCCTGGCTATTGACTACGGGATGAAATGAAAGGAATGGCAGCCTAAAATTAATTGTGACATATCCTCTGTAACAAAGCTTCAAAGCTCTATTACTCATAATTATCGGTAAAATGTGTTCCGATCAACTCTTTCGTGAGAAATAATACTATGTCAAAATGGGGGGATTTACAAATGTTAAGAATTACATATACATTTATCAAGCAAGACAGGAGGAAAAATGTCCTCACTCTTGAACTGCTCTCACCAGAGCAAGCTTGGTTTAAAACCCCATTAATGATAGTTCAATGACTTCAATGACTTAAATTCATCCGGGGTCAAATCCCCAACTGAAAAGTTCCTTCCGTCTCCTTCACATATCTAGGCGATCGCCTTAATGTAACTTTAGAAGATGGAATTCCTGCCATCACTAAATTATGATCGAATTTTGTAACCATTTGCTGTGACCTACACGATGTCTGCTAATTCTCTGCCTGAAGGTGCCGCCGTTTGGCATAGTTTAGAAGTTGATAAAGCGCTAGAACTGCTCGATAGTAATGCAGACAGTGGCTTAACACCTCAAGAAATTCAACAGAGGTTGCAAAAATACGGCCCCAACGAACTTGAAGAAAGTGCTGGCCGTAGTGCTTGGGAAATTCTGCTAGATCAGTTCAAGAACATTATGTTGTTGATGCTGATTGGCGTAGCTCTGATTTCTGGGTTTTTAGACCTGATGGCTTTGCGGGCGGGCGATTTGAAGCCCGGTGAAGTGCCATTTAAAGATACGATCGCTATCTTAGCAATTGTGATTCTCAATGGCATACTCGGTTATGTCCAAGAAAGCCGTGCCGAAAAAGCCTTGGCAGCCCTGAAAAAAATGACTTCTCCCTTAGTACGGGTCATCCGCGACACCAGACTGGTGGAGATAGCAGCCAAGGAACTAGTTCCAGGGGATGTAATGCTGCTGGAAGCTGGAATGCAGATAGCTGCGGATGGACGTTTGATAGAACAGTCTAATTTACAAGTGCGTGAGTCGGCATTGACTGGTGAAGCCGAAGCGGTGAATAAACAGGCATCACTAAAATTGCCGGAGGAAACATCATTAGGCGATCGCCTTAATGTCGTGTATCAAGGAACCGAAGTAGTCCAAGGACGCGGTAAGGTTCTGGTGACTAACACCGGCATGACAACAGAATTGGGTAAAATTGCTGCGATGTTGCAGGCGGTGGAAAGTGAACCTACGCCTTTACAGCAACGTATGACTCAACTGGGTAATGTCCTAGTTACGGGTTCTTTAATTCTGGTGGCGATCGTTGTCGTTGGTGGTGTCATCAAGGACGGAGGTTTTAAAAACATCCAAGAACTCTTGGAAGTTTCCTTGAGTATGGCGGTTGCTGTGGTACCAGAAGGTTTACCAGCTGTAATTACCGTTACACTGGCACTGGGAACCCAGCGAATGGTGCGCCAAAATGCCTTGATTCGCAAACTGCCAGCAGTAGAAACATTAGGTTCTGTAACAACCATCTGTTCTGATAAAACCGGCACTCTGACTCAAAATAAAATGGTCGTGCAATCGGTTTATACCAATGACAAAACTTTTCGCGTCACCGGCGAAGGTTATGCTCCTACAGGGGACTTTCAGTTAGATGGTCAAAAAGTTTCCTTAGAGGAGTCTCCAGAAATTTCCGCGTTATCAGTCGCCTGTGCTGTTTGCAATGATTCAGTGTTGCAAAAAGAACAAGGTGAATGGGCAATTTTGGGAGATCCGACAGAGGGGGCATTAGTTAGCCTGGCGGGAAAAGCCGGAATCGAAAAAGACCAGTGGAACAGTAAGTTACCTCGCGTCGCTGAGTTCCCCTTTTCTTCGGAACGCAAGCGGATGAGCGTGATTTCTCAAGTGGAGGGAGTCGCCACAGGTGAAGCGTCTTCGAGAGGCGTTGACCCAGCGATCGCCGATTTTCTCCAATCTGAACCTTACTTAATGTTTACCAAAGGTTCTCCAGAGTTAACCTTGGCACGTTCCACTCAGATTTATTTGGGCAATCACTCGGCCCCCTTAACCGAAGAACAACGCCAGAAAATTTTGGCAGAAAATGACCAAATGGCTAGTAAAGGTTTACGGGTACTAGGTTTTGCCTACAAATCTCTTGCGGAAATTCCACCGGAAGGTTCAGATGAAGCATCTGAGCAAGGCTTGGTATGGCTGGGATTGGTGGGAATGCTGGATGCGCCACGCCCAGAGGTGAGGGCAGCAGTCCAAGAATGTCGGGATGCAGGTATTCGCCCAGTAATGATTACTGGCGACCACCAATTAACAGCACGAGCGATCGCTACCGATTTGGGAATTGCCCAAGAAGGTGATCGTGTTCTCACAGGTCAAGAATTGCAACGGATGAGTGACGAGGAATTAGAGCAAAATGTTGACCTAGTGAGCATTTATGCCAGAGTTTCCCCAGAACACAAACTGCGAATTGTCCAAGCACTGCAACGCCGTGGACGATTTGTCGCCATGACGGGCGATGGTGTTAACGATGCCCCAGCCCTCAAACAAGCCGACATCGGTATTGCAATGGGCATTACTGGCACTGATGTCAGTAAAGAAGCCAGCGATATGGTGTTACTTGATGACAACTTCGCTACAATTGTCAGCGCCACCAAGGAAGGTAGAGTTGTTTATACCAACATTCGCCGCTTTATTAAATACATCTTGGGCAGTAACATTGGTGAAGTTCTGACAATTGCCGCTGCACCCTTAATTGGTTTGGGAGGCGTTCCCCTGACTCCCTTACAAATTTTGTGGATGAACTTGGTGACAGACGGTTTACCAGCCTTGGCATTAGCTGTGGAACCTCCAGAACCGGATGTCATGCAACGTCCGCCTTTTAGCCCCCGCGAAAGTATTTTTGCTAGGGGATTGGGTTCTTACATGATTCGCATTGGGATCATTTTTGCCATTATCAGCATTGCCTTAATGTGGTGGGCTTATCAACATACCCATGCTGCTGGGTATCAGGGCGATCCCGAAGCTTGGAAAACAATGGTATTTACTACCTTGTGTATTGCCCAAATGGGACATGCGATCGCTATTCGCTCTAACAATCGCCTAGCCATCGAGATGAATCCCTTCTCTAATATATTTGTACTAGCGGCTGTTGTCGTCACCACGATTTTGCAGTTGATGCTAGTTTATGTCCCACCCCTGCGAGATTTTTTTGGTACTCACTACCTGAATATGCAGGAATTGGGCGTTTGTATTGGTTTCAGTGCTTTAATGTTTGTCTGGATTGAAGCGGAGAAGATATTTCTGCGGATTATGGGCAAGAAGGCTGTCTGAAAAGGAAATTTTAGATTTTAGATTTTAGATTTTAGATTTATCTTCAATCCAAAATCTAAAATTTAAAATCCAAAATTGAACTTATGTACCTGAAAACTCTAAACCTCCGACAATTTCGCAATTATCAAGACCAAAAGGTTGAATTTACTGCTGCCAAAACAATTTTGGTAGGTAATAACGCTCAGGGAAAATCGAATTTGTTGGAGGCGGTAGAGTTGCTGGCGACATTGCGATCGCACCGCATGACCCGCGATCGCGATTTGGTTCAAGAAGGGGAAGCTATAGCCCAAATTAATGCCACCCTTGAGCGACAAACAGGCGTTAGTGACCTTACCTTAACCCTCCGGCGCAATGGTCGCCGGAGCGTTGCTCTCAATGGTGAGTCTATCCGCCGTCAAATGGATTTTCTCGGCGTTCTCAACGCAGTGCAGTTTTCCAGCCTGGATTTAGACCTAGTACGCGGCGGCCCGGAAGGTCGCCGCAACTGGTTGGATACACTCTTAATTCAACTCGAACCAGTTTATGCTCACATTTTGCAGCAGTATAATCATGTATTACGCCAGCGCAATGCCTTTTTAAAACGCCATGTAGAGACTTTGGATGCAACGTCTCTACACTCAGAACTGGCGGTATGGGATGCACAGTTAGCGACCACAGGAACCAGAGTAATTAGAAGACGCGATCGCGCCATCCAAAGATTGGCTCCTATTGCTAGTGCTTGGCACGCCAGTATTAGCGGCAGTACAGAAATTCTGCAAATCAATTACGTGCCTAATATTCCTTCAGAGGATAACCATCCAGAAGAAGTACAGCAAGCTTTTTTAGCAAAAATCCAGCAGCGAGCCGTTGCTGAAATGCACCAAGGTACTACTCTTGTCGGCCCCCATCGAGACGAAATAGAATTAACTATTAACCAGACACCCGCTCGTCAATACGGTTCTCAAGGTCAACAACGAACGCTGGTTCTAGCCTTAAAATTAGCCGAATTACAATTAATTGAAGAAGTTGTCAAAGAGCCACCATTACTATTACTTGATGATGTTCTTGCCGAACTAGATTTATCCCGCCAAAATCAATTGCTTGATGCTATTCAAGACCGCTTTCAAACCCTAATTACTACCACTCACTTGGGTTCTTTTGATTCCCAGTGGTTAAAGTCCTCCCAAATTCTTTTTGTGAAAGCAGGAGAAATAATCGCAAATTAATGATGATTTAGGATTAGCCCTTTCAAGATGACTCTAAAATCTCTTTTTTTCTCTGTGTTGCGCCAGTTGTTACAACGGTGAGAACCCCTGCAACGTACTGGCTTCTCTACACCTCTGGGGTTTAAAGGTAGTTAAATAAACTACCTAACAACTATAAAACACATAGATGAAAAGGGATTTGTTAACCGTTTAATTCCTTAAAAATGGCTGATTGACAATAGTTAATATTTATGGATCAGGCTGAAATCCTAATTTTTATTGACGTTTTTCTAACCTTTTAAAAACGTTGAGAATCAGAAAAGTCAGTAGAGTACCAATCAATCCTAACTGCCACAAACCACAACCGGCAGCAATTCCCAATGCAGCCGAAACCCAAATAGCTGCTGCTGATGTGAGTCCGTGAATTTCAAGTTGCTGTGATTCTTGAGAAGATTGGCGCACAATTTCTCCAGCACCGAGAAATCCTACACCGGCTGCAATTCCTTGAATGACGCGGCTAAGTGCATCAGGACTATTTTGCAATCCTCCTGTTTGCATAATTATCAAGGTAAACACAGATGAACCTAGACTCACTAGCGTGTGAGTTCTTAAACCAGCTGGTTTGCGGCTAATTTGGCGTTCTAAGCCGATAATCGCTCCTATAAATAACGCAAAGCATAATCTGAAGCTGATATTTAGCCAATCATTAGTTGCAATGTAGTAAGTGTTTGGCAATGTTTAGTCTGGTGTAAATAATTTTATATACATAGTACAGCACGGGAAAATGCAGTTACCATCTCAATTAACAAGACTTGGGAAAAAATACCTTTGTTAAAGGTTGGCAACTTTCCGCCAGAGTGTACTAGGTTAATTATTAATTTTTTTACAAAATAGTGCAAAAATATTTTACTCTTTATATTGGTAGAGTCTAATTCAATGGATGTAATTGAAAGTTTATATCATCTAGTCATCTGCTTTATTTTTTGAACTTAATCTTGGCTTAATAGGCAATTTCTGAAAGGTTAAGGTGTTCAGATCCCCGACTTCTTTAAGAAGTCGGGGATCTGAACACCTAGGAAAATTAATGAGACAGACCACTAGCAATTAACCCCTAATAAGGTCAGCAAATTAAATGTAAATACTGGAAACTCCTCCTAGTAGAGAGTCAGTGGATTTATGGCTGATAACGCACCCGAAGGAAATGCCTGTGGCTACAAATAGACAACTAACAAATTGAGTGGACAAACTCTACTGGCTAGACCAAATTAAATTACAAGACCGCGCCAAAGTAGGTGACAAAGCATTTTACTTGAGCAGAATCATGCAGCGTGGCTATCCGGTGGTGCCTGGTTTTGTCGTTTCGGCAGAAATTTTGCGGCAATTTCTTGAAAATCTCAATAGTTCAGAGTCATTAGTAGCTGACTTACCCCATTCTTCGTTACATCTAGATGTTACTAATTGGCGGCAACTTCAGCAGGTAGCTGGTCGCTTGCGCCAAGAAATTCTCACTGCGACTGTGCCGCAGCAGTGGGTGAGTACAATTTTCCAAGCAGCTAAGGAATGGCAAACTAGCTGTCTGATTCTTCGACCTACCTTATCAATATCAAATACGACTCCAGGTATAAAGAATATATCTGGTTTGCTGGAGTCGGTGTTTTGCCAGTGCGAACCTGAAGCGATCGCTTGGGCGTTAAAGCGCACTTGGAGTCAGATATTTCGTGCCAGAAGTCTCCTATATTGGCAACGAGCAGGAATTAATCTACAACAAATAAATCTAGCAGTTTTGGTGCAACCTGTTGAGAATGCGATCGCCAGTGGTTTGCTCAAAGCCAACTCCTCTGGGTGGGAAATTGAGGCTACTAGGGGATTAGGAATTGCGATCGCTCTTGGTGAAGTCCAGCCAGATATTTACTACATTCAACAGGCAACGGGGGTTGTGCTTGAGCAACAGTTAGGCAATAAAATGCTGGCTTATGGTGTGAATGATGAAGCATCTGAAGCTTTTTCGCAACCCACACCTAACTCAGTACTAACACCAGATCACATTTCTCTAAGTACCTACGTACTTCAAAAAGCCCAACAAGAACAGTACGCTTTACAAGAAGAATATTTACAGCAAATAATTGCTCTGGGAACTCAACTAGTAAGTGAACTAGGCAAAACTTTCACTATTAAATGGACTATTGCTCAACAAAACACATCTAACAAACTCTACATCACACAAGTTAGTTCTCCCCAATCTGTAATTCCCCACGGACAATTCATCAGGGGACTAGGAGCAGCAGGGGGACGTGTTGTGGCCAATGCCTTAGTAATTAATAATTCACAACAGAAACCCGAACAACTACCCAAGGATGTGATTTTAGTAGTACCAACAATCACTCCTGATTGGCTACCATTACTACACCAAGTTGCTGGTATTATCACAGAACAAGGTGGATTAACCAGCCATGCCGCAATTCTGGCGAGAGAATTAAGGATCACAGCAGTAGTAAACGCAACATCTGCCACAACCTTAATCCAAACGGGCGAACGACTACTGCTTGATGGCGACAGAGGAGAAGTTTATCGCATCAAAGGAGACTCAAAGGAGGAGATGGAGAAAGAGAGAGAAGAAAAACTTCTTTCCCCACATCACCCCAACCCGAAAGCGCCCTATCCTACTTTTACTTCTCATCTACCCATGATTGCTACCCAACTACTGGTTAACTTGAGTCAGTCCAGTTTAATAGAACAAGTGCAAAGCTTCCCTGTAGATGGCGTGGGATTATTGCGCTCAGAATTGATGGTATTAAATATATTGGACGGACAACATCCCAATAGTTGGATTTTAGGCGGTCGTCAGGCAGAATTATTAGAGTTATGGTCTGAGCAGATTAGGCAATTTGCTCGTGCTTTTGCACCAAGACCAGTTTTTTATCGTTCTTTAGATTGGCGATCGCAGGATTTACCATCATTGAGTGATAATTTAGAATATTCACCCCAGTCGATGTTGGGTGAACGCGGCACCTTCAGCTATTTACGAAATCCCGCAGTGTTTGAGTTAGAACTGCAAGCTTTAGCAAGGGTACAGCAGGCTGGTTACAGCAATGTCAACCTACTATTACCATTTGTGCGGACTGTAGAAGAATTTGTCTTTTGCCGTCGCAAAGTTGAGCAAGCTCTTTTAACCGAGGTGTCGCAGTTTCAATTGTGGATGATGGCGGAAGTGCCAAGCGTACTATTTTTGCTGCCGGAATATGTGAAAGCAGGTGCAGCCGGAATTTCCATTGGTACAAACGACCTAACCCAATTATTGCTCGGAGTGGATCGAGAACAAGGACAGCTAGCAAAAGTATTTAATGAACGTCATCCCGCAGTTATGGGTGCGATCGCTCAACTGATCCAAATGGCTAAAAGTGCCGGTATACCTTGTTCAATCTGCGGTCAAGCACCAGCCCTCTATCCAGAAATCATCGATAAATTAGTGGAATGGGGCATAACTTCCATTTCTGTTGAACCGGAGGCAGTTGAGCGAACATATCAGGCGATCGCTCGTGCTGAACAACGCCTAATTTTAGCAGCAGCGCGTCGTCAACAATAGGCGCAAGGGCATAAGAAACACCTGATGAATAAATTTATTAAGAAGTATTATCTATTATAATACTTTGTCACACAATGAATTACAGTATTTTACACAAGAAAAGCGCTTTAAGTAGATGGGCGTGACTAAATATAATATGTTCTGTAATTGCGAACAATGATTTTTTCTAGGTTAGCTCCCACTAAAAGCTGACGAAATTATTTTGAAATATTTTCCGAAAGGCAAGGTATTTTCTCTGTAGTCTATATAGATTTTATTTTTATGCGCTAGGGCGGAAACTAGTCAAAATCTTTGGAGATCCTATTCATAGTTTAGATTTGCTTTGGCAAAACAGAGATATTTTTAATAAATTTTGATTGATTTGGAGTTGAATTTATGAAGAAAAAAATTCTCGTATTTATTACAACAGCAATTGTGGCTTGTATTTCCATTGCTAGTCTGACAGCAACAATTGTAACTTTGGATTCGTGGACAGATTCACAAACTTCAAAAGCTGTAGCTCAAAAAACTAATAGTTGCCCTGGTGCTTCAACAAAGACGTGCTTGGATATTGATGTTTATGAAGCTCTAAATCTCATGCCAAGAGAAAATAGACCATTATTAAATCCAAGTCTTGGAGCTCAATACGGTGGAACTTCTTCTCCTCCCAATCCATTAGTTATTAAATCAGGAGAATCGGTAAACTTTTTTATTGGCCCTCAATACTTCTTACCTGCATCCTATCAAGAAAATGGTACAAAGTATGTTCCTCATGTTGGTGCTGGTACCACATGGCCAATTTTATATCCTAGCTCAACAATTTTTACGAATAATAAGGTGACATTTAACTCCGGCATTTCATCAAATCCGCAAACAGTAGTAAAACAATTTTCACACGCAGGCCCAACGGATGAGCCTCCTTCCCCTGCTTCTGCTCAATACTTAATTGCTAGTGGCCCCATAACTTATAATAATCTGGGAGAGTTTGTGGCAACAGCAAGAATTCAAATGATCAGACACTTTTGGATAGGTTGCTCTCCTTCTAGCTGGTTATTCGTACCGAACAAAAATGACTTATGTTCCGTTGGACAATCACAAGGAGGACATAGTGCCTCAAATCAAGATAAGCTGATTGATATCACTGTTTCTCGCCTGATTAAAGTAGTTCCTAGTATCACGATTAATCCTAATTTACCGATTAATCCTAGTTTCCCAATTAAATTGAATCCATAAGCGGCTTCCAGACGAAATACTTTCCAAACGTCCCTAAAGCAGCGAATTCCATGAGACTGTTGGCGAATAAGTGAGGGGTCTTACCCCTCATAAAACAAGGGAGTAATTAGTGAGCAGAATAATTGTGAGACAAAAGTGGCATAAATAATCAGGTATGACTCTTCATCTGCGAGACTGGTCATTGATTCCAGAAACAACAGCGCAAGTAGCACGAAAATGCTTTCCCAAAGGAAACGTGTATATGAAAATGCGGGATGAACTGGGAGTACTGTACCTTGATAATGACTTTGTAACATTGTTTCGGGCAGACTGTGGACAAAGCGGCATATCACCAGGACAGTTGGCATTAGTAAGTGTGATGCAATTTGCCGAAGGTTTGACTGACCGACAAACGGCAGATGCAGTCAGGAGTCGGATTGATTGGAAATACGCATTGGCACTAGAAATCACTGATAGCAGTTTTGATTACACAGTATTAAGTGAATTTCGCAGTCGATTAATTGCTTGCGGGCGAGAAAGCGAATTGCTAAATTTGATGCTGGTACATTTTCAAAACAAAGGTTGGCTCAAAGCTAGGGGAAAAGCCAGAACCGACTCGACCCATGTACTAGCAGCAATCCGGCAACTCAACCGTTTAGAGTGTGTTGGAGAAACCTTACGCCATGCCTTAAATCAGTTAGCAACGGTTGCTGATGAATGGTTATTAAGAATAGTTAATGAAGATTGGTATTCGCGTTATGCAACCAGATTTGAACAATATCGCTTACCAAAATCGAAAACAGAACAACGAAGCTTGGCATTGACCATTGGCTGTGTGGTCATCAGTTATTGGCAGCCTTGTATGACGCATCGAACCCAGAATGGTTACGGCATCTCAAAGCGGTAGAAATTTTACGCTGTGTGTGGGTACAGCAATATGAACTACAACAGGGGCAAGTCTATTGGCGAGAAGCCGACAACTTACCACCGAACAAACAGCTCATCCAGTCTCCGTATGATATTGAAGCGCGTAACCGCACAAAAAGAGAAATGAATTGGACAGGTTATACCCTGCATCTAACAGAAACTTGTGATGACGATGCACCGCATCTAATTACCAATGTCGAAACTACATCTGCAACCACTGCGGATGTGGAAATGACTCAGATTATTCATCAAGCTTTGGCTGATAAAAACCTCTTGCCAGATGAACACATGGTTGATACTGGTTATGTTGATGCCCAACACTTGCTAACGAGTCAGACTGAGTTAGGAATTGACATCGTTGGCAGAGTACCTCCTGATTCCAGTTGGCAAGCCCAAGCCCAACTTGGTTTTGACGCTTCTAGTTTTACTGTCGATTGGCACAATCGCCGTGCTATTTGCCCACAAGGTCACACCAGTCAATCTTGGCATTTGCGAACGGATAACTATGATAATCCTGTGATTCAAGCACGCTTTCACAAAAGTGATTGTACTACTTGTCCTGTCCGCTCTCTATGTACTCACTCGCCAAAGTTGTCCCGTGTTCTCACCCTCAAACCTCAACCTCTTTATGAGGCTCTTTCCTCTGCTAGAGCTAGACAAAACACCCAACAGTTTAAACAACTTTATTCTAAACGTGCTGGTGTTGAAAGCTCTCTTTCTCAAGGAATTCGTGCATATCAATTGCGCCGCACTCGTTACATTGGTCTTGCCAAAACCCATCTTCAACATATCGCCACTGCTGCCGCCATTAATCTCTCCCGGATGTGGGCTTGGTGGTCTAATGTTCCTATTGGCAAGACCCGTGTCTCTCGTTTTGCTGCTCTTTTTACCTCTGCTTCATCATAATCCCTTTGCCATTTTTATGGGATGTTTGGTTTCACCCTCTTTTAATTCGCCAACAGTCTCATAGTAATAATCGTTGGTGTTGTACATAGCACATTCAGCTTTATACAACACCGTCAAAATGTTTGTTCAATATCGATAAATTGCTACAACAGGTGTGCTATATGGAACCTGTTCTGGAGGAACAGCGTAAACCGTGCCACCATTTAATAAAGTATGAGCAGCAACAAAATCCAACAAATCTTCATCACCAGTTTCTTTTTCTGGGTGCAAATAAACCGTTTCTGAGGTTGGATCGAATAAACCCCACTGTTGTTGACCAACTGCAACTAATAATGAATCCACTCGTTGGTAATAAGCTGCTGAGACAATTTCTTTCAGGTTGTTAGATGCCTTGCCAGTACCACCACCAAACAATTCGTGAAATTGCTCTAAAAACCCTTCTTGGGACTTCTGGAAATCAGCCTCGACAATCGGCCAAGCTTGGTCATGTAACTCTTGGGCGCTGAGAATTTCTGGATTACCAGCGATCGCTTCATCCATCAAATGCTGGTAAGTATTTGCCTGTTTATATAAAGGCAAGAGATACTCTACCCCAGCCAGTACCAAAGGCGCTTTTTGCAATTTCAGTTTCTCATGTAATGCGCGATCAATAATCTGAAAGAATTGTAGTATGTATTCTTGTTGTTTATCTCTGTCAGGACTTCCCTGACCGTGAAATGTGCCTGACTGTGAAAAAGGATTAGTGGTTCCTCCTTTTGATGGTGCGAGGTGGAACTCACCTTCTTGAGCAGTCTCGTCTATTTGCAGAGCTTCATCTCGACTTTTAGGGAGATTTTCTACTTCCAACTCATTAACACTGTAGCGTGTTCCTTCAAAGAATCTGACATCTTTTTGGCTCAAGGCCAGGATATAGAAGCGACCATTGCCATTTAAAATTGGCAGCAGTGGCTTGATGTGAAATCGGTCTGTAACCACGACCAACTCTTGAAAATCAATTGGCAGGGTATAATAGCGAAAAATATTTTCAGAAATAAAAATCGCTAACCCTGGTTCTCCCTTTTGCTCCCAAAATTCTTGGGTATCAATTTCATGGGATTTTTCCAATAATGCGATCGCATCTTTCTCCTCCAAACCCGCATCAACTAAACGAGTCTCTGCTTCCTTGACCAAATTTTTAAACCGAATTGGGTTTTGTCGCACTTCTGGCCCGGCTGGGTGCGTTGGCATATAAATTGAAACACAATTCCCTTTTGGCTGTTCTATTAATGTCTTTATTTCTTCTCTAGAAATTAACTCCATAAGATACCCCTCCTATAAACGGATCAAAAACATCAGATCAGACCATCGATATTCAACGATCTGATAGGACGCTATTCTCAGATGGTGGTGGTCAAAGTCCGACCGTTTGCTTCTGAGTTTATTTCACCTTAAGGAGGGTTTAATTGCATCTTTCTTTTGATAGGCAATATTCATCAATGGAATTACTAATGAAAACCCCAAATTTAAAATCTGAAATCGCTAGGAATATCAAATGTTTGGCGTGTTAGAGTTAGTGCTTTCTGACTTGATCCCGATTCTACTACCTGGCTTGCTAAGACCTAAAGTTACTCGTTTCATAATCCAGTACAAACCTGCAAGGACCACAAAGGTGATGGCAATAATTACTAAGGGTTGTTTTCCCAAAATTTCTTCTACCCCTTTAGTAAGTAAGGCATCGGGTTGAGTAATAAAATCCCAACTGTTGAAACGTAAAAATCGCCCCCAATAAACACCAACAGCACAGAGAAAATGTGTAATTAACTCAACGCGCCAAATCCATTGACTCTTACCGATGCGATGTAGGTAGTAACCCCAATTAATTAACGATATTACGTAAGCTTCAAATCCACCGAGAATTACTAGCAAATACAGAGGTATGAGTATTAAAGTAATCATCCACACAGATTGAATTGTGCGGATATCATCTATCAAGTGGATTACATCGGTCAACAAATACGGTGCATTTGGTAAAAAAGCATAGAAAACTAAGAATCCTAGCCACCAAAGCCAAGTGCCACCGCGCCTCATGCGAAATAGCCACACACTCAAAGCCAAAGGTATAAAAGCCAGAAATAAATTCCAAGTCATCCAACTCATATTAATTTGCAATACTTGTATAATTCTGGCTATCAATTCTTCTTTCATAGGTGCTAACTCAGAAGATGTTTGATTGTTTTAGATTGACTCTGTAATGTTAGTGTTAATAACCTCAGTGATTGACTGATGAAATTTTTTACCCCCAAGGAAATTTATTTACTCTAAGAGCAGACAAGGCTTTTGTGTCACTTAAAAGGAAATGCACACTTAATATTATGTCTGAAATTTATAGTTTTTATGTTTTTCATACTGGGGGATTAAATTTATCAATCAATCAGCTTAAATCACTAGTATAGCCAGAAAATCATCAGGGTAAAATCTACCACTGAGACGAAGCCTGAGCAACCAAAACACCACGAATAACTTCTAGTGGACTTTTTTAATTGCAATGTTGCCCCTGTCCTGGGTATCATATTTATTCCATTTTGTCCTGCTAGAATTCCAGAAGCACCTTAAAACTTTTGCCAAGACCACATCCCCAAACTCCTCAGTTTACAGAGCTATGCTGTACATACAAGTCTTCTAGAGTCGTTTCACAGGCTTTTGATTCCCTTAAAAAAAGGGGTGGTTTTATACAAAGAAAGAAAAATACATAAGTCTAGATTTTTAATTTTGTGGCACGGCTTTTACCCCTCTCGAAACATCTCCCCGAAAGGTCGAGAGGCTTTGAAACCCAGTTTCAGTATTTTCTCTGCTTATATAAAACCACCCTACCAACCCCCCCTTAAAAAAACGTGTATACACAAGTCTTTCTGACCCCCTCTAACTCCCCCTTATAAAGGGCTACGGTGTACACACAAGTCTTATAAAGTTGTCTAACAGTGTTTCGATCCCCCCTAACCCCCCTTAAAAAGGGGGAAATTTCTTCAAGTCCCCCTTTTTAAGGGGGATTTAGGGGGATCAGATGATTTGTGTGTACACCGTAGCTTATACAGGGGGAAAACCGGACATTTCCCCCCTTCAAGGGAGGTAAATGGGGATTTGTGCTTCATTAACAAGATGTGTGTACACCGTAGCGAAAAAAAGGGGGGCAAAAGAAGCCCTCAAATCACTAACGTACTAGCACTCGACTACGGGGGCCGATCGCTTGTTTGGGTGAAGCGGGTATTGTGCAGCTATTGGTAGAATCCTGTGAACAAGCAGCTTGAGCAAGGGTTGCAGGGTTAACCATTACTTGATTACCCTCTAAGGAATTACCGTTACTGAATTCCATATTAGGCGTAGTAGAAAGGGATGGAGAATTAGTCCTTGTAGGTGTAGGGGAAGCGATCGCACTTCCATTATCAACTACTGGTGTAACAGTGAATTCACTTCCACCATCAACTACTGGTGTAACAGTGAATTCATTTCCACCATCAACTACTGGTGTAACAGTAAATTCACTTCCACTATCAACTATTGGTGTAACATTGAATTCACTTCCACCATCAACTATCGTTGGCAGAGTAGATGTACTACCACCGCTAATTACTGGCGAGGGAGTAGGTGTACTATCACCACTAACTACGGGTGTAGGAGTTGGCGTACTACCACCAACTGGTGTGGGAGTTATAAGAGTTGCATTTGCAGGTACTTTGATGGTTATCCTCGCTAGGGGGGAGTTAGTCATTTCCAAAGAAGTCACCTTTGGCGAACCTGGAATATCGGACTTGAAATCAAAGACAGTGGGGGTTGCACCACCATTGCGATCGCTATATCGGACTCCATATCCACTCACTTCAAAGGTTCCCTGATATTGATTTCCGGTTTTTGGATCGGTGACAGTACCAGTGTATAAGGCTTTTGTGAGATTAAATTCATCCTGAACTACTCCTTGAAATGTGGTTCCTGCTAATCTCCCCTGGTATTTATAGGGTGTTAACTCACCGCTAGAGAGAATCGGCGAATTCAGAACGCCATTAAAGGAGACAATCGGAATGCCTTTAAAGTCAACAAAGTAATGCAGGCTACCATCAGAGCGTGTTTGTACCTTCACATAGTCTGACTTGTATACAGGAACGTAATTAGGATTGTTCTTAGTACCTAAATTCCGTGAGTAAGTCCCCGCGTCATCTGTATCAACACGAGTCGTACTGCCATTGAAATTAGGATTAATGCTGGGAAGCTGGATAGTACCTGATAATGTGCCAGTGCTTTGAATGGTGATTTGAGCAAAAGCACTTGTTCCACCTAAACTGATGATAACTGCGGCTAAACTGCTACTGCTAACAACTGCACAACCCAATTTAGTTAATGAATCTAATTTCATGAAAAATTTGCTCCTTTAATCACATATAAAAAAATACGCGCAGCTTTTCGTTCCTTCTATTGAGCGATGCAAGCATTTCATACCGAATTAGTCAGTATGAAAATAGCGCTTTTTATTACATTTTCATCGGTATAAAGTTAAAACCGGAAAGTTGCTCTTAATGCTCCAACGACTAAAGTATCGTTAGCAGCATTGTGATCGGGATTGAAAATGACGAATAAGCCTGGAGTCAGGGCGACATTATCGCTCAATTGGGCGCGGTAAAAAAGTTCTACGTGAATTGATGTGTCACTACGTCCACCTGCTGTTCCCCCATCAGAGAACTTGGGAAAATTGAAGTTATCGGGTAAAGTACTCGAAGTAATTTTGGGCGGTTGTCCGACGAGAACGCCCCCTAAATTTCCAGGACGCAGCAAATTGGGAAAGGCCGCGAACACCATCCAGTTTGTAGTTTCTACACTTCCAGGAAGGTTGAACGGTTTGGAAGAAGTAAAGCCACCCCAACCGCCCAATTGCAAGTTAGAGTTGATTCGCCAAGCAACGGTAGCGCCAATGGCTTGGGTATCAAAAGCTGTTGCATCTGCAAAAGGCGAAATCAGTTGAGAATCGCCGATACCACTTCCTAATAAGCCATCTGGGGAGTGGGAATAAAGATAATGTACGCCGATATCGATGTTATCGGTGGGTGCTAAACTTAACTGAGCGCCAGCAGTTAATCTACCGCCGAATAGTCCGCCCTGGTTGATATTGCCAGAAAAACTAGGAATTTCTGCACTATAAACGCCTTGTAAACTGATGCGATCGCTAATTTGCCAATCAAAGCCTATACCGCCAGTGCCGTTGCCAATACTTAAAATCGGGTTACGCTGACCAAATAGAGAAATTGCACCATCGCTAGAACCTTCTAAAGGACTAATACCCCGAAAGGTGTTGATAGGGTTGACTCCCGCCGTACCTACGACAATTCCGAAGTTATCCGAGACGACAAATCGATAAGATAAGTCACTAACAACTAGATTGTTGTCTGTATTTGACTCGAAACCCAACCGCCCCATATTAGTAGAGAGCAACGCTGCATTAGAACCTAAATTACCCGCAGATAGCCCTGTTAACAGCAAATCTCGTCCTGTAAATGAAGTTGCTAAGGTTAGTTGGGTGCTACTTGTGAAAGTCAGATTGGTTTTTCCCTGACGTTCAGGGACTCCATCTCTAGGAAACAAATCCACATCGGGGCTATTGGTTCCCTGAACGCTAAAAACGGCTTGACCAAATAATCTGGTAGTTGTGGAAAACTGATTGACTTGTAATTCAGTAGTCCGGTTTTCTACAGCCTCAACACGCTGCTGTAATTGCTGCAACTCTGCTTTGAATTCGCTTTGCAACCTTTGCAGCAGGATTAAATCTTCACTATTAACAGTATTAATTTTATTATTAGCGTAGGCGTAGCCCGCCGCAGGCATCGCTTCTTTAATCTTCTCTAAACAAGCGTTTAAACCAGCCGCAAATTCATAACGGCTGATGGTGCGGTTTCCCAGATAATTCCCATCGTGGTATCCCGCAATGCAGCCATAGCGTTCTACTAGAGATTGCAAAGCATCAAAAGCCCAGTCGGAAGGTTGCACGTCTTTAAGTTGTGACACCGATGTGACTTGAGACATTTGGTTGTCTGAGTCGGGAGGCTGAGGAGATAGAGAGAATTCTTCTGTGTTTTCCTGGTTCTGGGCAACTTCTGTTACAGCTTGAGTATCTTTTAACTGAGGTAAATTAGGGGAATTTATAAATTGAATTTTTTCTCTGCTTTTTTTAAGTATATTTTCGTACTTGTGCTTTTTAGCTGATGAAGTAGTTATATCTGGCTGCACAAATTCAGGTGGTGTAATTTCAGCAGGCGAAACAACTTGAGATAAATTTTCTTGTGTTGACTGCTGCACCAGATTATCTGGCGTGATTACAGGCTGTTCTGGTAAATTAAGGGCAGAGATTGGCCCTGTTGCTAGCACACCCGCCATCAGTAGACTAATATCACTCATGGTATTTCATTTGACTTGCACCAATATTTCTTTTGACAGACAAAGTTGGTGTATATCAGGAAAATTTATGAAAAAAGAGTGATAAAAATTACTATGTCTGGGATTGAGGGGCAGGGGAGCAAGGGAAGCAGGGGGACAAGGAGGAATTATTGAACAAGTCTCTCTCTTGTCTCCCTTGTCTCTTCTTCATGCCCAATGCCCAATGCCCCAGATAAATTATTCTGGCTGGCTACAATACTTATTCATCTGATTGACTAATGTATCTGACTGCTTGCCAAGATTTGTAGCTGTTGTCAGTGCTGAGTCAATTTCGGTTCTAGCCTTTTGGATTTTTTCTCTACCCGATTCTGAAGCTTCTGCTGTCTTGGTTGCACCAAGGGCTCTACCAGCTTTGGCGATCGCTTGACTAAGATTCTGAAAAATATTGACAAAACCGCTTTGGAATCCTTTCAGCTTGGGATCTTTTAAATTCAGTTCCTTAATCGATTTAGTCACAAATTCTAAATCTTTAGATAGTTGTATGCTGGTGATGACTTGCCTTCCTTTATTGTTATCAATCAGAGAAGTTCCGGCATTTACAACTCGAATCAGTCGCTGGCACTGAGAAACTTTATTTTCGCTGCAACTGGTAACGAACAAAGCGATGCTCAGGCTAACAGGAGCAATAACAGTATATTTATGTAAAACAGACATTAACACCCCAACAGCAATAAAACCCAAAATATAGTATCTAATATTACGGGCAATGGGCAGAGAGAATAGTGAATGATTCTTTAAACTCCACTTCTGTGCCCATGCCCCAATCTCAAATTACCAATCTATGGGCAAACCTAACTGGTCTAAAGTAGCACCATCTTGCAAAAGTGGCTTAATATTGCCGTCTATTTGAATTCGACCACCAGACAGCACCAAAGCACGTTGCGTAACTCTACCTAACCAATTTAGGTCATGGGAGGCAATTAACATCACCTGCACTGGCAACTTTAACAACACTTGCGCTAAATGTCGTCGCCATGCTGGATCGAGACCGTTAGTCGGCTCATCCAAAATTAGAATTGTTGGGTCTAGGGCTAAAATTGAGGCTAGGGCAGCAAGGCGTTTTTGCCCCCCAGAAAGTTCGTGAGCGGAGCGATTAGCGTAGGCTTCTAGTCCGAAATCAGCTAATAACTGCCGGGCGCGATCGCTAGCCTCTGCTGGTGACATTCCGTAGTTGCGTGGGCCAAAGGTAATATCTTCCAAGATGGTGGGCATAAATAGTTGGTCGTTGGCATCTTGAAAGCTAAAGCCAATTTGACGACGTATTTGAGGTAGAGTTTTGGGTTCTAGCGGGATGCCATTAATGGTAATTTTCCCCGTTTGGGGTTGTTTTAAGCCAATTAGGTTCTCTAGCAAGGTGCTTTTTCCAGAACCAGTTGCTCCCATCAAGGCGACGCGATCGCCTTTATTCAAAGTAAAAGAAATTTCTTGTAATACCGGCTCCTGGCGAGAATAGGCATAGACCAAGTTCTCAACTTCAACGACAGTTGCGTGGGGGTTGTGGGTTGGTGGTTGGGGATTAGATGTTAAAGATTTCAAGATTCACAAACTCAATATTGCGGAGTGAGGATTGGGTTAAATTTTGTAAGAAGTTAGGGTTACAGTAGCAGCGATCGCACAAGCTAGTAATACGGCAAAACGCTCTTTCGGTCTGAGAGGAGAATCGATGGGCAATTGCCCGTTGTAACCGCGAGCTACCATTGCCCCATAGACTCGTTCTGCCCTATCGAGACTGCGGAGATACAAGGCTCCAATCATGGCAGCACTGGCGTAGCGCAACCATCCCGTAGTTCCATTCAGACCACGTAATTGAGCGCTGCGCTGCATTCGCGTTACTTCTGAGAGCAAAATTTCCATATATTGCCCAGCTAACAACAAGTTTTCCTTTAAAGGTGCTGGTACGGGTAAGCCTTTCAGGGCTATACCAAAGCTGTGGGGCGGTAAGGTTAACAAAAAACTATTCATAGTAACTAGACAAACCAGCGAACGAAGCAGTAAAAAGCTGGCTCTTTCCCATCCCAAAGGCAAGGCTAGCAATGACAAAAAAATCAATTCTGTACCGAGTAATCCTCCCAAGTGGCGAATTGATACGCGCAACAGCCAAGCCCACAAAAGTGCGATCGCGGCATATACACCTAAGCAATACCAAGCATGATATTTTAGTAACGCTGCTCCCACCACAATCACTAGAGACAGCTGCAAACGTAATGGCAAAGAAAGTTTAAGCATTCTTCGGTTTCACCACCTTGGCAATCCCAAAGGCTACAGCAAAGCAAACTGTAGCTCCCATAAGTCCAGCGATACTAGTACCAATTGGCCCCAAACCCTTAATACTATAGTCAGCTAAGGGAGTCGGCACAATTACCCGGACTTTCGCAGCTAAATCAATGAAACCTGTATTTTCAGCGACTTTTTCTAAACCATCAGGCCAGGCTGAGGCAAAGAGTGACAGTACTCCTGCAATCAAGAAAATGGTGACAATAGGCACTGACCAGCCACGAAATTCCTGCTGTTCCCCTGGTAATAAATCTGGCCGGGCTGTAGCTAAATAAGTCAGTACACCCCCAGTAATTATCCCTTCGCCAATGCCAATCAAAATATGCACGCCAGTCATAGCTGGTAAAACTATGGCTACAGGTGCAGTACCAGAAAGGGCTAACTCAATAGCACAAGCTATAGCAGCTACCACTACACTTACGCCAGCAGCTATACCAGCAGCTAGGGGTAAACGCCCTTTAAATCCCCCCAACAGCCGTTGCAAGGTTTGGGTTAAAATCCAGCCTACCCAAACACCAACTACTGCCATATTGAAAATATTTGCTCCCAAGGCTGTAATGCCACCATCAGCAAATAGCACAGCTTGAATAATTAAAACTGTGGCAATACACAACGTTCCTGCCCACGGACTACCCAAAACGATCGCAGCTAAGGTTCCTCCTAGTAAGTGACCACTAGTACCTCCAGCTACCGGAAAATTGATCATCTGGGCGGCAAAAATAAAGGCAGTGGTTAATCCCAGTATGGGCGCACGACGGATACCAAAAGCTTCTTGCGATCGCTCGAAGGCAATAAAAAGTGCTGCTACACTGGCTAAACCAGTAGCCCCTGCCACCGGAACAGAAACAAATCCATCAGGAATATGCATGATCTACCCTGTATTTTTTAGATGTTTATTTACTCAATACCAGCAATAAACAAAGGCATTAGATTAATAACAAACAAAATTTTCATCTTTTTTGCAATGCCCTCTTGGGGGATTTTATGCTGTTACTTTTGAGAGATTTACAATCCAATGGCTGCTAAATAGTATACTTAATTTACATGAATATTAATTTTTGTTAATTTTATTTTTATATATGTCGATAAATTCTTGGAAAAGTGTAAATCTCTTGACTTTAATAAGCTAATATGTATTTAATTGGCACATTCTGAATGCCAAAAAGCTTGCTAGTATTGTGCTTTTTATCTATGAGACTGCTACACGAACATTTTAGATTTTGAATTGCTTTACGGCTCTTATGGTTGATAGTATAATCGCCATTTAAAGCGGGTTTGATTGATTTTAACTACATTTTTTATGGCAACACAGCAGTATGATGACCTAAAAATATTTAACTATATAGCTAAATATCAAAGTAATTTAGCTGGATTCAATAATAACTCAGGATTCAGAATTCCATTAGTTCTTAATCTGTACTCATTACTTTTTTGTTGACCACCAATTTTAAAATTTGGTAAACTAGTATTTTTTTAACTTATAGTCATTAACCAACTAATGATTTTAGATTAGTATAACTAATATAACAATCTAAAAAAGTCTTTACATAGTCTCGACCAACTGTATATTTGCTGACTTCGCTGGCTTAATGGTACAGTATTGATGATTTTTTGGGATAAAAAATTGTGTAAGCGTTGATACGTAACACAAAATAGTGGTTAAACTTAAAATTCAGTTGAAGAAGGCAGAAGGCTTAATTTAGACGGGGTTTGAATCCCCTCCTAAATGGGATGAAACTTAGCTAGCGCGTCACTAATGTTAAATAATCACAACGAAGGATTTGAGATTTTGATTTTTGTTCTTGGATTTTAGAACGAACTTAAATCTCAAACGTCAAATCTACAAATCCATTTGTATAAGGCCCGGCAATGAGAGTTATTTTCAAAGGTGCATTTTATTTTTACAAAAAAATTATCTCGTTGCTACCTACATCTACTGACCCTTGTGTACAGATTGTAGATACTAATTCTGCCTCACAACACAAGCACTGGTATAATTATTGGCAAGCTCGCCTCCCACCTTCCTGGCTTCACCCTTTGCTGATTTTGATGTGGTTGCTCATCGGCATTAGCTTACGCCTAACCAACTTGACAACAAAGTCTCCTTGGACTGATGAGTTTTCCACCTTAGTGTTTAGCTTGGGTAACAATTTTTTATCAGTACCCCTAGATCAGGCGATCGCACCTGATATCTTATTACAACCACTGCAACCCAACCCAGCAGCTAGTATTGGTGATGTGGTTCATAATTTAGCTACACAAGATAGTCATCCACCTCTGTATTTTGTGCTGGCTTACCTATGGATGAAATTATTTCCTAGCGAAGGAGGATTAGTATCGCTATTTGCAGCACGATCGCTACCTGCGATATTCGGTGCTGTCTCAATACCGTGTTTTTACGTGTTAGGTAAAGTAGCATTTCGTTCGCGGCTAGTAGGACAATTAGCTGCTGCCACGATCGCAGTATCACCCTACCCCGTATTTTTAGCACAAGAAGCACGTCATTACACTTTGGCAATCTTATGGGTGATTGGTTCGCTCACCTGCTTAGTAATTGCCACACGTCATATTCAAAACCGCACACCTTTACCTATATGGGTAGCACTTTCGTGGGTAGCAATTAATGCTTTGGGTATTGCTACTCATTATTTTTTCACCTTCACCCTCTATACAGAAGCCGTAGTTTTGATTTCTCTTGCTTGGCTTCAATTGCAAACTAGCACCAAATTTTCTCTCCTCTTCTCTTCTCCCTGGCGGCGCATTTATGCCGTTGCGGTAGGTACTTTGGCGGCGGGTTTAATTTGGATACCAATCTTGTTAGAGAATAAAAACCGTGGGATCTTGACCGAGTGGATTCGAGGTTCGCGTGTTGGACTAGATTGGTTAAGCCCAATTTTTCAAGCTTTAGGAACATTGATTGCAATGATTTCCCTATTACCAGTTGAATCTTCACAGCTATTGGTGGTGATTCCTTCTGGAATAGTGATGCTGGCTTTCTTTATTTGGGCAGTACCAATTTTGCTGCGTGGGATCAAAATTCAACTACAGCATCCAGAAAACCGGATTATGATTCAGGTATTTATTGGAATTGCGGTTAGTGCGATCGCTTTATTTTTGATCTTTACGTACTTTTTGGGTATTGACCTGACCAGAGGCGCTAGATATAACTTTGTTTACTATCCTGCGATCGTTGTCTTGCTAGGCGCAAGTCTCGCAGTTTGTTGGCATCCCCCCAAGGAAATAAAAAGCATAGGTAAATGGGGAATAAACGGTAAAAAAGCCGTGATGTTAATTTGGCTAATGGGATTTTTTAGTGCAGTTACAGTAATTTGCAATCTCGGCTATCAAAAATATTATCGCCCTGACCTGTTTGTGCAACTCATCCAACAAATATCCCCAGTACCAGTACTGATTGCCACTACTCACAAAAGTTATATACACACTGGGGAAATGATGGGAGTAGCTAGGGAGTTGAAACTTGCCAATTCGCCTCAAAATTCTTTGTTTCTCCTTGCCCATCAATATCAAGAGCCGAATACTTCCACCATTGCTCTAGAAAATACCTTAAAGACGCTACCACGACCTTTTGACTTGTGGTCGGTAAACTTTCATGCCCCAGTAGCAGAAGCCGTCAAAACATGCGTCGCTGATACTAAATCTTTGCCAAGCGTAGACGGCTATGAATACGAACTTTATCATTGCCAATAAGAAGCAGGGGGCAGGGGAAGCAGGGGAGGCAGGGGGACAAGGAGGAATTATTGAACAAGTCTCTCTCTTGTCTCCCTTGTCTCTTCTTCATGCTCAATGCCCAATGCCCAATTCCCAATACCCAATCCCCAACGTAGATGCATCTTGTGGAAGTTCCTCAAAAATCGATATCCATAGGAGACTAGAGAAAGAAGAACAAAATATATGTGATACGTTTTCAAGCGCTGAAGGCTGTAACTACTTTAAGGAGGATTTATGCGTGCAGTACTGATGGCAGGGGGTTCGGGAACGCGGCTTCGCCCGTTAACTTGCGATCTGCCCAAACCGATGGTGCCAATCCTAAATCGACCAATTGCTGAACATATTATCAATCTTCTGAAGAGACATCAAATTACAGAAGTTATTGCGACATTGCATTATTTACCTGATGTCTTGCGAGACTATTTTCAAGATGGCAGCGATTTTGGTGTTCAGATGACTTATGCCGTCGAAGAAGATCAGCCTTTGGGTACAGCAGGCTGTGTGAAAAACATTGCCGAACTTCTGGATGAAACTTTTTTAGTCATTAGCGGTGATAGCATAACAGATTTTGACCTCACGGCTGCGATCGCATTTCACAAACAAAACAAGTCGAAAGCTACTTTGATTTTAACCAGGGTTCCTAACCCGATTGAGTTTGGGGTGGTGATTACGGATGAGGAAAGACGAATTCGGCGATTTTTAGAAAAACCCTCTAGTAGTGAAATTTTTTCCGATACCGTCAACACTGGCACTTACATTCTCGAACCAGAAGTTTTAGAATATCTGCCAGCAAACATTGAATGCGACTTTTCCAAAGACTTATTCCCCTTACTATTAGCAAAAGATGAGCCAATGTATGGTTACATCGCTCAAGGCTACTGGTGTGATGTTGGTCACTTAGATGCCTATCGGGAAGCTCAGTATGATGCATTAGATCGAAAGGTAAATCTCGATTTTGCCTACAAAGAAGTTTCCCATGAGTTATGGGTAGGTCAAAATACTTACATCGACCAAACGGCTGTGATTGAAACCCCGGCAGTGATTGGTGACAATTGCCGCATCGGTGCAAGAGTGCAGATTGAAGCTGGAACCGTAATTGGTGATAACGTTACTATTGGTGCTGATGCCAATCTCAAACGTCCGATAGTGTGGAATGGGGCATTTATAGGTGATGAAGCACATCTTTCTGCTTGTGTGATTTCCCGTGGCGCTCGTGTAGACCGCCGCGCCCATGTATTAGAAGCTGCTGTTGTGGGTTCGCTTTCCACGGTGGGAGAAGAAGCCCAAATTAGCCCCGGTGTGCGCGTATGGCCAAGTAAGAAGATTGAGTCAGGGGCAGTTTTAAACATTAACTTGATTTGGGGCAACACCGCTCAACGAAATTTATTTGGGCAACGTGGTGTGCAAGGATTAGCGAATATCGACATCACCCCAGAATTCGCCGTGAAATTGGGATCTGCTTACGGTTCTACCTTGAAACCTGGTTCTAAGGTAACGGTTTCCCGTGACCAGCGTAATGTCTCTCGGATGGTGACGCGATCGCTCATTGCTGGTTTAATGTCAGTAGGTATTGATATTCAAAACCTCGATGCTACAGCTATCCCCATCGCCCGCACGGTTATACCCACAATGTCGGTAGCTGGTGGTATCCATGTGCGAGTCCACCCCGATCGCCCGGACTACATTCTGATTGAATTCATGGATGCTAAGGGCATTAATATTTCCAAAGCCCTGGAAAAGAAAATCGAAGGTGCTTACTTTAAGGAAGATATGCGACGGGCGCTAATTCATGAAATTGGTGATGTATCTTACCCCAGCCAAGTCATGGATCGCTACTGTACTGCTTTTGAGAAACTTTTGCATGTTCACACACTCCGCAATAGTCGGGCAAAAGTGGTGATTGATTATGTTTATGCAGTATCAGGGGCAGTTTTACCCCAAATGTTGGATAAATTTGGTGCTGATGCAGTAGTACTGAACGCCAGTGTCAATAAATCGGCGATGTCAATCACCGATCGCGAAGGACTGCTAACTCAGTTAGGTCATGTAGTGGAAGCATTGAAAGCTAACTTTGGTGTGCAAGTCTCAGCTAATGGAGAACAGCTGATTTTAGTTGATGAATCTGGCTACCCAATTCGTGGGGAAACTTTAACAGCACTGATGGTAGACATGATTCTGACGGCTAACCCCAGAGGAACAGTAGTAGTCCCGGTTCATGCTTCTAGTGCTATTGAACAAGTCGCCCGTCGTCATGATGGCAGGGTAATTCGCACCAAAGCCAACCCTACAGCTTTAATGGAAGCTTGTCAAAAAAATCCGAATGTGGTTTTGGGAGGTAGTGGAGAGACTGGTTTTATTTTCCCGCAACTGCATCCGGGATTTGATTCTATGTTCTGTATTGCAAAGATCATTGAGATGTTGACTATACAGGAGCGATCGCTAGCTGCTGCGCGGTCAGAATTGCCCCGTGTAATTCATAAAACTTATACAGTCCGTTGTCCGTGGACAGCCAAGGGTGCTTTGATGCGTTACTTAGTGGAAACTCACCCAGCCCAAAACTTAGAACTCATTGATGGAGTGAAAATTTGTCAACCTTATGATGATAGTTGGTTGTTAGTTTTACCAGATGCCAGCGAACCACTGGTGCATCTGTATGCAAATAGCAATGATCGCGAATGGGTAGATGAGACTGTCAGAAATTACCGTACCCGTGTTCAGAGTTTTGTGGAAAGACAACAAGAATATCAACCAGCCGAAGTGTAATTCGTAATTCGTAATTCGTAATTGAATTCTTTAATTACGAATTACGTCAGTGAATTCGCAAGCATGATTATTACAATAAATAACGAATTTTGGCGAGATGGGTTCAAAATTATCATTGAGAACATTCTGGTAAATTTCTACCAGCGTAGTTGCAATCAAAATAAATTAAAGCTTCCCTAGTAGAGGTGAATGCTCTAGTTGTAGTGTATGAGTCACAGTTTTGGCTTGCCTCAGATGCCCAAACTTTCAAATAGTAATGGCTATTATCATCGCTAGATCGCTAGACCATAATTCATAACGATAATCACCTCCTGAACCCTGACTAGTTAAATAGTCAGCTAGCGCTTTATTTGATGCAGACAACAAGCTCAATACAGTTAAAACAGGAATTACAGCTATTTTTATTATTTGGATTAATTTCATAAATGCACACAAAATTTACTCTCTCTAGCTTCTTTTAGCAATGTAGCTTTTGAAATTAGTAATTCCCTTGAATATTGTGTGAGGATACCGTAAGGCATTTATCAAGAAGTTGGTTTGTAGCCTACTCCTCAATACAGTTTAGGTAAGACCAAAACACTTGTAGAGACGGCGATTTATCGCGTCTCGAAACCTCAAAATTTTTGCCAGTAGCCATTTGAACCGTATTGCCCCGCTCCTGATTGAGTTGGAATGAACCGCCGCCCGCTTTTCCGGTTTATTCCCTAAAATACTTTACAAAACTTAACCCATGCTAAATGATAAAAACTATCAATAAATCTGGTAGGATATCTCCAAGCTTATTGAGATAGATATTCATTAAGCTAAAATATATTTCAACAAGCAAGGACAATAAGTATCCTTGCGTAAATTATTGCGTTCCAAATTCATATACCAGGTGGCAATATGTCGAAAAAAATCGGTCTGTTTTATGGTACTCAAACTGGCAACACTGAATCTGATGCTGAAAAAATTCGGGATGAGTTTGGTGGTGATGTTGTAACATTACATCCTATTTACGAGGCGGATACTACCACTTTTGATGAGTATGAATTACTGATTATTGGCTCTCCAACTTGGGATATTGGTCAACTTCAGAGCGATTGGGAAAGCTTTTATTCCGATCTGGATGAAATAAATTTTAGCGGTAAGTTAGTTGCCTATTTTGGTGATGGAGATCAATATGGCTATGCTGATAACTTTCAAGATGCAATGGGAATTCTGGAAGAAAAAATTTCCCAGCGCGGCGGTAAAACTGTTGGCTACTGGTCAACAGAGGGTTATGAATTTGAGAATTCTAGAGCTTTGAAAAATGGCAAGTTTGTTGGTTTGGCACTTGATGAAGGTAGTCAATCCGATCTCACAGACGAGCGAATTAAAACTTGGGTTGCTCAGTTGAAAACAGAATTTGGTTTGTAGAAATTAGGAGCTTACAGCTAGCTGTAAGCTCCTACTATTGATAGTTTAGAAATTATAGGTAATTTATGTCTGATTCATTTGATGTTCTGTGGTTAAATGCAAGTCCTATTTTGAAGCGTTTTGATAAACCGTTACTTGATTACTTATCTGGGTATATGAGAATTGCCCAGTGGGAATACCAACAAACCAAAGATGAAGCGAGTTCCATAGATCAAGCTGTAAAGTTGCTGTATGATTTTTTAGAATGGCGCGCTCGCCCCGTGCATTTAGCGGGACATGGAATGAGTGGTGCGATCGCTTTAACCTTTGCTCGCCGATTTCCCCAAAAAGTGCGATCGCTAACTCTCCTGGCTGTAGCAGCTCAACCTGCAAACAATTGGCAAGCTCACTATTACTTTCAACGACAACTTTTTAGCATCAGCCGTGAGCTAGTTTTAGCAAGTACCGTTCGCAGTCTTTTTGGAAATCAACCACCTCATACCACTAAGAAGTTAGTAGCTGCCTTAGATAAAGATTTAGAACAATCTCCTTCACAACACTCTTTGTTTAAGTTGGTTTATTTACCCAAGGGTGGAGTTTCTATGCCAATGATGGTATGTGGTAGCAAGAGTGATCCGGTAGTCAACCCAACTGTATTACATGACTGGTTGAATTGGTTGAAGCCAGAAGATAAACTCTGGGAATGCCCACAAGGGTATCATTTTTTTCACTACTTCTATCCTCAACAGGTTGGCGAAGAGATTTTGAGTTTTTGGAAACGCCACCCTTCGCATTTGATAGAAGCATCTGCACTATCTTTTAGTACTTCTACAAATTAAGTTAAGACTAGAGATATTCTATGTGAGGCTGCGCTTGATTCACCTAGGGGCAATTCATCAATTGCCCTTACAGCCTGTAGTTTTGGATAACTCTTATCAGCGCATCTTGAAACAGAAATGGTATTAGATCCCCTCTACACAAACTTGAAATCCGTTAGCTTACATCCCGATTTTTGGAATTAGCAACTTGGGTTTGGTAGTGCCGCCATTTTTCCTGTTGACGCGATCTTTTCTCCTCGGTGAGGCTATCAAAACAGTAGGCACAGGAGATACCCTGCTCATATTTGGGAGATATTTTATCTTCTTCAGAAATTGGATACCCACAACAGAAGCACAACTCATAACTTCCTTCCTCCAACCCATGACTGACAGCTACCCGCTCGTCAAAGACAAAACATTCACCTTGCCATAAACTTTCTTGTGCCGGAACTTCTTCCAAATACTTGAGAATGCCGCCTTTGAGATGATAAACTTCTGCAAAACCTTGGGCAAGCATGAAAGATGAAGCCTTTTCACAGCGAATGCCACCTGTACAAAACAAGGCAACCTTTTTGTGTTTAGTTGGGTCAAGGTTCTGTACCACATAATCGGGAAATTCTCGGAATGAGCTAGTTTGGGGATTTTCTGCTCCTTGAAAAGTACCGATATTCACCTCATAATCATTGCGAGTGTCAATCACAGTTACTTCTGGATCGCAAATCAAATCATTCCATTCTTGGGGACTGACATAAGTGCCAACTTTCTCAGTTGGGTCAATTTCAGGCAACCCCAAAGTGACAATTTCTGACTTCAACCGCACCTTCATCCGCTCAAAAGGTGGAGTTTCAGTATGGGACTCTTTGTATTCTAGGTCTGCTAAACGGGGGTCACTACGCAGAAACCAGAGAACAGAATCAATCGCCTGACGCGAACCCGCTATTGTACCGTTAATGCCTTCTTGTGCCAACAAAATTGTCCCCTTGACACCTTGCGCTTGGCAGTAAGACAGCAGAGGATCTCGTTTCTCGGCAAAATCTGGCAGCTTGACAAATTTATACAATGCTGCAATAATCTGAATGTTTTCTGAATTCATCCCTATTAGTAAGAAAATAATATAAGTTACAATAGCAACGTCAAACGAATGTTGCCTGCTATTTTAATTTTATGGGGGTTTAGCTCAGTTGGTAGAGCGCCTGCTTTGCAAGCAGGATGTCAGCGGTTCGAGTCCGCTAACCTCCATTGGATATAATTTATCTCAAGTGCGATCGCTAGTAATACCCAAATAAAACACACCTAAATCAAAATCCCTTAATCTAGTACGGAATGGGGTTTGGCAATTATTAGGCTAAAAGTTAAGAGATAGGTAAGTTAGTATCACATCCAATCGTCTTATTTTCAAAGCTGTACTTAGTTAGAAAAATCTCTACATAATTAAGTCAACTATTACCTGACAAAACGTAGGTAATTTTGAGGTTCAAAATTTGCGGTTGAATTTGTTAGCAATGACAGCAGCCTTAACTAAATCTTCCGCAACAATATTTCTGTTTTGGAGTTGTAACCCACATCCCACACTTCAATCGGTAGTATTAACACTTGATTTACTGGTTGCAAAAAGTGGAAAAATGAGACAAGAAAGTGTTGCTACAATAAACTTCTTAGTTGGTATCATCCAGAGGCAGTAAATCAAAGTTTGGCTTATATATATTTTTAGGGGGTTGTTTGAAAAAGCGTCCATTGGGGTTAGTGGCAATTGTTGCCTACAAATCATTTGCTGCCTTGCTACTTATGGTTACTTCTATTGCTTTATTATTGACATTAAAAAATTATCAAACTCTAGAGGCTTTCTCAGAAAATTATGTTTTAGAAGGTAAATCGATAATTATTGATTGGATTTTAAAGAAAGTTATCAATTTAAATCCTAGAACTTTGGCATTTAGCGGCATTGGAGCAGGAGTTTATGCTATTGTTACTACTATTGAAGCTGTTGGTTTGTGGTACGAGAAGCGTTGGGCCCATGTCTTGGTATTGGGACTTGTCGGTATCAGTATCCCACCAGAAGTTTATGAATTAATTCGGGGAATATCTCTGATAAAAACATTCATCTTTTTGTTAAATCTAGCTGTATTTGGATATTTACTCCGAAATTTTCCTAAACATCCAAAGTAATTTTTTATTCGATACTTAGGATCTAAACCTCGTCTACCTTGAGAACCGTAGTTTTGTAGTTTTGTCGGTTGGGTGCAGGGATAGCGTAACCCAACATAAATAAGTGGTAATGTTGGGTTGCGTTTCACTCCACCCAACCTACATAAATATATCTTTTAAAAAACTCTAGGTTTCAACATAGATGAGGTTTATATATCTTTGAAGAGTTTCTTAGTGCTGAGTCTTGATTAAGAAGTAGTACTTATGAATCTTTTCACTCAGTACGTTGTACAATCGCTAAAAACACAATCTGGAGAGCGACTTGCCTAGATCGATTCAGTCTACTCAACCACCACTGAAATTTATTACTCAACGGTTTAACCCATTGGTACTCCAGATTGTTCGGTGGTTACTGCCGATCGCACTACGGTTTCGTACTCGCCCTTGGCTAACGGCTGGGATTGTCGATATTGAAGCCAAGAATGTTGAGGTATTAGCTGAACTTTATCAACAATTCCAGGCTGGGAAAATTCGCTTTTTGTTAGCATTTCGTCACCCAGAGGTGGAAGATCCTCTGTGTATGCTGTATTTGCTTTCCCGTATTGTGCCACGAGTTGCCCGTCAGGAAGGTATTTTACTGCAATCCCTTGTTCACAGTTATTTTCTCTATGACCGGGGTATGACGGTTTGGGCTGGAAATTGGCTAGGTTGGTTATTTTCACGGGTGGGAGGTGTACCGGTTCATCGGGGTAGACGATTAGATCGGCAAGCGATCCAAACTGCACGGGAGTTATTTGCTAATGGCGAACTACCGATCGCAGTAGCACCAGAAGGCGGTACTAATGGTCATAGTGGTATTGTTAGCCCACTGGAACCAGGCGTTGCTCAAATGGGGTTCTGGTGTGTAGAAGACTTACAAAAAGCCAATCGCACTGAAACTGTGATTATTGTGCCGATCGCTATCCAGTATCGCTACGTCGAGCCACCTTGGTCTAAACTGGATTGGCTGTTGAGTAAGTTGGAAGCTGATAGCGGCTTGGCAGTTAAGGAAATTGATCGGGGCACTCAAGAAGAGATTTACTATCAACGCCTCTGTAGGTTAGCTGAATATCTCATTACTGAGATGGAAGAATTTTATCGTCGCTTCTATCATCAAGACATCCCAAAAACCAGCTCAACTGATGAATCTGCTAGCCCAAATCAAGTATTAATTGCCCGACTTCATCGCTTGCTGGATAAGGCTTTAAAAGTTACTGAGCAATATTTTGGAGTTCAGGCACAGGGTAATTTTATTGACCGTTGTCGCCGCTTGGAAGAGGCTGGTTGGAATTACATTTACCGGGAAGATTTGCCAGATATCAATGCTTTACCACCCTTTAAACGCGGTTTGGCTGACTGGATTGCTGAAGAAGCAGACTTGCGGATGCGACACATGCGGATAGTGGAAAGTTTTGTTGCAGTCACAGCTACTTATATTCAAGAAAAACCGACAGCAGAACGGTTTGCAGAAACAGCGCTACTTGTATTCGATATGCTTTCTCGAATTCAAGATACAACACTTCCAGGGCGACCTCGCTTAGGTTTGCGCCAGGCACATATCACTGTGGGAGAGCCAATTTCAGTTACTGAACGCTTTCGCAATTCTCAGGGCGATCGCTATGCAGCTAGACAAGGTGTAAGCGATTTGACAAAAGATTTGCAAATTGCTTTAGAGAAGATGATTAGTTAGACATAAATTCAGCAGATTTCAATAATCATTTTTTAGAGGGAAATAGACCCGCGCGGTAGAGGCAATTAATGTGACGCAAAGCGGCTACTCTTACGAGAACGCTTTCAGCGTTAGCACAGCGGTAGCGACGAAGGAGCGTCACCCGCAGGGTATTTCCCCTACCTGATAATCAGAATTTTGGCTATTGTTTGCGTAAGTCCTAATAGAAAGACACCTTACGCAAAGAAACAATGATGCAACTTGATTGATGGTTAGCTTAGTATTTCAGAAGAGGATTGAAATTCCTCCTGAACATGAGCAACTCAATTAAGAAATTCAATCTAGGTCTTAAACGTTTACCTCAACTTCACTCAGCACGGGTTAAACGCCGCGCTATTCATGTACAGCAATTGTGAAGTGATTAGTTCTTGGATAACTGGTTCACCCGATTGGGTGAATGCGATCGCTGCATCCAGAACTACTCTGAAAGTAGAGGAACTTTTTCTGCTATTAGTGATAACGCCAACAGCCAAAAAAGTCTCATAATGGCTATGATTGCCTTGAATATTATGTCAATTGCTTATATATCAAAGGTTCAAAGAGTGGATGAAATTGTCAAATCACCAGATTTCCAGCCAGAGAAGATCGCTCTATTGGAAACAATTGCTGCCAATTTACCGGGGATGATTTTCCAAATTCTGCAACGGCAGGATGGCTCTGTGTTTATCCCTTATATTAGTTCTGGCTGTGAATATTTGTATGAATTAAAACCAGAAGCTGTACAGGCAGACTTTCAGGTGCTATACAAACTGATTCATCCACAGGATATAAAAGCTTTTACAGAATCTATTACTGTTTGTAGTACCACTTTTAAACCTTGGCATTGGGAAGGTCGCATCATTACGCCTAGTGGCAAACTGAAGTGGATTCAAGGTACTTCGCAACCCGAACTACAAGAAGCAGGCGATTTTTTGTGGAATGGCTTAGTCATGGATGTTACAGACCGAAAACAAGCCCAAGAAAAATTGCAAGAGAGCGAGGCTCGCTATAAAGCAATTTTGGATGCTATTCCCGACTTGATGTTTCGCATTAGCCGCGATGCTGAGTATCTAGATTTGAAAAGTGAGGGAGCAAATATCACTCTTTCGAGAGAAGAAATAGTTGGGAAACGCGTACAAGAGTTATTGCCTAGTGATGTTGCAGCAATTAGCCTAGAAGCGATCGCTAAAACTTTAGATTCTGGAACTTTGCAAACTTGCGAATATCAACTAGCAACGCCTTTGGGAGCTAGAGATTATGAGGCGCGGTTGGTAGTGAGTGGTGAAGATGAAGTACTAGCAATTGTCCGAGATATTACAGAACGCAAACAAGCAGAAGTAACCTTACAAAATCTTGCTCAAAAATTTGCTAAAGCTTTTAGTTGCAGTCCTGATTCCATTACCATTAGTACGCTGCAAGAAGGGCGGTTTATCGAAGTTAACGACAGTTTTGTCGAACTCTCAGGTTATGAGCGAGATGAGGTGATTGGTAAAACTTCTTTTGAATTAAATCTTTGGGTAGACGATCGCGATCGCCTAAATTTGTTAAATCAGTTGCAAAGCACAGGAGTTGTTCGCAACTTGGAATTTGAATTTCGGCAAAAGTCTGGCAAGATAATTACAACGGTGCTTTCAGCCGAAATCATTGATTTAGATAATATCCCTTCGATCCTAGCAGTCCATCACGACATTACAGAACGCAAGCAAGTAGAAGCGCAATTTCGCCTAGCAGCACAACGCGATCGCTTGTTGGCAGAAACTTTAGTGCGAATTCGGTCTTCCCTTAACTTAGAGGAAATTCTTCAAACCACCGTAACGGAAGTTAGGCAATTTCTGCAAGCAGATAGAGTTTTCATTGGTTTAAATAATGCCAAGTTAGGAGTCAGAACCCTTGCCGAATCAGTAGATCCCAAGTATCCATCAGTCTTAGGTTGGTCTACTAATGATGAAGCTTATTTACAAGAATTGAGAAACTTACTAAAAGATAATCTTGTGCGTGTTGTTGAAGACATTACACAAATAGCAGTATCTCCCAAAGTTAAAGCACACTATCAAAAATTCCAAACAAAGGCTAGCTTGGCAGTACCACTGATGCTAGGTAATGAATTATTTGGTGCGTTAATTGCCAATCAATGCTCAGGTTCGCGTCATTGGCAGCCAATAGAAGTTGATTTGCTACAACAGATGTCAGAACAAGTAGCGATCGCCATTCAGCAAAGCCAGATATACCAAAAACTCGCAGAACTTAACACTAATTTAGAACAACAAGTCGAAGAACGAACAGCACAGTTGCAGCAGAAAATGCAAGAATTTGAAAAACTGGATCGGATAAAAGATGTTGTTTTGCATACAGTTGCCCACGATTTACGAACTTCGGTGATGGGTAACTTAATGGTGTTAAAGAATTTGTTAAATCAGGGAGTGGGGAGTGCGGAGCAGGGAGCAGGGAAGCAGGGGGGCAGGGGAGCAGGGGAGCAGGGGAGCAGGGGAGAAGAATTAATAACCAATGCCCAATCCCCAATGCCCAATCCCCAATCCCCAATCCCAGTATCTCGCTCAATAATCGAGCGGATGATTCAAGGCAACGATCGCCAACTGGCGATGATTAACTCATTGCTAGAAATTAATTCCTGCGAACAACAGGGTATTGATATCAAACATGAACCTGTGCAACTTAGCACCGTGCTGGGAGGAACAGTCACCCACTTGGAACCTGTGTTGACACAAAATCAAGCGACTCTAAAGAACTTGGTTCCCGCAGATTTACCGTTAGTAATGGCAGATGGAACTCTGTTGCAGAAAGTTTTGGTAACTTTAATCACCCATAGCTTGCAAAATAATCCACCAGGATTAAATTTTATTCTTAGTGCCAGCATTGAGGGGGGAATGATTCGCACTCAGATTCAAGATGATGGTGTAGTAATGAGTAAACTAGAGTGCGATCGCCTTTTCGATCTCCATGTCCGCGATCCCCAAGATTGTTGTTCTACGAGCATTGGCTTAAAAATGTATCTTTGTCGGAAAGTTATTAAGGCACATGGCGGCAAAATTGGTGTTATTAGTAACCGCAAGCGCGGGTTAACTTTCTGGTTTACATTACCTCTCTTCACTTCATCCGCAACAAATCGCCCATAAATCACCAAAAAATGAGAGGGTGTTATTTATAGCAATGTTGAGTAAAGGAAACACCCTCGACGGTATGGGCAAAGTTGCTTGGATGCTAATAGCTACTCCATTTACAACAGTGCAAAGCTGGTGGAGAAAAACCTTTTCTGCACCAACAACAGATGAAACCACTACTCTTTACAGAGCTTGGCGTAACCGTTTTTTGTGGCAGAGATTGCGTTTATGGTTATGGCTGGCGCTGATTTGTTTGTTGTCTTTTACTTTGCGAGACATTTACGGCTTTTTGTTCTCTTTAAAAGAGTTGGAAAGTCTGCCAGAAATACTTAGAACTCAACGCCTTGTAATCAATATTGCAATGCTCCTGAGTATACTGATCTGCTTTGCCTTACATAAAACTAAATTAGGTCGTAATCGTCCAGATTTATTATTTTTGGGGTCTTCTTGGGCAATTAGTCTCGCATCACAGTTGTTTGCCACCCTGAGAGGCTTCGCACTACCCGATGCCATCGGTTGGTCACTGCTCTTCTTGAGCCAAGCTATATTAATGCCTGTCTGCTGGATTGTTCACTTGCTGTCTCAAGTGGGTGTGCTAGTTTACTATTTTAGTGTAAATACGGTGCTTGGGCTAAAAACACCAGTCCCTGAACACCCAGAAATATATAGTGTGACATTTCTTTTATACATTTTTTGGTTTTGTGCTATATGTGACATTGGTGTTTATCTATACGATCGCCTGCAACGCTCTGAATTTTACGCTCGTCAAGAACTGGAATTTGCATATCAAAAACTCAAGGTTGCAGAAACTAAATATCGCAGTATTTTTGAAAACGCTGTTGAAGGAATTTTTCAAAGCAGTCCCGATGGACGTTACATTACGGCAAATCCTGCTTTAGCACGCATTTATGGCTACTCCTTAGCGGAGGAGGTGACAGCAAATTCCACTGATATTCAACAATTGTACGTTGATCCAAACCGCCGCGCTGAATTTGTGCGGCTGATGGAAAAGTATGGCAGCATTTCCGAGTTTGAATCCCAAATTTATCGCCGAGATGGGAGTATTGTCTGGATTTCAGAAAAAGCCTACGCAGTGCGTGACGAACAGGGAAAACTGCTTTATTACGAAGGTTTGATTGAAGACATTACCCAGCGCAAACAAACTGAAGAAGAACTACGAGTATTTTTCCATGCAGTTTCTCACGACTTACGTAACCCAGTACTGGGTACTTTAATGGTGCTGAGAAACTTGCTTGCACGTCCAGAGGAAAATATCTCGATTTCCCGCTCAATATTAGAGCGGATGATTCAAAGTAGCGATCGCCAACTGAACTTAATTAATTCGTTGATGGAAGCTCATATCAGTGAGGTGCAAGGTGTGATTTTGCAACGTCAGCCTGTACAATTACTGACAGTTGTCGAAGCTGCGATCGCAGATTTGGAACCATTGCTAGAGCAAAATCAAGCCAAGTTGACCAATCTGGTATCCGCAGATTTGCCATTATTGAATGCAGATCCTACCCAACTATGGCGAGTTTTTTCTAATTTAATTGTCAATGCTCTCAAACACAATCCTCCTGGATTGCTATTGACAATTAACGCTACCCGTGAAGGTGAGATGATTTATTGTACTGTTAGTGATAACGGTGTAGGCATTAGTCAACAACAAAGCGATCGGCTTTTTGACCTTTACTTTCGGGGCGCAAATATCCGCAATTCTGTAAGTTTGGGATTAGGGTTATATTTATGTAAGCAAATCATCAATGCTCACGGCGGCGAAATAGGTGTAAACAGTGTATTAGATGCAGGGGCAACCTTCTGGTTTACTTTACCTATTAGCTGACTAGTGGTCTGTTAAACAAAGTTTGAAAGGAAAAGGAACGAACCACAGAGGCGCAGAGGTAACAGAGTAAGAGAGAAAAGAGATGTTTAAGAAGTGTTTCATATATTTGATAGATTATTAGGAAGCAGCGCCTAATGCTTGCAAAGTTGCCAATTGAGCTTCTGTTAAACCTTGAATTTCTTCCACCTTCATACCTTCATAAGGGCGAGGCGCTCTCCAAGTTTGCTCATATTTACCAGTTTGCAAATCCCAGACTTTGATGGTTTCGTCTAAGCTACCACTAAAAGCAGTCAATCTGGTAGAAGTTGCGTCTCCAATTGAGATAGAAGCTACTACTAAACTATAAACAAGCTCTGAGTGACCCACCAAAGTTTGATAACATTCTCCTGTAGAAATACGCCAAAGTTTCAGATTGCGATCGACACTACCGCTAACAATAAACTGAGCATCTGGACTAAACTGTGCCACCATAACGGGGTCTTGATGTCCTACAAAAGTTTGGAGGCATTTTCCTGTGGAAACCAACCACAGTTTCAAAGTTCGGTCGAAACTTGTACTTAATAACCACTGACCGTTAGGGCTAAAGGTAACTGACCACACACTGTTGGTGTGTCCTGTTAAAGTTTGGCGGCATTCTCCAGTGTCAATGTTCCACAGCTTAATTATCCCATCAAACTCACTACTTGCAAGCAGTTGACCATCTGGACTAAAGGCGACTGAAACAACTGGACTATTATGTCCTTTGAAGGTTTTCAGGCATTGTCCTGTGCTAATATCCCAAAGTTTCACGGTTTGGTCATAGCTGCTACTGGCTAATTGTCTGCCATCTGGACTAAAAACGACTGTCCAAACCCAACTAGTATGACCGTGTAAGGTTTGTAGACAAGTTCCTAACTTCCAGTCCCATAATTTGATACTGTAGTCTGCACTGCCACTGGCAAGTAAAAGATGCTGGTTAGCGGGTTGAAATGCCACTGACCACACGCGGTTAGTATGTTCCCGTAATGTTTGCACTAGAGTACCGTTTTTAATATCCCAGAGCTTAATTGTTTGGTCTTCGTGTCCACTTGCCAGATAGTTGCCGTCTGGACTTGGAGCCAGGGATAATACGCTATTGGTATGTCCTTTGAGTGTTTTCGTGCAGCGTCCTATTTGAAGATTCCATAGTTTAGTGGCGTGGTCATCACCACCACTGACCAATTGTTGCTCGTTGGGATGATAAGCAACTGACCAAAGGCGGCTGCTATGACCAAGAAAGGTTTTTAGGCAATTTCCGTTGACATCCCATAATTTGACTGTGCGGTCAAAACTGCTGCTAGCCAACTGCTGACCGTTGGGACTAAATGCGATCGCAGTTACTGTCTGTCGATGTCCGCGTAGGGTTTGCAGACATTTTTGGCTTTTAACATCCCAGAGTTTGATAGTGTTGTCATAGCTGCCACTGGCGAGTAACTTACCATCTGGACTAAATGTTATTGAGCGTAACCAGCGATCGTGTCCTTGCCAAACACAAAAGCAATTTCCGCTAGCAACATCCCACAAGCGAATTGTATAATCTTCGCTACAACTGGCAAGAATTTTACCATTAGGGTGAAAAGCGATCGCCCAGACTCGACCTTTATGACCAACTAAAGTCTGAACTTCTGGGTTAAGCTTTTCTGGTGTAACTTCCCACAAACGAATACTTAAATCTTGACCGCAACTTGCAACAATATTACCTTGAGGACTAAATGCAACGGCGTTAACTGAGTAAGTATGTCCTTGGTATGTGTGCAGACATTGCCCAGTTTCCACATCCCATAACTTTACTAGATAATCATCACTAGCGCTGGCCAGATACCGTCCATCTGGACTAAAAGTTACACTCCACGTCCAATGTTGATGTCCTCGACAACGCACTAGTTGTTTAACTGTGTTAACATCCCAAATTTGAATGTCGCCTTTGGTGTCACTAGTAGCTAAATACTGACCATCTGAACTAAAAGCAACACTGAGTACACCACCAAAGGTTTCAGCAAAGACAGTTTCTCTAATTTTGACATTAGTAAAATTAGTGTTATGTAATGTGGTGTTGGCTAAGTAAGCTTGGCGAATAGCCAAATGAGAAAAGTCAAAGCTACTCAGGTCGGTTTGCAAGTAAGAGAATAGATTCAGCAGATTGCCCCCTGCATAGCCTGTTTGCACTACTGTTTGGTGTCGCAATTGGGCTAAAATCTTGCAAAGCTGCTCCTCAAGTTGGGCTTGTGTGTCGAAGTGGCTGAAAAGTCGCTCGACTAATGGGTGCAGAATAAATTGAATTTGGGCTTCGCGCACGTAGTCTTGAGTTTGAGCTTCAATTAAGGCGTGGTTTTTGAATAAGTTGAGTTCGCCTCTAATAATCTCCCGCTCAATAGTCTGGATAAATTGTTCTGTAACATATTCCATAATTACGGGTTGTTGCGTTAACCCTGTCGTTACTGTTTCTATAAGTGAGCGTCCCTTGAGTGACTCCAAAGCTTCTAAGAGTTCTCGCCAAGGTAATTGCGGCAATATTTCTGTTTGTAACTTCGTTGGTGTTACTCCTTCTCGGTTAATCGCTAGCCAGTACATAATCTGCTGTTGCAGAAGCGATAAACGCTCGAATTGTTGCCTTAATAAGTCCCACAAATCGCTAAAAAGGGTATTACCTTGTGCCAAAAATGCTTGTGTGTCACCACAAAATATATCTTGAATAGCGGTGGCGGCAATTTTGAGGGCGAGTGGATTACCACCAAAGTAATTAACCAAGGTTTGATGCTGAGGTGTTGTATCTAGCCCTTTGTCCATCAGTATTTGCTGACCATCTATTGCTGATAGTCCTGATAGAAAGAGCGATCGCACAGGTAAATTTTTTCCTTCCCGCACCGCAATTCCACCTGGTTTTTCTCGTCCGGTAACTACCAAACAACTTTGGTGAAGTTCATCGCAGATTCGCTCAAATAGCTGTTGGTATCCTTCAAACCCTTGTTGGTACTGTCCACCCCGGTTTCCACTTTCTAAAACTGACTCGACATTATCAAAAACCAACAAGCAACGCTTCTGCCGCAACTGTTGCATCAAAATACTAATTGAACTATTGATTGTTGCCTCTGAACCCATTAAAATCGGCAAAATCTCGCCCAATAAAGTATTTAGTGGCAGTGCTTGCCGTAAACTACGCCAAATCACATATTCAAACTGAGATTGAATTTGCTCTGCAAGTTTGACTGAGAGAGTAGTTTTGCCAATTCCACCGAGTCCGAAAATCCCGACGAAACGACAACGCTCATTCCCAATCCATGTTGCTAAAGTTTGCAATTCTGCTTGACGACCGTAAAATCGAGAAACATCTATGGCTTCTCCCCAATCTTGTGTAGTGCTTTGGGATTGCTGATAGCGATGCAGAACCGCTTGGATATTTTTTTTAGAGACATCTTCACCAGTGACTTGGGAGAGCGATCGCCACAATTGCGAACCTACCTGTTTAATATAGTCGTTTTGATAACCTAGTTTCTCAGCAATAACCTCATAGGTTTGTCCTTTCCAAGTTTCCAGAAAGACCACAGATTTAACATCATTGAGCCTTTTCCCAAATGTAGAGTGTAAAAGAGCATTGACTATTTTGAGTGCCTCTTCTGCCGTCATCGCTCAACAAGATCCACGTATCGTTTAAGTATTATTTAACTTGTCTGTTGTTCCTGGGAAGATTATGGCAAAGTTTACAATTCTTTATACTAACTAGTCAACTTTTCTCACCGACAGGGCGATCGGGTTTCAGGTTTGATGAAGTTAAGACAAAGCACAACTTGCTAGCATCTATTTCGAGTTCTCTCTTATCAAACAGTTATGATTTATAGGAATTATCAATAATTATGAAGAAAACGCTTCATAAAACTGTATTTTTGTTTGTAATGATTGCTACGTTAACAACAGGATGTCGCTCAACTGATGAGTACAAAAAATTTGCAAATGCAGGAAGTGGGTATGTAAATGCTGTTGACAAACTACTTGATGCGGCAGGTGACATCCGCATTGATACTACTTCCGAGCAATTATTACGCAACGACCGAATTCTCAATCTCACAGTTGACGACTATAAAAAGCTCGCCGACCGTGATGATGAACGTCTAGAAGTTATCAGAAAATTACGCAAGCATAATAAATTATTAGGCAATTATTTTCAACTGCTGAACGAACTTGCTAGTTCTGATGCCCCCACACGCGCCCAAGGAGAAATTGCCGGAGTTGTAGATAATCTTAATACTATTGGGAAGGAACTCCAAAGAAGTGATTTGATTACCAATGCGGGACTTTTTCAAGGTATAGGTAACGTTGTAGTTTCATCACAAATTCGTGGTGCATTGCGTGACGAGCTAGAAAAACGCCATCGGACAATTTTGCTTGAACTGACAATTCAAAAAGAGATGTTAAAAGTTTTAGGTGATTCAATTTCCCAAGATGTCAAACTTATTCGGATAGCAAGAGAAGAACGTTTTGTTATCCGTCCATTGATTCAGGACACAACAATTTCCGAAGAAGATATATGGATTGAAACACGGCGGAATTTAGTAAAAATGGAAAAACGAGGACAAGAGCTTCAATTTGCTAGTCAAACATTGGGAAACTATCAAGAAGTTTTTCAAGCGTTTTATGAAGGAAAATTAACTTTAGCAAGAGTTAATAACTTTTTACAAGAAGTTGATGATTTCCTGCAAATCGTTGAAGCAGACAAAAAACAAAGTTAACTATTCATATAATAGGAGAGATATCATGACATACAGCCATACAATTCTTACAAGCGACCAACTACCAGCAATGGATAGAGTTCGTGCACAATTTTTAGACCGACTCCGTGAATGCGAACTTGAACTCAATTCATCAAAGATACAAAATATATTTGAAGCCGAAACAGACATTGCTAAAAAACGGAAATTTATTGACGATCGCACAGATTTATCTGTATTGCGTCTAAAACTAGAAAGTGTAGTCTTAGAAAAAGTTGCTGCCAGGCTCAAGTGTTTTGAAGATGACCTTAATGAAGGAATAAATGACTTAAAAGAATCAATAAAATCTGTTAACAAGACTGTAGATATTTTAACTACAATCAAAAATGTTACTGGCGTAATTGCAAGAATCCTTGTAATCCTTTAATTATTTTTACCCCATATTTTATCGAGATAGCATGGGGTAAATCTTGTCTTTGTAATTCATAAAACTCTATTCTCAATAGAGTCCCAAATCATCGAATTAACCTAAGTATTTTCATACATAGGATAAGGCTGAAGTGCAAGATTTTCAAGACCAAAGACAAAATTTGCAGAATCAGATTGAGAAACTAACTCACGATACTAGCAGACTCAGGCGAATCAATGGAAGTTGGGATGCAAGTTTAACAATTACCACTATCATTCTCACTTTAATGATTACTATTTTGGCTTCTTTAAATCAAGTAGATGAGCAAAATAAAAAAGTCACTACAAGTATTTTAGGAGCAGTAATCGTAACTATTCAAGCCATTGGAAATGCTTTTCCAGTCAAACAAAAAGCTGGAAGCTATCGCCTACTACAAGCCCAAGCTAGTAACTTGCTCATAGATGTTCAATATGTAGAAAATATGGAAGAATTAAAAAATCTCTCATCTCAGTTTCGTCAACTAAGTATTGAATCTGCAAAAGTTGAAATTCAATAATTGTAGTTTCAAGATAATGAGATTTCATTTACTAGTATAGTGAGTTAAACATTAAATTATAGGAGGACAGTAATTGTGGAAATATTTGTCAAGGTACTCATAGGCATTATTGCATTCATACATATTCTTTTTCTAATTGTGCAGATGTTTTTCTGGAAGACAAAACTTGTTCAAGAAAAAATAGTGGGAGATTTCACACCTGAGCAAATTTCTGAAATTCTTGCTAAAAATCAAGGGTTATATAATGGATTTCTTGCTGCTGGCTTAATCTGGGGATTATTTATCTTACAAAAGGTTCCACAAGTTGAGCCTTTATCGATTGTAATTTTCTTTTTAATTTGTGTAGCGATCGCAGGTATTTTTGGTAGCATTACTTTGAAACGCCCAACAGCATTTTTAATTCAATCAATACCTGCAATATTGGCTTTATTGTTGCTGTGGTATACTCATTTTTAAAATTTTATTACTAATATGGCTATTTTGTGTATGGTATGAGTTTAAATAATTATTTTAACTTCCTCAATCAAGAAAATAGATAGAAACTTCAAAATGGAACCATCATCCTCACTAAATGAAGCAATATTGCAACTTCTTGCTCGTGAAAACGACACATCTCCAACTGCTGGCGCATTCTCATCGGTTTCAGGTGTCTTGGGTGGCTTCAGCATAACGCTTGTAGTACTAGCATTAACTCCTGGTACAATTGCAAGTAATAGTGGCAAAGACTGGATTGTTGCTTTAGTTCTTTTATCAGCAGGACTTTACATCTACTCATCCGGTATTTTCGCTAACTCGATTAGTTATAAAGATGAGAAGGTCAAACAGAAAGTTTTTAAATCTGCACTTGTGTTATTTCACTTATCCAATCTGCTTTTATCAGTAGGATTATTGCTTCTGACCTTTCAGTTTCCTCTTTTATATGCAGCAAGAATCGCTGCTATGATTATTGTATTTTTTGCATTTGTCGTTGCAGCTATCAACTTTTTCTGTAAACTTTCAGGTTCAATATCATCAATTTTGGAATCAATATTGGCATCTGTATCTAGCGGTTAGATTTCCATAAATATTATGGAATCTGCGATTATTCAGGAAAAAATAAACCGATAGAACAACAAAATCCCGGTAACAGTGGCGATGTGATTTCATCATCGCCTAACAAAGTAGCAACTAAAACCAACTGTGCTTTTTCTCGACGATAAACTTCAACTTGTTTCGTGAAGCGATCGACAATCCAATACTCACGCACGCCTTGCACTGAATAAAGTTTCAGTTTTGCTTCCTTGTCTCGAAGCTCGTTTTGTTTACCAGGGGATAAAACCTCTACAACTAACTCTGGTGCGCCTGTCAAATGTCCCGCTTCATCTTCAATTTGCACCAGTCGTTCTCGACTTACCCAAACTACATCCGGTATAACGCTATCTGCTTGTGAAAAAATCACTCCTGGAGCCACAATTGTTTCTCCTAAACCACTCGAATCTGACCAAACATCGAGTTGTCGAGCAATTTTTACACAAACTTGTTGATGACGGCGGTGAGGAGTGCGAGTCACAAAGAGTTCTCCATTAATAATTTCATAGCGCGTCCACTCATTTTCGGGTAGAACCTCTAAATCGTGAATTGTCCAGCGTACTCCCTCAATGGCTTGGTTCATGATTGTCCCCGTTTGGCTTGCTGCCTTCTTTGCTTAATTTTATCTTTCCTTTGGACAAGGCAGTTATGGTATTTAAATTAGGACCATAATGAAAAGCAAAAGTTCAGGCGAAACTCTGTATGCTGATGTTTACCCAACTCAAACCACCTAATGGCGATACTGCGGTTACTTTTACTCTGGCGCTGACAGCAGAAGAACGCACCCGCAGCCGTCATCGCTTTGAAACGGGAGATGGTAAGGTTGTGTTTTTACATTTACCCAGAGGAACTGTCTTACACGATGGCGATATTCTGCAAGAAGAAACCCATAGTAGTTTAATCAGAATTACTGCTAAACCAGAATTAGTGCTGACTGCCTTTGCCCAAACATCACTATTATTATTACGCGCAGCATATCATCTAGGAAATCGCCATGTACCTGTAGAAATTACTCCAACTTATTTACGCTTGTCCTCAGATTCGGTTTTACGCGCGATGTTGGAACAACTGGGGTTAGAAGTTCAAGAAGAAATTTTACCGTTTCAGCCAGAATTAGGAGCTTATGGACGACACCATCATGCTCACTGATAGCCATCTTTTGAGTATTTTACAGTTGGCTAGCCCCGCTTTGCCTGTGGGAGCATATAGCTATTCTGAAGGTTTGGAAATGCTGGTGGAAAATGGTACGATCGCTAACCAGACAAATCTCAAAGATTGGTTAAAAGCAGAGTTGCTCTACGGGGCAATTCGTCTAGAGGCGGCGGTGATGGTACGATCGCAGCAAGCTGCAAAAGTAGGTGATGTAGAGTCGCTATGCCGTTGGAATCTCTGGTTATCCGCAGCTAGAGAAACAGAAGAATTACGCGCCTCTAGTTGGCAGATGGGGCGATCGCTGATCCAATTACTTGGTAAACTAGAACCGCAGATTATACCTATTGCCAATGCTGTGGGTAATCCTTGCAATTATGCGATCGCTTTTGGTATTGCCGTTGCCCATTGGCAAATTAGCATCCAAGCTGCATTACTCGGATATCTGCATAGTTGGGCAAGTAATTTGATTACTGCTGGCGTGAAACTCATTCCCCTTGGCCAAACAGCAGGACAACAGTTATTACTAGATTTGCAACCATTATTTAGCACTGCGACATTAGAAATTCTCGCGTTGGAAGATGATGAACTCGCTTGTTGTAGTTGGGGTTTGTCGCTGGCGAGTATGCAGCATGAGACGCAGTATACAAGGTTGTTTAGGAGTTAGTCAAAATAATTCGTAATTCGTAATTCGTAATTCGTAATTATTACAAAGGACAAATGACAAATGGCAATAAACGCATTTAGAGTGGGAGTTGCTGGGCCAGTGGGTTCGGGGAAGACGGCTTTGGTGGATGCTTTGTGTAAGGGATTACGTGAACAGTATCAGATTGCGGTGGTGACGAATGATATTTATACTCAGGAGGATGCTCTGTTTTTAGTGCGTTCTCAGGCGTTGGCAAGCGATCGCATTTTGGGTGTAGAAACTGGCGGTTGTCCTCACACTGCCATCCGCGAAGATGCTTCCATGAATTTGGCGGCAATTGAACAGTTAGAAGAACGTTTTATCGATTTGGATTTGGTATTTTTGGAAAGTGGCGGCGATAACTTAGCTGCTACTTTTAGTCCAGAACTGGTGGATTTAACGATTTATGTAATCGATGTTGCGGCTGGTGATAAAATTCCCCGCAAAGGTGGCCCCGGCATTACTAAATCTGATTTGTTAGTAATTAACAAAATTGATCTAGCACCATACGTTGGTGCAGATTTAAGCGTGATGGAACGAGATGCTAAAAAAATGCGCGGCGATAAACCTTTTATTTTTACTAATTTAAAAACTCAGTCTGGACTTGCAGATGTAATTAATTTTGTTTGCATAAACATCTGTTGAAAAGAATTTTATAACCCACGGAGGTGGGTTTTGTCTATGTAGACGAGCCAGTGCGCCCTTGCGGCTTTGCCGACTTGTTCGCGCAGCGTCTCCTCTTGGGAGAAGCACCTGGCGTGCGGTTTCTAACCGCCCTTTCTATAAAGCCCTTAGATGCCGACTTCGCACCCGTTCAGCACTACCAGTAGGAATTGCAGCAATTAATTTTTGCGTGTATTCCTCTTTGGGTTCTTGGTAAATGCTTTCGGCTGTGCCTTCTTCAACAATTTGACCGCGATTCATGACTAAAATGCGATCGCTCATAAATTTCACCACACTTAAATCGTGAGAAATAAAGATATAAGTAAGCTGAAAATCTGACTGTAATTCTTTGAGAAGATTTAATACCTGCGCTTGTACTGAAACATCCAATGCTGAAACTGATTCATCACAAATGATAAACTTAGGATTCAATGCCAAAGAACGGGCTATGCAAATTCGTTGACGTTGACCGCCAGAAAATTGATGAGGATAGCGGTTCATCGCATCTGCACTCAACCCTACCCGTTCTAAGAGTTCGGTTACTCGCTGCCGTCGTTGTTGCTTTGTCTTCCCAACAGCGTGAATTAACAAAGGTTCCATAACTGCGTCCCCAATCTTCATCCGTGGATCGAGGGAACTAAAAGGATTTTGGAAGACTATTTGCATTTCCCGCCGCAATTTTTGCAATGGTTCTCCTTTGAGGTTAGTAATATCTTGTTTCTCAAAGATAATCTGCCCACTCATCGGTTCAATTAAGCGCAGCAAGGTTCTACCAAGGGTGGTTTTACCACAACCAGATTCTCCCACCAAACCTAGTGTTTCTCCTGGCTTGACATCAAAGGAAACTCCATTGACCGCCATATTGTAGCGTTTTGTCCCACCAAACACCCCGCGCACTGGAAAACCAACTTTCAGGTTGCGGATTTGCAGCAGGGGTTCCTTTTCATTGAAGTTTGCCAATCTTTCAGCAATCTCTTCGTTGGTGACTTCTATAGGTAGTGCAGGTTCTTTCGCCTGAATTACTACTTGTCCCGTTGCTGTCTCCTCTGCACTCATGTAGTCAGAAACAGTGAGTAATTTTTGGGGACGGCGGTTGAGTGTGGGGCGACAAGCGATCAAACCTTTAGTATATGGATGCTGAGGACTGCTGAAAATTTGATCGGAAAGACCAGATTCGACAACTTTACCTTTATACATCACCGCTACTTGGTCAGCAATTTCCGAAATTAGCCCCAAATCGTGGGTGATGAAAATCATTGCCATGTCACGGCTTTGCTGCAATTCTCGCAACAAATCCAAAATTGTAGCTTGCACCGTCACATCCAAAGCTGTGGTTGGTTCATCGGCAATTAAGATTAATGGGTTGCAAGAAATTGCCATTGCAATCATTACCCGTTGCAGCTGACCCCCAGAAAGTTCATGAGGGTAGCGTTCCAGCATGGCTTCTTTGTGTTCTTTAACCAACTGGGCCAACTTTGATGGTTCTGGTTTGGGTGAATTGGCATTGGTTTGATGCCAAGTTTCGATATACTGCTGTTGTATTTCCTCATCGTTAGGTAAAAGTTTAACCTCTTGTAGACCTGCGATCGCAATTTGTCGTGCTTGGGCTGCTGACACCTTTTGATGCCGCATAATCGCTTCTGTTAGCTGAAACCCAATGTCATAAACCGGATTCAGCGAACTCATCGGTTCTTGAAAAATCATGGCGATGTCGCCACCCCGGTGTAACTGCATTTGCTCAGGAGGCAATTTTACCAAATCGATGGGGTTGGCATTCTCCTGCGGACGAAACCAGATTTCACCGCCAGTAACTATACCGGGAGTTTGCAACAAACCCATCACAGCTAGGGCTGTCACTGATTTACCACTCCCCGATTCTCCTACTATTCCTAGAGTTTCACCTCGATGCAGTCCAAAGGAAATACCATCCAAAGCTCTGACAGTATTGCCATCACCGGGAAATTCAACTTGGAGATTGCGAACCTCTAGGACAGTTTCTCTCATAGGAGTTGGGTAGAAATATCAACTTAAAATTATTCGATTTTAACAATAGTCTTGATGTATATGCTAAGTAAATATGGTTTTTACACTTTTTAGCAGTTTTATCACATACTTCCACAATATACACGCATTTGCGATATAGAACTGCTTGTGACTTCTGCAAATTGCGATCGGCTCATGAGTTTAGTGATGATTGCCCTGCGATGCCTGCGGCGGCTACGCCTACCCTAATCTCTGCTTCTACTTTTCAGAAACATTTGCCCTTACTGCGGCTGTATACTATCATATTCTTGCCAAAATTTACCAAATGTAAGAAGCTGAGGCTTTGGATTTAGAGATTAAAATAGAGTCAGTAAAGGTAGGATTTACTTGATTAGGAGGTTCTATGATGACTTTACAAGAAATTATTAATTCTATTGAAAGTTTGCCCACAGAAGATCGAGAGTATTTATTTGAGTTTCTTCGCCAGCAACGAATTGAGAATCGGCGGGTTGAAATTTTGGCTAATGCTCAGGAAGTAATGCAGGCTTTTAAGAATGAGACAGCAAAGAGAGGAAGCGTTGATGATTTGATCGCTGATTTACTCGGAGATGATGATGGAAGTTGTCTGGAGTAGTGGATTTAAGCGATCTTTTAGGAAGATTATAAAGAAAAACCCACAATTAAAGAATCAAATTGTTAATGTCTTAAAGCTTTTGGCAGATGATCCATTTACACCGTCTTTGAAGTCTCATAAGCTAACAGGAAATTTAGCGGGTTTGTGGTCTTGTTCTGTTGCTTATGATTGTAGAATTATCTTTAATTTCTCTGAGGATGAGAAGTTGTTAGAAATGGTTATTTTATTGATTGATATTGGTAGCCATGATGAAGTCTATTAAAATGTAAAATAGAGGCTGAAGCTTGGGATTTAGAGATTAAAATTCTCTATCTCTAACTGTTCGATAGCTAAAGCCATTTCTCACGACAAGACGAAAAGTGTCAACACAGACAAAAAATAGCACATCCTAAAGGATGGCTATTTGTAGAAATTATCTAATTGTGATGTTAGTTAGCAAATTGAATACACGCTCAACTAACAACTTTAGAAGGGAATATCATCTGGATCTGGTTCTTCCGCTTTCACTGCTGGATAAGTGGTTCGCTCATAATTTGTAGATTGGGGTACGGGTTCGTAACTTGTCGCTTGGGGAGCAACGCCAACAGGATTTGCAGCCGGAGTAGGCGCTGGACGTGGTGACTCGTAAGTGTTAACTTCTTTCTGGGGAGGACGAGATGCTGATGGTTGTCGTGGAGCAGTTTCAGTGAATGATGGAGTTGCGGTTGCTGAAGGCAATGGATCGGTATTAAAACTACCTCCAACAGGTTGAATTTGTTGCACTGTCAATTCAGCGCGTTTTTCTTTAAAACCTTCCATCGGAACAGTATTCATGCCTAAACGCCCTACCAAGATGACGCGATCGCCTTGGTGGTAGTTTTGTTGAATTTCTGTCGCTAAATTCCCCCAACCGACAACTTTCAGGGTGGCTGGCGGGTCTTCTGGTTTCAGGGAATTGGGAAACTGCACCAGCATTTCCGTAACTCCCAAATTATCGGCTGTATAGCGGAGTTGCGGCTCGTTAATAATTTCCGCCATCAAAACGCAACTGTTCATTAAAATTACTCCTGACTGCAAAAAGTACTGATTGAAAAAGTTGGGGTTTTTCTATGTAGCGCCAATTAATATCTAGATATGTTTAATTGTTTGCATTTTTTAATAATGCCTGAGTTTTTAGTCCTTTCTAGCATAAAAGCCAAGCGATCGCTTTGAACAGCATTAAGTATGCCGTCCGCCACCCTCGCTTGACTAAATTGAGCATTCAATTCTGCATTGAGTAGTATAATTGTACCACTAGTTGAAGAAAGAGAAAAATTATTGGCAAAAATTAAGTCTTGACGTGAGAGGGGAAAACACCGAAGGCGATCAACCTGGCTGGTAGGTCGCGCAAGATGGGTAAGCGCAAAAACCCAGGTGGTACAAAGGTGCGATTTGAGGTGAGAACTGGCGCAAATACCCGTTTCTGGATAAAAGTTTGAAACGCCTGAATGATACGTGTGGGCAACTCGCGTTGACGCTGTACTTTTGCTAGGTCGCTAAGTTGTACTTGTCCGTTTTTGAGCGGTTTGCTGAGTACATTCGCGGCGACGACAGCATCTTGAATCGCGTAGTTAATCCCAACTCCACCCACGGGGGACATTATATGAGCAGCATCACCAAGGAGTAACAGTCCTGGACGATACCAGCGTTTAACGCGGCTGGACTCGACTGAGAGAAAAGCTATTTGTGACCAGTCATGTAAATTTTGGATGCGTTGCTGGAATTCTGGCACTACTTCCACAACAGATTTTTTTAATTCCTCCAAACCCTCAGTCCGCAGTTGTTGATAGCCTCCCTTGGGGATGACATAGGCAACTTGCCACTCATCACCACGGTCAAGCATGGCGATGATTTTACCTTGACCAAAGCGCCCCATTCCCCCCTCTGGGTCTTCTGGCTGGCGCGGTAGGCGAAACCAGAGGACATCCATTGGCGGCGAGGTTTCGATGGATTCAAACTCACCCAGGTGGCGTAAACGTGAGTGGCGACCGTCTGCACCCACCGTCAGTATTGCTCGGATTTCATGCCAACCACCGCCTCCCCGATAGCGGACACCTTGAATTACGCCATTTTCAGCAATTAAGTCTTGCACATTCGCACCCATTACCAGATGGAAACTAGGATATTTTTGTGCTTCTTGAGTGATAAACTCCAGAAATTTCACCTGGGGAAGCATTGTAATGTAGGGGTAGCGGGTTTTTAGGTGACTAAAATCTGCCAAAGTGACGGTATCTTCAGGTGTTTTAAACCTAATTTGGCGCATTTTGGCATGGGGGAGTTCTAGCAAGCGATCACTAAGTCCCAATTCTTCCATAATTTCCATCACCGACGGATGAATCGTATCACCGCGAAAATCGCGATCGAAGTCTTTGTGTGCTTCCAGTAGCATCACCGAAATGCCTTGACGCGCTAACAACAGCGCCAAAACTGCTCCGGCTGGGCCCCCACCCACAATGCAACAATCTGTGGTTTGTACATCTACAATGTCATGGATAGGGTTAACGCTTGGGTCTTGAGAAAGATTTTTAGGTACATCGGTAGTCATAACAACACCTTCAGATAGCCCTAAAATTTAGGATAGTTTGCTTTTGATTGTGCAAGCTGTTTTTTTTACTTTTCGTATTTACATAGAAGGTGTATTATGATGGGCGCTAAACCGTCATTGGTCATTAGTCATTTGTCCAATGCCCAATGCCCCATGCCCAATCCCCAAATTAGTTGTGTCCCAAGTTATTTTAGAAAACGTTTATAAAAGTTTTTCCTCACGTAAAGGCGAAGGTGTTACCTCACAAAACCAATCTTCTCCCACGCCTGGGGAGAAAACTGATGCAGCGCAAGAACGTGCGGGAAGTGTTAACGTCTTGCGACGGATTAACCTGACGATCGCAGATGGCGAGTTTATGGTGCTGGTAGGCCCTTCTGGTTGCGGGAAAAGTACCTTGCTACGGTTAATCGCTGGGTTAGAAGTAATGACTGGCGGTAATATCTGGGTAGGCGATCGCTTAATCAATGACCTACCACCCAAAGAACGCGACATCGCAATGGTGTTTCAAAATTACGCCCTCTATCCCCACATGACGGTGTATGACAACATCGCTTTTGGACTGCGCCGTAGGGGAAGCAGGGGAGACGAGGAGCATACTTCTCTACGAGAGGCTGCGCCAACGACTACGCTCAGTAACCGGGGGAGCAAAGGAGAAAATACCCCCTATATTCGGAAGTGGGCAGAAAATCTCTTCGTGGGGGCGACAAGAAAGTTACCTAAAGGATTGCGCTACACTTCTGAGAAAGAACGGGCGGTAGATCAGCAGGTGCGTAGTGTTGCCCAACTGTTACAAATCGAAACATTGCTAAATCGCTTACCCAAACAGCTATCTGGGGGACAAAGACAACGAGTTGCACTGGGAAGAGCGATCGCGCGTGACCCTCAAGTGTTTTTAATGGATGAGCCGCTTTCTAACTTAGATGCCAAACTACGGGCAGAAACCCGCGCCCAAATTGTAAAATTGCAGCGCCAACTGGGGACAACGACAATTTACGTTACCCACGATCAAACAGAAGCGATGACAATGGGCGATCGCATTGCGATTATGTCTGAGGGTAAAATTCAACAAGTTGCTTCTCCCCTAGAACTTTACAATCGCCCTGCCAATCTTTTTGTAGCAGAATTTATTGGTTCACCACCGATGAATTTTATTCCTGTAGAATTCCATGCCCCACAGTTGATTACGCATTCCCAGTTGCGTTTCACCCTGCCAGAAGTTTGGGGAAAAGCTTTACAAAAATATGATGGGAAAACTCTAATTTTAGGCATTCGCCCAGAACACTTGAACTTGAGTATGCCTGCTACCAAAAATCTACCAGTGCAAGTAGATTTGGTAGAGAATCTCGGTAATGATTCCTTTCTCGCTGTTAAGATTGCTGAACCGGGTTCTCAGCCTGCCACTACAGCCAATTCTCTACAAGTGCGAATCCCACCAGATCGTCTTGTACAACCTGGTGAGCAACTATGGTTATCGCTAACTCCAGAGAAAATTCACTTTTTTGACCCGGAAACCCAGTTAGCAATATTTCCTTAAAAGTATCCGCATCTAATTAGTTAATCAAAATCTGTCGGTAAATCTGGTTGGCGATAATGTTGAAAAAGCCGCGTGATTTGCACTGGTGTCACACGTCCCAGAGAAAGTTCTGGTAACGCATCTTCAGAGAAAAAACCTACATCTTCAGTTTCAATACTTGATGATGGAGAACCACCGATAAGTTCACATTTAAAAAACAGCTTATAGACATAAAAAGGCAACGGTGGATGTCCCTGTTTGTTTCTATCATAAACTGCTAGTAATTTAATAGCGCGTGCTTGATATCCAGATTCTTCATATACTTCTTTAACAACTACTTCACTGGGTGACTCGCCAACATCAGCCCATCCACCAGGTAAACTCCAACAACCGTCTGCTTTTTCTTTGACTAACAATATAGTATTTTCGTAAAAAATAGCTGCCCGCACGTCAACTTTGGGAGTTGCATATCCGACTTCACGGCCAAATAAATCGAGGACATAGCTGTGTTCTACGTTCGAGTAAGTCGCCATGATTTCTGTGGCGATCGCTCGTAATTGTTTATAGCGTTCAATATCGAAAGGCCCTTCAGAATAGGTTAGACCATTTTGAGCGATCGCTTGTAACTTTTGCGCCCACTCCAGCCATTTAGTTTCCATATTTAGGGATTGGGGATTGGGTACTGAGGATTGGGCATTGGGGATTGGGCATTGGGATTGGAAAATAGTATTTTTAATCTTATTTCCCGTTCCCCATTCCCCATTCCCCATTTCCTACTTACGCATCATCTAAAGCTGCAATTCCAGGCAATACTTTGCCTTCAAGTAACTCCAAGCTAGCGCCGCCGCCGGTGGAAATGTGGCTCATTTGGTCTGCTAAACCAACCTTTTCCACAGCCGCTACTGAGTCACCACCACCAATGATGGTGGTTGTACCAGTTTTACCAATTTCAGCGAGAGTATGAGCGATCGCTTCCGTACCTGCCGCAAACTTATCAAACTCAAATACACCCATTGGCCCGTTCCAAATTACCGTTTTGGTATCTGCAAGGGCTTCTTGGAAAAATTTCACCGAGTCTGGCCCAATATCCAAACCCATCCAACCATCGGGGATATTCTCAATGCTAACGGTTTGAGAATTGGCATCAGGGGCAAAGTTATCTGCCAATACCACATCTGTAGGCAGCAATAAAGCAACACCCCGTTCTTTAGCCTTAGCTTCCAAAGACTTCGCTAGTTCTAGCTTGTCTTCTTCTACCAACGACTTACCAACACTCAAACCACGGGCTTTGTAGAAGGTGAAAATCATCCCACCGCCAATAATCAGCTTGTCGCACTTCTCCAACAGGGTTTCAATTACACCAATTTTGCTGGAAACTTTGGAACCGCCAATAATTGCCGCCAAAGGACGCTGGGGATTTTCAATAGCGTTTTGCAGATATTGCAATTCCTTCTCAACCAAATATCCAGCCACAGAAGGGCTGAGGAATTTAGTCACACCTTCAGTAGAAGCATGGGCGCGGTGTGCAGTACCAAAAGCATCATTTACATAAAAATCAGCATTGGCAGCCAACTTTTTCGCAAATTCTGGGTCGTTTTTCTCTTCTTCTTTGTAAAAACGGACATTTTCTAGTAATAGCACTTGGCCATTTTGCAAAGCGGCAACTTTTGCTGCAACTTCATCGCCAATAGAGTCATCAGTTTTAATGACTTCTTGCCCCAGTAACTCAGAGAGACGCTTGGCAACGGGAGTTAGGCGTAATTTGTCATCCACACCCTTGGGACGGCCAAAATGACTTGCGAGAATGACTTTAGCACCCTTCTGCGTTAAATCTTGGATGGTTGGGAGAGCGGCGCGAATGCGAGTATCGTCGGTAATGTTGCCTTGATCGTCCACAGGCACGTTAAAGTCAACCCGCACTAAGGCACGTTTCCCAGATATATCAGCTGAAGATAAACTTGCTAAACTTTTTTTGGACACACCAAACTCTCCTGATTGCCTTTTTGTTATTGTTTTGAAAGTAGAACCATCAAGATTTTACCGGAGTCAGGGGTACCCAAGTGACAGAGATATTTAAGACAGTACTATTTCCTATCGATCAAAGCCGGGAAACGCGGGAAGCTGCTGATGTTGTTACCAACGTAGTCAAAAAGTACAGCAGTCGCTTGGTGCTGCTGTCTGTGGTAGAAGAACCGCCTCCAGATGCTCCAGATGTGCCTAGTGCAGATCCGATGGTCTCACCAGAAGTAGTTGCAAAACTGCTAGAAAATGCCCAATCTTTATTTTCAGGGCAAGGAATTCAATCCGAAATTCTGGAAAGGCAAGGTAAACCAGCTTTTACTATCTGCGATGTCGCTGATGAAATTGGGGCTGATTTAATTATTATGGGCTGCCGGGGGCTAGGCTTGACTGAAGAGGGAGCGGATGATAGTGTGACAACTCGCGTGATTAACCTTTCCCCTTGCCCAGTGCTGATTGTGCCTTAGTAAGCTGTTAAGCATTTAATTGGCACCTTGAGATCGCAGGGTGGCAGGGGGCAAGAGGGTTTGCAGCTTTTATTACCATTAAAATGATGCAATTTAAATGACGATTAGCTTAGTAGTCAGTGTCTCCAGCAATTAATTATGTCTTATCCAAAACCCTTGTAGAGGCGTAGCAATGCTACATCTGTACAAGGGTTTTCGGAAAAGTCTAATGACAAACAGAAAATTCTGAGCGTCGCCTGGTGACGCTCAGAACTTTGGAAATAAACCTTCCATGTTTACATGCTTTGCCTAACAGCTTAAAAGCGATAGTTGCGATCGCGTACCCACATACTAACTGGAACAGCTTTACCCTGTGGATCTACTTTCGCTTTCACCACAATGGGGGGTACTTGTCCTCTGCGGGCGCGTTGGGTTCGCAAATCGTTGCTAATCTGCTGACGTTGGTTTTCTGGGATGTAATAGGTTTCCAAACCGTAGTTAACGGAACCATCCTGATAAACACCTTTTAAGGCTACCTGATTGGCTCTTAGAGATGTTGGGCGATCACGACTTACTCGTAATGGTCTCCAAGCTCTAGGAACACCATTACCAGTGGATAGTTGCTCTTGCAAAGTCACGTAGATATTGGTTCCTTCAGGCAATCTTCTGCCGCTTCCACGACCTTTGCTGACAATTGTTTGCCAACCAGGTAATCTACTCAAATTTGAGGTACGGGATATGTTGTAATCTAGCGCTAAGGTATTACCGTCTAGTACATTGTTCGGGTCTACAGGTACGGTTTGCAAAATCACCGTTTTACCTGTCACATCTGTATAAACGGCTTGGGCTGGTACTGCCATAATTAACCCTGTTTGTAGCGCCAGGGGAGCTAGTAACCGCCAAAAAGGTAAGGGCTTATTCGATTTTTGTTCAGTAGCAATCAAGTAATCCCGAAAAGTCACCTTACTGGAGAACTCGGCTTCGGGAGACAAGGTTTTATTTTTAGATTCAGAAGAACTATTAGTCATGAGCGTAGTCCTAAAAAGCAGAGGAATTGAGGAGGTCAAAAGTAACGAGATTAGGACTAACGCAGAGAAACTTTAAAAATTTTGACGCACAGAGATAGAGATGTTGATGATGGGGAAATTCCTGAATTCTGTTAGCGTTGCGGGGCATTTAGCCCATGCTGAATTTGTACTATTTTTTACTTGCAGAGCTAGAGCCACCAGGTAAACGGCGTTCAAACCAGAGTCCAGCGCTAATTAAAGCGGAACCGCACAAGATAAAGACTAGAGACTTGAAAAGTAAGTCGGTGTCGTACTCTTGCACGCGACTGATAATTTGCAGTGTCACTAACAGCATACCGCCCCAAAAGGAACTTCTGTTGCTTAATTTCAATCCTTCTTGAATTAGTCCCCATGCTAATGTTGCTAGAAGTACATTGAAAATAAAAACACCAAGTTCATCAATCCGACTGATAGTTTGATGCCAAAAAGGTACTATGGCAATAAAGGCAAGAAAAGTACCAATAACAGCAGTTGTGAAAATCACTTCGCGGCGCGGAGGATTATTTCTTTGACGCAGTAGAAATAACCATTGCAATACCGCCAAGCCACTGAGAATCCCCAAATCGATGATCGGCAGAGACTGGAACAAGTTTGTCAAGTTCGTTGGCTGATTATAACCATAATTTGGAGATTCCCAAACCCAACGAAAAGACAGAACATAAAACACACCACCAAAGCTAACCAACGCTAAATTACGTGCCAGAGATTGAAACAACCTGTAATTTATGGTTGGAAACAGCAGATCGTCATAACTCCAGAATAATGCAGGTGGGAGTGCAAAAGCAAAAGATGCCACCCAAGGCGCTATATCAGCATAATTCAGCAGTGGCAGAGGATTAAGGTTAGCTTGTAATGAACTAGCGAAAACAAAGGCTGCTAGACCAAAAATCCAGCGCGATCGGCAGAAGTAGGCTAAGGGGACAAATACCAGCCATGCCAACAAAGGCAAATGCTGCACCACTAACCGCGACCAAGTTAACTCTCCTGTTGCGTACCATAAGTCTTCTAATCCCGTCCAATACCCGATTTCCACGAGGACAATTGACAGAATTCCTAAAGAATTTATGGACAAACTGAAGGCCATCACCACAACACCCAACCCCCAGGCGAGAAAAAGTTGGGAAGTTGAACCGGCGATATTGAACATCTGGGCCATCAGCAGTATATTTGCGCCGAAAATGAAGGCGCTTAAAATGAGCAACCCTTCTCCCAGTAAGCGTTTACTTTTTTGTGGCTTCTTTCCTTCAGGTGTTATCCAATTGTAAAAACCGGTAATAGCGATCGCAAAAAACAAACTCATCATCAGAATAAATTTGACTTCCCGCGAACCTCCCTGCCAGTTTCCTGATACAAAGGTAATTATGCCTAGGCATAAAAGGATGCTGCCTACAGTGATCGCTATTGCTTTATTGCGATCGCGTACAGCAGCTTCCAGGTTTTTAAATTGATAACGTTCTGCTATTTGCTCATACAGCGAAGAACTAATTAATCCTTCATCCCTCCATAGTTGTGCTTCTTTGCGTAACTTTTGCGGAAAACTATCTAAGAACATGACCTTCTCCGGTGCAGTGGGGTAGCTTGGCCATTGCGTTCTGAATGGCGGTCATTATATTTTGAGTATGAAGCCAAAAGGCTTGATTACATTGTTCTTGTGTAACAGTTTGATTTGGATTTTGATACAACCTAATTCGTAATTAAGAAGCGTCATCTTTCATATTGATTTCCACACAATTGCATCTCTACTCTGATTTGTGAAAATTTTTATTATTTATATATCCAAATGGAAAAACCTTCTAATTTATTACTTAAAGTCTCACGGCGTTTGTTCACTAATCTAGATGAACAAGAAAAATTTATTGAGGCTTTAATGAATCCTCAGCCTTTTTCACCCAGTATTCTTTGGTGTAAAGAAAAGCCAGATTTTTCACCTTTAGCAGTGGAAACACCAACCTATTGGCAACCACAATTTACTGACCGTTTATGCTTGGGAGAAAAACCCGGTCAGCATCCCTTCCATCAACAAGGATATTTCTATTGTTTAGATTTCTCTTCAATATTTGCAGCTACTACTTTGTTAGCAATTCCTCAGTCAGTGCATTTAGTTTTTGATATGTGTGCCGCGCCAGGAGGTAAAAGTGTCTTCGCTTGGAAAGCTTTACAACCTGAATTACTCATCAGTAATGAAGTAATTGGTAAACGTCTAGGAATGCTAATTTCCAATTTGAAACGTTGCCAGATTAGCCCTAGCGCAGTGGTTAATAGAGATTCGAGTATATTTGCCGAAATGTTTCCCTACTCTAGCAGCTTAGTAATAGTAGATGCTCCTTGTACTGGGCAATCTTTACTTGCTAAAGGTGAAAAAGCACCCGGATGTTTTCACCCAACTGCTATTAACAAGAGTGCAAATCGGCAAAAGCGAATTATAGCTAACTCTGCTAAACTTGTTTCACCACAAGGCTATTTAGCTTATATGACTTGCACATATTCACCCGAAGAAAATGAGCAAGTTTGCGAATGGTTTTTAGAACGCTTTTCACAGTTTCAGGCGATAGAAATTAGTAATTTAACTAAATATCAGTCGCATTTAACTACAATACCTTGTTATCGGATGTTTCCTCAAGATAGGTTAGGTGCTGGTGCGTTTACAGTTCTATTTAAAAATACTAATGAAAATCAAGATGAGCAGAAAGAAGTAGATTTAAATGCAATATCTTCGCTGTATATCTACCAAAATCTGAAAAAGTCAAGTTAATACATTGGTGGTATATCTTCTGGCATTAAACCAGAAGATGTGATGTTTATAAGAGGGCTGCATTTGTCAATCAGCCATCAGGAGTACACTTTTTAAGTGAGTTGACTTTATATTAAGACCATAGATATTGCAATTCTTATATAGATGCAAAACGTGGTGTATACAAAACATTTTTCATCTACATCAACCTCAACCCACCCCTTTAAAAACTTCATAATCTCCTTCCCAGTTCTAACTAGGAATGCAACTAGAAGGCTCCGCCTCTAGTCTAAGCGGTAGAGTTAAATAAGTGGGCATGAATAATTAAAGGTTTGTAGTCAGGGCTAAAGCCGCTTACTAAGAGCCAATTTACTTGATTTTATATTCCTTAACATAGTTTGATGTATTCTTGCCCACAAACAAGATGACGAAATTAATAAAAAACTTTCAATAATTAACTCTTATGGATAATAAAATTTTTTTAACCTCATCCTAACCTAAATTTAACCAAAACTTATCCGGTATCAGCGTTAGACTTTTTGAAATAACCATTATACAAAAAAGCTAAACCGTACAGGATGTAAATTACATGGGTCGAAAAGTCAGCAAAGTGTTTAAACAATCTGGGGTGATTCCTTATAGAGTGAACAATGGCAAAGTTGAAATCTTGCTAATCACGACCCGTAACTTTCAACACTGGGTGATTCCAAAAGGAGATATTCCTAATGGCATGAGTCCGCCCGCTTCAGCAGCCAAAGAAGCTTGGGAAGAAGCAGGGGTGATTGGGCAGGTAGACACCAATGAACTGGGCACTTACAAGTACCGTAAAGGAGGCAAAAGTTATCGTGTCAAGATGTATTTGTTACCAGTTGAGATGCTGAGTGAAGATTATCCAGAAGCAAGTAAAAGAAAACGGCAGTGGGTAGAAGTGACTACAGCTATCAGGTGGGTTAAGTTTAGTTCGCTCAAACGAATTCTTAAAGGTTTTTTCCAGGTTAAATCTCATTTTTGTGCATTTCAAGATACTAGTCATATATAGAAATACATACTAAATAAGCATAATTAAATAAGCCAAAAAGCCTGGTTCGTAGTCAGCAATTCATCGTTAATAGCAAGTTTTACTAGAACTAAAGTCCTTACTACAAACTTTAATTTATTTACACCTAGCTACTTATTGAGAAGCCATCGAAGCAACATAAGCGACTTTCAATAAGTAGCTAAATATTTAAAACAACTGTACTTGCTAATCAAAATAAGTAAATATTAGATGTAAGGTATCACCTATGTTTACATCAATTTCATGGTGAGTATGGGTCTATGTATTGAGTAAGCTTATCCATTCTAAATCCACAGTAAAGCAACCCAAGTTTTTATACCGACAATTCCATCAGCTTGCATTTTCTTAGATGTTTGGAAATTAACAATTGCATTCTTAACTGACTCAGAAAACTTCCCATCAATGGCATCAGTATATAATCCAATATCTTTTAATTGCTGTTGTAATTGTTTGACCCTAAGCCCAGAATCTCCTAGCTGTAAACCATTAAATTAAAATCCTTAACCTTTTTGAACAGTACAATACTGGACTTATCAGAGGCTCTAATCAAATTTATGCTATTTTTAGATGTTTTAGTAAATTACGCCTAATGTGAATTAAAGAGGTTGAGATTGGAAAGTGAGAACATTGATACCAAAACGGCGACGAAGTAATAATAGTGTAAGTTTCCTGTTTCACAAGGGATTGCTTTGTTGTGGGTTTGGTCTTACATCCCCTTTCTTGGCGAACTTCTCCGTTCTACAAGCTCAGTATTCAACCTAATTAAATATTATCTGTTGCTTCAATCAAAGCATTACGAATTCCTGGTTCACTCATCGAATGTCCGGCATCAGAAACCACTATAAATTCTGCTTCTGGCCAAGCTCGATGTAATTCCCAAGCTGATATCATTGGGCAGACTACATCGTAGCGTCCTTGAACAATTACAGCCGGAATATGGCGGATACGGTCTACATTTAAGAGTAATTGATCTTCTGTTTCAAGAAAGCCCTTATTCATAAAGTAATGGCATTCAATACGTGCAAAAGCTGAAGCAAATTCGCTCTCACCAAACTTTTGCATGAGTTCTGGGTCTAAAAAAAGTCTACTGGTACTAGCTTCCCAAATTGACCAAGCACGCGCCGCTGCTAATTGAATTTCTAAATCGGGACTGGTCAAGCGTTTGTAATATGCTGCGATCATATCATCACGTTCTGCGATCGCAATTGGTTCGACATAAGCTTCCCAAGCATCAGGAAAAATATAGCTAGCACCTTCTTGGTAAAACCATCGCAACTCTTTTTGCCTCAGCATAAAAATACCACGGAGAATTAATGCCGTGCAGCGAGAAGGATGGGTTTGGCTGTAGGCTAATGATAAAGTGCTACCCCAACTACCACCGAAAACCGCCCACTTTTCTATACCTAAATGTTGGCGCAGTTTTTCGATATCACTGACTAAATCCCAAGTGGTATTTTCTCGTAATTCAGCATGGGGCGTACTTTGACCACAACCACGCTGGTCAAACATCACTATCCGCCATTTTTCTGGGTGGAAATATTGCCGATAAAAAGGTGGACATCCACCACCAGGCCCACCATGCAGCAAAACGATGGGTTGACCTTGGGGGTTTCCTGACTCTTCAAAATGAATGGTATGTAAGTCGGAAACCTGTAAACTACCTTCTCGGTAAGGCTCGATCGCTGGGTAAAGTTCTCGCATTTTAGAAATTTTATCAGTAATGTTGTCATAAACCGCAGTGCGCCCTTGCGGTTCCCTGATTTGTACGAAGCAAGCTACGCTCTTAGCGTTCCCGCAGGGTAGCAACGGGCGCAGCGCTGAGAAAAATTAAGATATTTTACGAGTCACCTTGAAAGGGCTACTCCTAAAAATATCTTGATTCGCTCAGAAGCTTTGATTATTCCCAATCCAAAATCCAAAATTATTATGAGAGGTCGCAAGTAAATGCCGTGGTTTGTCAAAATTGAAGAAGGGAAAGTCGATAAACCTACCTTTGACCAATATGTACCTGCCCACAAAGCCTACATCCAGGACTTGATTGCTAAAGGACACAAAGCACGAACGGGCTATTGGGCAGAACAAAGAGGCGGAATGTTGCTGTTTGAGGCAGCCTCTAAGGAGGAAGCAGAAGCAATTGTCGCTGATGACCCGTTGGTAAAACACGGCTGCGTCAACTATCAACTTTACGAATGGCGAATTGTTATGGAATAACACACACTTACTGGTTTTTCATGTTATGCTTTTAGAAGACCTGGATCTATGCGATTGCAACACCCAAATCTTGTCAGAACCGGAAGGTAGCAGCAACACGGGAGGCTTGTAATAGGCGTAGTCTCCGGGTCGCCCTATTTTTAGGAGCGGTCAGCAACAATGGCTGGTTTTGGAGATATTGTTCAAAAAGCTTTTTACCTCGGTGTTGGATTAGCTTCTTACGCAGGTGAGAAAGCAGGGGGGAAATTAGCCCAAGTGCGATCGCAAGTCCAAAAACTGGCAGATGAAATGGTGGCAAAGGGCGAAATGAACACAGAAGAAGCCCGCCGCTTTGTTGAAGAAATGATGAAGCAAGCCCAACAAGCCCAACCATCTGCTGAAACCTCCGAGAAAACACCGCCTTCGGAACCTCGCCGCATTGAAATTTTAGAGGAAGATGAAGAACCAACGGTGAAAGAGGGATCAAGTGATGAGAATGTGGATAAATTGCGTCAAGAAGTGCTAGACCTGCAAAACGAGTTAAAACGATTGCAACGCGATTAATAAAAAGTATTTTTTACTCGATATAACTGGCAATAAGTGGCACTTTGACATGGCACTTCATATAGAAACTTGATAAGATACATTGCCTAGTGTATATTCTAGTGCTTCCACCCAGATAACACAAAGCGTCCTGTTTATAGCCTGCAAAGGTGTCAAGTTTATGGAACAGTGGCAAAAGGATTTAGCAGAAATCGTTGAAACAGTGGCTGATGAAGTAGAGCGTTTCTTCCTGGGAATGAGTGAAATGGTTGACGCTTTTTTTGAGCTAACGGAAGAAATTACTGAGCAAGTCCCTAATATTGTTACTGAAGTCGATCAGTATTTACAGGATTTAGCTGAACCAATGTTGGAGGCTTACTGGGAACTGGAAGACATGGTAGCAGATGTAGATCCAGGTTTTCCTTATTCAGTTGAACCTACGGCTGAAAAAAATCCTGCCTGCATCGGTTGTACTCATTACCACGGTCAAGTTTATAGTGGTAATTTGTTAGTTTGTGCCATGCATCCCCACGGTTGTGAAGATGAGAATTGTCCAGACTGGGAGAAGGAAGAGTATTGAGGGGGGAGTAGAGACGCGAAAAATCTTTGTCTGTACAAAACTAATAAAAAAACGTAAAGATAAGTAAAATAACCAATGACAAATGACAAATGACAACTGACAAATTCCCTGAAATGAAGTATGGTGAACGCGATATTGCGGAAGGGAAATTAATTACCTTTCCAAATCCGCGTGTGGGGAGACGATATGACATTAATATTACTTTGCCGGAATTTACTTGTAAATGTCCGTTTTCCGGCTATCCCGACTTTGCGACAATTTACGTTACATATATACCTGATGAACGGGTAGTAGAATTGAAGGCGCTTAAACTTTACATTAACAGTTACCGCGATCGCTATATTTCCCACGAAGAATCTGCCAACCAAATTTTGGATGATTTTGTGGCTGCTTGTGACCCGTTAGAAGCCACTGTGAAAGCAGATTTTACGCCTCGTGGCAATGTACATACTGTGATTGAAGTGCGTCATCATAAGTACCCATCATAAAAAAGGGATATGAATCTGGATGTAGAGACGTTGTAATGCAACATCTCTACAAGGATTCTGAAATTACACAAAATTATTTTTCATACTCCAATTAGCAATGCCAAACTTTGGTTTTTAGTGAAGACGAACATTTTTACTCAGGTTGATTAAGCGGACACGATCTAAACTAAAAACTAGTTATTTTGCAATTTTGTTTGCAGCAGATTGCACTTGAAGCACAACTTTTTTAGATAAAGGAATATATCCGAGTTCCAAACTGGATTTTTGCCCCTCAATCAAAGCCCAATCAATAAATTTTTTTAGCGCTTCACCTTTGACTCGGTTGGGATATTGCTGATAAGTTAAAACCCAGCTATAAGTAACGATGGGATAAGACTGGGAACCTGTAGGATCGTTGATAAAAGCAATCAAGTTATCGGCAGGTAACTTCACTGACTCCAAGGTTTGAGCTACAGATTCTGGTGTCGGCGTAATATAATTACCAAATTTATTTTCCAAAGCAGCCACAGGAAGTTTATTTTGTTTGGCGTAGACGTATTCTACATAGCCAATAGCTCCTGGGATTTGTTGAACTAAGGCAGTAACACCTTCGTTACCCTTTCCACCAATTCCCACTGGCCATGCGACAGCTTTACCTGCTGCAACTTTGCTGTTCCATTCTGGACTTATAGCACTTAGATGTTGCGTCAACACACTTGTAGTTCCACTACCATCAGTGCGGTGTACAACCTGAATCGGTAGATTGGGCAAATTTATGCCTGGATTAGCTACAGCTATTCTCGGATGATTCCAATTCGTAATTTTTCCGAGAAAGATATCTACATAAACTTGGCGTGATAGCTTTAAACCATTTGGCAGATTGACTGGAGGTGACTGGAGGGCGGGCGCGAGGTTGTAAGCTAGCACTATGGAACCAGCTGTCATGGGTAAAGCAATCACTCCCCTTTTTATCTTAGCTGCTTGTTCATTTGTAATTCCCACATCACTAGCTGCAAAATCTACAGTACCTTCAATCATCTGTTGCACTCCAGCGCTGCTTCCTATAGCTTGATAGTTAATTTCCACATTGGGATTTTGCTGGTTGTAATCTGAAAGCCAGCGTTCGTACAAAGGCGCAGGAAAACTTGCCCCAGCACCAACGAGAGAAACGTGCTTGATTTTTTTATTATCGGTAGTACAAGAAGCGATACTCAACAATATAGCGATTACAGGTAGTAGGCAAACCCGTCGTTTAGATTGAAGTTGAGCAGATATACAAAACTTTAGTTCCAATGCTTAATAATTTTCCAATCTGTAGCTGTGTAGGTGTAATTAATTGTAAAACGAGGAAAATACATTTGAAATACAAAGGTACGCCAAGTTTTCAGTTATGCTATGCGTACCTTTGCATTTAAACTTCAATAGCCGTCTCTTTTTCCTCAATTTTTGGCTCTGAACTAAGCCGATCTAAAATTTCTAAAACCTCTTGTTCAAAAGCAACTTGAGCGCGATTAGTTTTGCCACCAACATATAAGAGATCGCCTTTTTGCAATGCCCATATTTGTGAATGAGAAAAGTAACTCATCACCACACCCAACATTAGTAAACCAAATCCTGAGTAAACAATTGGTATGCCTGGATCGGCTTTAATTTGTAAGCCAGTGCTGCCAATAACATCCAGAATTTTCAACTTCACGCCATTGACTTCGGTTGACATCCCAGCGCGGACAGTATCAACGAGTTTACCCTTGGGATCATAAATTAATACCATCCCTTGCAAGTCTTTGGCTAGCAAAGAGACACCCTCACTCAAATCCGGTTTAGTAGGAACCCACGTACCCCAAATGCGCCCTTGTCCTTTGGTGTTCAATAGCGCCATTGGTAATTGAAAAATCGGGCTGTTGTTAAATTGGACGCGAACACCTGCAATTCCCCAATCAGTTTGGTAGAAGGTTATGCCTCGATAGCGCAGAGGCTCGTTAACAAAAATCTTCTTGTGGTCAACTTCCTCTCCCTGCTGATTTAAGACAGACATATCGGAATAAAATTGATCGATGCCGCCAGATGGAGTGTAATCAATCCAAAAACGATTGACGCGCACAGACCAATCTTTTGAGACTTGGGCGGCTAACGGGCCAGCATCGACAATATTTGTCACTTGAAATGTATCGCCACTGGCAATCATTTCTTGTGCCATAAACCCAGTCATCGCCCCCCAAATTCCCCCTATTAGAATAGCTACGATACCAATATGAACAATAATTGGGCCGATGCGTCCGACTATTCCTTTGCGGGCATAGAGGATATTTTCTTTTTCTTGATCTGGAAAAATTTTATAGCGGCGTTTCTGTAATAGTTGGCTGAGAGAATTTAGAGAACCATTATCTAGTTCTGCACTTAAAGCTAATTTTTGAAATTGCCGTGGTTCTTCGTAATATTTCCAGCGCTGGGCGGCTTTTAAAGCTGGTAACTGACGGGTAAAAGAACAAGCAGTTAAGCTAGTACCAAATAAAATGAGTAATGCCAGAAACCACCAAGTACGATATACATGGTCTAAGCCAACTACCTGAATTACTTTCCAAGTTAAGAAACCAAATAAAGCTGGATGTTCTGGGTAGTTAGCCTGATAAAATGCGGGTGGCTGACCTTGCTCAATTACAGTACCGGTGGAGCTAAAGATTGCAATCAATAGCAATAGTGCGATCGCTAGTCGTAAGTTAGTCAGTACGGGCAAAAGCTCTTGCTGTAAGTACTTGCCAGGTATTGCCCACCATTTTAATTCTTTGGACGCTGAATCTTCTAAAGTCATTACGTGTAAAATCTAACAAAGGTATTGATATTAAAAACTGCCAAGGGGAATCCGAGAAATTAAGGAAAAGACACCGAATCCTACCAACAGCGCCCCGCTAACTGGGTTAATCCAACCAGACCAGCGACGCAATTCTAGTAATTTTTTAATGGAAGCTGTAAAAGTACCCGCCAAAATCAATGGTGCTACATAACCGGCTGTGTACGACAGTAGCAAAACAGCGCCTAAAATTAAGTCTTGTGTATTGGCAATCCAACCCAGTAAACTGGCTAAAACAGGCGTGCTACAAGGAGATGCAACTAAGCCGAAAGTCAGCCCCAGTAAATAAGAACGCAATCCTATAGGTAAATCTTGCGAAATCCAATTCGTTTCGCCCAAAGATGGAAATTGCAGAGGTAGTGCTTCTAGTAAGTTCAGCCCCATGAGTATGGCGATAATGCTGACGATAATTGGCAAACCAATTCCCACTTGTCCATAGACTTTTCCTACCAAAGCTGCTATTATTCCCATCCCGGCTAATGTAGTTGCTAATCCTAAAGCAAACCAAGTTGATTGGGCAGCTGCTTGCAAGCGGTTTTTGGCTTCATAACCGCCGATGTAACCAATGGTAATTGGCAGCATAGAAAGCATACAGGGTGTAAGACTGGTGAGCAAGCCAGCGCCAAAGATGATACCAACACTGACCACGCTAAGGTGTGCCAGTTGGTTAGAAACGAGGCTGTTGGCAAATTGTTCTAGTTGGTAAATTTGGGTTTGCAGGTTATCAAACATGGGGAGTTTCTGAGCGGGAAATGCTTACTCTGCTTGAATTGTAGCTTATTTTTGTCTGTAGAGTCAGCAGAAGTGATTGTCTGAAGCTGATATCATCTAAATTTCATCTGCCCAAAGAAATGTATCTAAAATACAATTAAGCTCGAATTATCTCGGAAGAAGCACGGCTGGAGCATTTAGCATGATGATTGCATTACCCGGATTTAAAATTGTCACTTTGTTAAAAGCAGGGGTAAAAGCAGTCATATACCGTGGAATCAAAGTTAAAGACCAGTGTCCGGTAATTATCAAAGGGCTACGTCCAGACCAGTGTACACCCAATAATATTGAACAACTCAAATATGAGTATGCGATCGCTCAAAGGTTAAATATTGCCGCCGCAGTCAAGGTATATGCCTTAGAGATGCACCAGGGAATCCCTTATTTGATTATGGAGGATTTTGAGGCGCGATCGCTCGATCAGTTACTAGACCAATTTCAAGAACCTGTTTCGTTCTTAAAAATTGCTATTGAAATTACCAGCAAACTGGCACAAATTCACACTTGTAACATTGTCCACAAGGATATTAAGCCACAAAATATCTTAGTTAACCTCGATACCAGTCAGGTTAAAATTGCCGATTTTGGAATTGCTGCTTTTATTCCATATCAGCAGCAAATAGTTAGCAGTTCCAGTCGCATTGAAGGCAGTTTACCTTATCTTGCACCTGAACAAACCGGGCGGATGAATCGAGGAATTGACCATCGTAGCGATTTGTATTCACTGGGAGTCACCTTTTATGAGATGCTGACAGGTCAGCTACCATTTCAAGGCAAAGACCCATTAGAGTGGGTGCATTGTCATATTGCCCAATCTCCACCATCTCCGAAAAAGCTCAACTATGATATTCCCCAAATCCTCTGTGACATCATTATCAAATTGTTGTCGAAGGTTGCAGAACAGAGATATCAAAGTGCTTTAGGTTTGCAATTTGATCTGGAACAATGTTTAAAGCAATTGGAGACAACCGGAGAAATTCAACCCTTTGTTTTAGGTGAGCAAGATATTTCAGATCGCTTTCAAATTCCCCAAAAATTATATGGGCGAGAACAAGAACTTGCCAAGCTTCTCCAAGTATTTGAGCGAGTTGTTAGCGAAGGAAAACCAGAAATTGTCCTCGTCTCTGGATATGCTGGAATTGGTAAATCTTCTTTAGTTAAGGAGATTCATAAGCCGATTGTGCGAGAACGGGGAGTTTTTATCTCTGGTAAATTTGATCAGTACAAACGAGATATTCCTTACTCCACGATTGTTCAAGCTTTTCAAACACTTGTTAGACAAATTTTAACTGAACCAGAAGAGCAACTTGCCAATTGGAAAAAGCGAATACAAGCAGTATTAGGAAACAATGGTAGATTAATTGCCGATGTAATTCCAGAAGTTGAATTAATCGTTGGCGAACAGCCACCTATACCAGAGTTGGGACCTGCTGAATCTCAAAATCGATTTAATTTAGTATTTCAAAATTTTATCAGCATATTTTCGCAAAAGGAGCATCCCCTCACTGTTTTTTTAGATGATATGCAGTGGGCAGACAGCGCTACTTTAAATTTAATTAAAACCGTCATTACTGGGTCTAGTATCCATTATCTCTGCTTTATTTTAGCCTATCGAGATAATGAAGTAGATGTTGTGCATCCATTTAGTTTAATGATGGAGAAGATTTGCCAGCAGGGAGTAAGAAAAACTGAAATTGTTCTTACTCCCTTAAATCTTGTTTATGTGAATCAATTGATTGCTGATACATTGCATAGTTCAGCAGAACGAGTAGAACCTCTTGCTCAATTGATTGTCCAAAAAACTGATGGTAATCCTTTCTTTGTCAATGAATTTCTGAAAACACTGCATCAAGAAAATTTGCTGATTTTTGAACCCCAATATCGGATTTGGCAATGGGATCTAGCTCAGATTGAAGCCCAAGGTATTACAGATAATATTGTCAGCTTGATGATTGGGCGGATGCAAAAGCTACCACCCGCAACTCAAGAAGTGCTTAAATTAGCTTCCTGTATTGGTAATCGCTTTGATCTAGAAGTTTTAGCGATCGTTGGTGAACAATCTATTCAAGAAACAGCAAATGCCCTTGTTGAAGCAATTTTAAGAGGATTAATTATCCTGATAGAGTCAGATGAAACTACTTGTAGAAACTATCGTTTTTATCATGACCGAGTTCAACAAGCTGCATACTCCTTAATTGCTGATGAATCAAAGTCGGTAGTTCATCTGACGATTGGGCGGCTTTTGCTGAAAAATTCTAGTCAGGAACAAGTAAACGAGCAAATTTTTGATCTAGTCAATCAACTCAATCTCGCGGTTAATCTGATTATTGAACAGACAGAAAAAGATGAATTGGTAAGATTGAATTTAATCGCTGCTAAGAAAGCAAAAGCATCTACAGCCTACACTCCTGCTAAAAGACTTTTTAGCGTCGCCATGAATCTTTTAGCTGAAAATGCCTGGATAGAGCAATATGAACAAACATTTACTTTATTTATAGAACTAGCTGAATGTGAATTCTTAACGGGGAATTTAGAACAAGCGGAACAATTATTTGAGTTACTATTGCTCAAAGCAGAATCTCATGTAGACAAATCTAATATTTTCATGCTGCAAATCAGACTCTATCAAGTCGCAGGTAGATATGAAGAGGCGCTGACATTAGGATTAAAAGCTTTAAAACTTTTTGAGGTGGCATTCCCTGATACAGATGAGGAAGTGCAAGCTGCGATCGCAATTGAAAGAAACCAGATATCAACTAATATACATAACAGAGAAGTCTCTGATTTAATTAATGCTTTAGTAATTGAAGACCCCAATATTAAAACAGTAATTAGTTTATTGACAACTTTGGGCCCGCCTACTTATCTTGGTAGACCTCATCTCTTTCCTTTAGTCGTACTTAAAGCAGTTAACTACTCACTCAAGTTTGGGAATACGGCAGATTCCTGTTTTGCTTACAGTATGTATGCCATGTTATTGGTTTCTATCTTCCATGATATTCCTACAGGCTACGCATTTTCTGAGATGACAATTCAATTGAATGAAAAGTTTCACGACTTTAAACTTAGAGGAGTTGTTCTACACATTCATGGAAGTCATATTAACGTTTGGTGTAACCATATTGCTACCGATATTCCATTTTTAGAGCAGGGATTTATCGGTTGTGTGGAAGCAGGCGATGTGACGATGGCAAACTACAATGGTTATCAAGGCTCGTGGCAAATTATCCAGTTAGGTTTTCCACTTGCAGAAACATACAAATCGCTAGAAAAATATACTGCATTCGCCCGCCAGTCTAAACATGAGGCTGTCTATCAGACAATCAGGCTACAGCAGATGTTGCTGATAAATCTGCGCGGACTTACTTACCAAAGGTTGACTCTAAGTAATGATGAATTTGATGAATCATACGCTTTATCTATTATTACCGATGCAGGTTTTGTCAGTGGAATTATTTTTTATCACATTATCAAATTAATTATCTTTTTTACATATAGAGAATATGCAGAAGCACTAAATTGTGTATTAAAATTATCCAATTTTCCCGTTGCGACACTGGCATTACCCATTGAAACAGATTATATTTTATATTACTCACTGACTTTAACAGCTCTTTATCCAACAGTATCTTTTCCAGAGCAAGAACAGTTTTTGCTAACTCTAGAATCCCATCAGCAACAATTGGAATACTGGGCTTACCACTGCCCTGAAAACTTCTTACACAAGTTTCAATTAGTAGCTGCTGAAATAGCTCGAATTCAAGGTAGAGACTTGGAAGCAATGCGCTTGTATGAGCAATCAATTACTTCAGCCCGTAAGCAGGGATTTGTACAATATGAAGCTTTGGCTAATGAGCTAGGCGCTAAGTTTTACTTTGAGCGAGAGTTTGAATTAATTGCCAAAACTTACTTACAAGAAGCTAAAAATTCATATCTGCGCTGGGAGGCATCTGCGAAAGTTAAGCACCTCGAAGCATCCTATCCTCAGTTATTGCCACAACAACAGCTTATTTCTAACGGAACATTTATTACCACAGGCGAGCATTTAGACTTTTTATCAGTAGTTAAAGCCTCTCAAAGCATATCTAGTGAAATTGTTTTTTCGCGGTTGTTGAAGACATTAATGCAAATTGTCATCGAGCAGGCAGGGGCCGAAATCGGTTATTTGTTGCTTGAAAATGAGCAAAATATGGTCATAGAAGTAGAAGCTAAGATTAATTCCCAGGCTGAAAAACTCAATGTTTCTCGACCCGTATTTGATGGCGAAATTTCACAAGTTATTCCGCAATCAATGCTCAATTATGTTCAGCGAACTCAAGAAACAGTGATTTTGCAGAATGCTACTGAGCAAAATATGTTTTCTGGAGATGAGTATGTAATCCAAAAACAACCAAAATCAGTACTTTGTTTACCGATCGCACGTCAGTCGAAATTACTTGGTATTTTATATTTAGAAAACAATCTTATCCCCAGCGCCTTTACACAGGAAAAACTTTCCGTACTAAATATTTTGACAGTTCAAATCGCTATTTCTCTAGAAAATGCTCGTCTTTATCAAGGTTTAGAGAATAGCCAAGAACAGCTTAACCTGGCATTGAAATCTGGCAAAATTGGCGTTTGGAGTTGGGATATTACCAATGATTTGTTTGACTGGGATGAGCAGATTTATCAACTATTTGGGTTAACACCTGAAACTTTTGTTGCAACCTCTGAAGCCATTTTAGCTCGTCTGCATCCAGATGATAGCCCATTGCTGGCTCAATCGTTGAGTCGAGCGATTAACGAAGGCGTAGAGCATGATTTAGAATATCGAATTATTTGGGATGACAGCAGTATCCGCTACCTAGCCTGCCGGGGAAAAGCCTTTTTCAACGAAGTAGGTAAAGCCACACACATGAGTGGTGTTGTGCTTGATATCACAGATCGCAAACAAGCTGAAGCCGAATGTATCCAACTGATTCAAGAGCAAACCGCGCGACAGGAAGCAGAAGCCGATCAGCAACGAGCAGCATTTTTGGCTCAAGTCAGTGCAACCCTCGCTTCTTCTCTCGATTACGAAAGCACACTAGCAAGTGTGGCAAACTTAGTTGTGCCTTACTTCGCCGATTGGTGCAGCGTTGATTTGTTACAAGACAACCAATCAATTAATCGGGTAGCAGTTGCTCACCGAGATCCAGAGAAAGTTAAACTCGGTTGGCAACTTCATCAGCATTATCCGAGAAAGTTAAATGAACCAGTAGGCGTGCCTAAAGTACTGCGTACAGGAATTCCTGAAATGGTAACTGAAATCTCAGATGCACTATTAGCAAAAAGCATCCAAGATGCAGAACATCTAAGGATTATACGTGAAATTGGTTTAAAGTCCTGTATAATGTTGCCCTTGATGGCACGTGAAAGAATTTTTGGTGCAATTTCCTTTTTTACAGCAGAATCAGAACGTCGTTACAGCACGGCTGATTTGTCACTAGCTGAAGATATTGCCCATCGAGCAGCGATCGCCATTGATAATGCCCGCCTTTACCAAGATGCACAGCAAGCACAAAAAACCGCAGAGCAAGCCCTAGAGCGCATTGCCCGTCTCCAATCCATCACAGCTGCCCTTTCAGAATCGCTGACACCAGCCCAAGTCTCGGAAGTTATTGTAGAGCAAAGTATGGCTGCCTTAAGAGCCAGTTCAGCCCTCGTTGTCTTACTGAATGAAAACAAGACTGAACTAGAAATTGTGCGTGCGGTTGGCTATAACCAAGATTTGGTAGACGCTTGGCGGCATTTTCCTATTGATTCACCTTCTCCTTTAGCCGAAGCTGTGCGGACTGGACAACCTATTTGGGCGGAATCGAAGCAAGGTAGAATAGCTCGTTACCCTCATTTAGCTGAAGCTTACGCCCAATATGACATTGATGCCTGGATTTCTATTCCATTGATGGTAGAGGGTTCGGCAGTTGGAGGAATCACTTTAGGATTTATTCAACTTCAAGAACTTAGTGGAGAAGATCAAGCCTTTCTCTTGGCTGTTGCTCAACAATGCGCCCAAGCGATCGCTCGCGCCCACCTTTACGAAGCCGAACGAACGGCTCGAAACGCTGCGGAATCAGCAAACCGCATCAAAGATGAATTTTTAGCCGTGCTATCCCATGAACTGAGAACCCCGCTTAACCCCATTCTGGGTTGGACAAAGTTGATGCGGAGTCGCAAACTTGACCAAGCAACAAGCGATCGCGCCCTCGAAACCATTGAGCGCAACGCCAAGTTACAAACCCAATTGATTGAAGATTTGCTTGATGTTTCCCGCATCCTTCAGGGTAAACTTAACCTCAACTTCGGCCCCATTAATTTGGTATCAGTCATTGAAGCTGCGATCGAAACAGTACGTTTATCAGCACAGGCTAAATCCATTGAGATTCAGACAATTATTGAATCTGGTGTCGGGCCAGTTTTAGGTGATGGCAATCGATTACAACAAGTCATTTGGAATATTCTTTCCAATGCCATTAAGTTTACTCCTAGTGGAGGACAGGTAAAAATTAAATTAGCGCAGGTTGGCTCACAGGTACAAATCTGCGTAACTGACACAGGGAAAGGGATTGCACCTGAGTTCTTACCTTATGTCTTTGATTATTTCCGTCAAGCAGATGGGGCCACAACCCGGAAATTTGGCGGTTTAGGTTTAGGATTAGCGATCGTCCGGCATCTTGTAGAACTTCATGGGGGAACTGTGCAAGTAGAAAGCCTGGGTGAAGAAAAAGGAGCAACTTTCACCGTCCGACTTCCATGTTTACAGGATGAAAGTAAAGGAATCAAAGATAAAATAAATACCTCCTCACTACTGCCAGATCAGTCCTTACCTTTATCTGGCTTAAAGATTCTTGTGGTCGATGATGATGCAGATATGCGAGAATTTTTACCTTTCATGCTGGAGCAATATGGTGCAACGGTGACAGCTGTAGCTTCAGGCATTGCAGCTTTAACTGCACTGAGTCAATCTCAGCCAAATTTGATTATTAGCGATATTGGGATGCCAGAAATGGATGGTTACATGCTGATACGACAGATCAGGAGTCTGGAACCAGAGCAAGGTGGGACAATTCCCGCGATCGCTTTAACTGCCTATGCTGGAGAGATGGATTCTCAGCAAGCGATCGCTGTCGGATTTCAACAGCATATTTCCAAACCTGTAGATCCAGAAGAATTGGTAAAGGCGATCGGATCGTTAATTAAAAGTTTGTAGTCAGCGGCTCTAGTACAGTACGGCGTAAATAAACCACCTATTCTAAATCAATGAAACTCTTACGCTGTATTCATTTTGACTTTTGACTTCCGCCTTGCGGTACTAGCCCGACTTTGTTTGCGTAGCATCTCGGAGAGAGGTCTGGATCTGCTCACTAAAAGATACGGATAGCATTGTTTCATCGGTTAAATCAGAGGGGTCTGACCCTCTATTTATCATCTGTATCCGTCAGTGGGAAAGGGTTTTGGTCAAATATGGCTGTTAGTAATCAATTTCCACCCTTATTCACAGGATGACGCTAGCTAAACAAGCGATTAAACTATGGATAATATCAAGGCATTGTTGTTTTTAGCACAACTTACATAAATTTCATCTCATTCTTAAATCTAAAATCTCATCCTGCTATATAAAATACCAGTTATGTCAGTGTATCAAGGAAGTTATGGGGAAACCACCGATTTGATTATTGGTGTTCACAACCAAGAAAACCTCGAATTACAAACAAATTCTGCTCCTGTGGGCGCTCTTGCCACAAGGAAAGGAAATTTTTCTACGTTTCTTGCTCCCCTGACTCAAGATACTTTTAAGCAGGTCGTTCAGGATGTCGAGCAAAAATTACAGATTGTTCATCAAACCCTATCAATGCTGGATTCTCAGGGGTTTGAAACTCTTCTGCAAGAAATGTTGCATTCGATTACCTTAAAAACCGGGGAATTACTGGGGGCAGACCGGACAACGATATTTTTATTGGATGAAGAAAAACAAGAACTTTGGTCGATTTTAGCTGAGGGGGAAGGCGATCGCTCTTTAGAAATTCGTATCCCCGCCGATAAAGGAATTGCTGGAGAAGTTGCTACTTTCAAACAAGTTATCAATATTCCTTTTGATTTTTATAACGATCCGCGATCGCATTTTGCCCAAGAACAAGAAAAAAGAACTGGCTATCGCACCTACACCATGCTGGCTTTACCACTGTTAAATGAACATGGACAGTTAGTTGCGGTAGTACAATTACTGAATAAATTAAAATCAGGCAATAATCACGCCGCTCCCCTTGCAGAGCGCGTTGATACCAAAGGTTTTCTCTCTTGTGACGAACAATTATTTCAAGAATTTGCCCCTTCGATTCGCCTAATTTTAGAATCGTCGCGCTCTTTTTATGTCGCCACCCAAAAACAAAGAGCAGTGGCGGCGCTAATGAAGGCCATCAAGTCTCTCTCTCAAAGCAGCCTCGACTTAGAAGACACCCTGAAGCGGGTGATGGATGAAGCCAAGGAACTGATGAATGCCGATCGCAGTACACTATGGTTAATAGACCACGAACGTCATCAATTGTGGACGAAAATCACTCAGGATGATGGTTCAACTAAAGAATTGCGAGTCCCTGTAGGCAAAGGCTTTGCTGGTATAGTAGCGGCTTCTGGCAAGAAACTGAATATTGCCTTTGATTTATACTACGATCCTGATTCTGATACAGCCAAACAACTCGATCAGCAAAATGGCTATCGCACTTGTAGCTTACTTTGTATGCCAGTATTTAACGCCGATCAACAACTGATTGGCGTTACCCAACTCGTAAATAAAAAGAAAACTGGTGATTTTCCCGCTTATAATCCAGCTGATTGGCCCAAAGCTCCCGACTGCTTCCAAGCTAGCTTTGACCGCAACGATGAAGAATTCATGGAAGCTTTTAATATTCAAGCCGGAGTTGCGCTGCAAAATGCCCAGTTGTTTGCCACAGTTAAGCAACAAGAACAAATGCAACGAGATATTCTGCGTAGTCTTTCTAATGGAGTGGTTTCCACTGATAAAACTGGCTTAATTATCGCCGCTAATGAAAGCGCCCAACGGTTGCTAGGACTGGGAGTAGATGAACGTTTAGAAGGTAAATTAGTTAATGATGTCATTGGTATCAAAGAAGGTGACTTTAGCAAGTGGTACCAAGATGCTTTACATGCGGTTGACTTAAAAGGTCGCCAGCAGTATTACCCCGATCGCACACTCTTAACTACTGGTACAGAGCAGCACAGTATTAATTTATCCATTAACACAATTGCCGATGCCAGCGACAACGAGCAAGTCCGGGGGGCGCTGGTGGTGATGGAAGATATCAGTGATGAAAAGCGGCTCAAAAGTACCATGTACCGCTACATGACCCAGGAATTAGCGGAAGAACTGCTGAAATTAGATGATGCTAAACTAGGAGGCGATCGCAAAGAAGTTTCGATTTTATTTTCTGATATTCGCGGCTACACCACTTTAACGGAAAACTTGGAAGCAGAAGAAGTGGTAAGTATGCTCAATGAATATTTTGAATCAATGGTGGAGGCAGTCTTTAAACATAAAGGCACGCTTGACAAATACATCGGCGATGCGATTATGGCTGTGTTTGGTTCTCCTCTCGCATTAGAAGAACACGCTTGGATGGCAGTGCAAACATCCTTAGAAATGCGCGTTCGCCTGCACGAATTTAATCAACGTCGCTATGTAGATGATAAGCCCAGAATTAAAATCGGCATTGGTATCAACTCAGATACTGTGATTAGTGGGAATATTGGCTCTAGTAAACGGATGGAATTTACCGCCATTGGTGATGGCGTTAATCTTGGCTCTCGATTAGAAAGTGTTAGTAAACAGTATGGTTGCGACATTATTATTAGCCATAACACTTTTAAACCATGCCAAGATCATATTTGGGCTAGGGAACTAGATTACATTCGTGTCAAAGGCAGAAATGAGCCAGTAGCCATCTATGAATTACTCGGTTTGCGTTCCAACCCGATTGAAAGCGAAAAATTGCAAGTCATTGAGCATTATCATAAAGGACGCGAGTATTATCTCAAACGCGATTTTAACCGTGCTAGGGCTGAATTTGCCCTAGTTTTAGCAGCAGACAACCAAGATAAAGCTGCTATGTTACATCTTTTACGTTGTCAGCATTGGTTACAATCACCGCCAACAGAGTCAGATTGGGATGAAGGGGTCTGGACATTTCAAGAGAAATAAGTGACTTCGTTCAATTGAACCACTAATTATCATCTTTCTTAAGTTTCCAGTTTTTGGCTGAAAACTCAAGAAAAATTGAGTATTTATTAAAAAAAAATCTATTTAAATTATTTTTTAAAATATCTTAATATTTCTCAATTAAGTTTAAAAAATCTTGGGGTTGGATTAAGAATCAATTAAGATAAGTCGCTTTGTAAAGGTTAATTGATATTTCTTGTCAAATTGCTGGTGAAGTTAGAAACTAAGAAATACAACACACGCAATTATTTTATGACTGCTATTTCTAGCCTTGAATTCAAACGACCAATTTGGCAAACCGCTATAATATTGACTTTGGGCTTTTGGCTCAGTGCTAGTTTAGTTTTAGACTGGGTAATTATGCCTAGCCTTTATCTTTCTGGCATGATGAGTCAAGCTGGTTTTACAACAGCAGGCTATACGATTTTTTGGAACTTCAATCGGATGGAATTATTGTCTGCTGCTGTAGTACTGACAGGAGCATTAGCTTTGGGTAAAACCCAATATCACTGGCGCATTGGCAGTATTATTTTATCTGGACTGCTGCTAACTATAGCTGTGCTTGACACTTATTTCTTAACTCCGCAAATGTGCGCCATAGGAGTTCAGCTAAACCTATTTGAAGCAGCAGCAGCGATTCCATCAACCATGAATTTATTACACGGTAGTTATTGGGTACTGGAAGTAGTTAAGTTGGTGGCTGGTGGCACACTTTTAAGCTGGTACTGGCGCGAGCAAGTTTAAGTAGATGGAGAATTATAACGGTGAGAATATTTACTTATAAATCTCACACCAAAGACGCAAAGGAATTCTTTGCGTCTTTTTGCTACATATACTTTCTGGGTTAATGAATGCAATATTTACGACGGCTACACCTACGCAGGCAATTCTATATCTATATTAGTGACTTTTAAAGCTTGAGATTCTTCGGTTAAATTGCTATTATAAAATGATTCAATTATCTATTAAGTGTAATTAAATAAGCAAGCACAATTATCTTTGACTGTACATTTCTAGCTCTCCCGGATATTAGAGCAAAAAAATACTAAAAGATAATATTAATTAGTTTTCATGGTTACTTTACTGATTTATCATGAAGTTTAGATATTTCTTCTAACTTTTTTTGAAAATTATAGTAATCTAAATTTTAGTGAGTACGTTACTTGTTATCTACCATCTAGCTAGGAAATAGCTATTTTGCAGGTATGTACTACTAATTAAGAATTTCGCTGTAAGTTCTTGAATTTGTCACTTCAATTTGTGCCGGGTGAATATTTTGCCCCCAACATCATTAGAACCCGTTTCCAGTACTTATGAAGAGATTCCCTTCTGCTGGTTTGCTCGCCTGTGCATCTCACTACACACCATTATGGCGACAATTGCCAGCTAACTCATCCTTGGTCGGAGGTTTCCCATTCTTGTTGTGCAATTGGTAGTTTTGCCCAGTCCCAACACTAAGAGTTGCTCTACAAGCTCAAGACCTAAGTAAGACATTGGGCTTTTTGAATGCTTAGTTTTTAATAATACTCTTTCTCTTGATGAAGTTTCCCTCAAGAATAAACTTCTAGCAAAAGTACCAGACAACTTTAGTTATGGCGACCAAAATATTGCTCTTCATTGCTGAATTAATCCATAAAAGCCTTGATAGAAAGGCTTTTTCATCTACAGCACTGGAGATTTTGATTGCTCCAGACTTAACTATGAGGGGCAAAAAAGACTTTTCTAAGAGAACTAAAGTATCTGCAATTTTAGGCTACTAGATACGGATAACAATGATACTTTTGTGACTGATGGGCGAGAGCCAATAGTCTATCTGTTGCACTTGAGTTACTGTTAGATTGGCTAGATTAGCAAAAGATACACAAAACCAATCTAGTTTTTGAAATACTATATCCTGGCAACCAGTCGGGCCATTTTGCTATTGGGCAATAATATGGATTGGTTTAGTTGTAATTCGTGCTTTTTAGCTTAACAGAGATTGGTTAATTAAGAGTTGGGGGGTGTGGAATCTCTGTACTAACTCAAATGTGACCGCTATATTTATCTGATAGTGCTTCCAACAAAGTCGCAGTGAATTCCGAAAAGGTAATTCACTAATTTCGCCTGCAATGTTAATTTTATTCCAGAGCTATCCCAATGAAGACACTTCCGATTAATAGATACAGATTTTTTCAAAAGCTCCAGCCTTTATCTTTGTTGAAAAAAATCACTGGTAAGTCTGTTACTGGTTGTTTGCAGGTGTTTAGCAGATCAGGCTCTTGGTCAATATATGTAGATGAAGGTAAACTAATTTATGCCTGCTACTCAGAGAAAATGTTTGAGCCACTTTACAGAAATTTGCAACGTTTGAGTCAGCAAATTTCGACTCTCCCTCGTGAAATTCACGAACAGTTACGGGCGATATTTGAAACTGGGATTGAAAATCAGGCAATACCGAACCCAGATTATTTGGCTATTTGTTGGTTAGTTAATCAGAAATATATCAGTCCCTTTCAAGCGGCGATGCTGATAGAGCAGTTGGCGCTAGAAGTTCTGGAGTCATTTTTGAACTTAGAAGAGGGGAGTTATGAATTTATTCCTGAAAGCTTTCTAGATGACATGCCAAAGTTTTGCCATCTTAATCTCCGCTTACTGGTTGAACGATGTCAAACGCCCCAAAGCGTTGGCGTAGCCTCTCATAGAGAAGCTGCTGATTGTCAGACTTCGCCAACTTCTCAATCACACCCCTCAGAATTGTTCAAAATCAATGAGCTAAAATCTAAGAACAAAAGTAGATCAAACTCTTTTAGAACAAACGGCTATAGACCACCAGTCTACTCTATTAATACTAATGAACATAGGGGTCAGGGAACTACCGAACCTCCTGTAGACAAAAAAATTTATACCATCTTTTGTATTGATGACAGCCCTACGGTATTGAATACTATTCAAAGTTATTTAGATGAGCAAACCTTTTGTGTTGTGGGAGTTACCGATTCTTTAAAAGCTTTAATGCAGATTGTTCACACAAAACCCGACATCATTTTGTTGGATATTTTGATGCCTAATTTAGACGGATATGAACTCTGCTCTTTGCTGCGTAAACACTCACATTTTAAAAATACACCTGTAATTCTGGTGTCAGAAAAAGTAGGATTTATAGATAGAGCTAAAGCTAAGATGGTCAAAGCATCAGGCTATTTAACTAAACCTTTTACACAAGGAGATTTACTAAAAGTAATCTTTAAACATATTATTTAATTTTCTAATATAATAAATAACTCCACTTAATCAATATATTTTTTTGAGATTTAAGGTTAAGTATTATTTGGATGGCTAGTATTCAAATTGTAGAAGATTGTCTGATTTAATTTAAATTAATAATTATTTCAACTATAAGAGTTACCACTCTATTAAGATAATGAGTACTAAACAAGCTATATAAATTAGTTTTCATGAGTGGAAAATCACTCAATACGAATATTTTCTGGTAGGATTGACGACTTTAGTAGGTCTGAGTAATTGGTATCTGCCTTAGTATTTCTAAAAGTGATCGCTCCAAAACTTCGCTGACAACTTTATTACCTTGCAAATTGAGGTGAATGTGATCGTGATACAAATCTTGCGGGTTGTTCGTTGAATTGAATATCGGTAAAAAGTCTACATAGTTAATTTGCTGGGCTTTAGTAAAATCGCTCAAGCGTTGGCGGGCTTTAATTTCGTAATCGCGGGGGCCTGGTTCAGCAATTTCTCGCAGTAAGGGAGTCATAACTAGTAAAAATTGGCTGTTGCTTTGGCGAGTCAGGGCTTGAATTTTGCCGATCGCTTCCAAATTAATCCCGACGCGATCGCCTGCTTCATTTTGCACCGCTTTCATTTCAGGAATTGGCTTCTGCTTGACGATATAACGTTGCCACACTTCCGCTAATGCTAGGGGAGGTTTACTATCGGGATAGTTGCGATCGCGTCCTACCGGTAAAGAAGTGGGAGGAGTAGCAAACAAATCATCGGTATTAATTAATAACACTACTGCTTGCGCGTTGAAATTGCTAAATTTCTCTAAATAAGCTAACTCGTTCCTTGGCCCCCAAGAGTTAGCTGAAGCATTCAGTACTTCCACTTTCTGATAATTACGATGAGTGGATGATGCTAAAGAACGCATCATGATCGCCGATATTGTATTAGTCTGATCTGTCCACCAACCACCATTCGCAATAGAATCCCCTAACAGTAAAACTCGCAGCGTAGAAGGTGCGGGTGTTTTATTTATCGCACTACCTCGCATAGAATACTCATTAATTTCAATGCGATTACCAAAACGACGGGTACGCTGGTTAGGAGCCAATAAATAGCCAATCTGCTCATCACCAATGTAAATTAGGGGATTACCAAAGCCAAAGAGCGATCGCAGTCCGATCTCGACTATCATAAATAATCCCAGAACTACCGCCAAAATTACGATCAGCGCCACTTTCACCTACCCACACCCTTTAATACTGTGTTGCTTCTCAACGATACTAACTGACGCATTCGGCATTGGAAAGAGGTATAGGGGCAAGGTGTAGAAGGAAAAACTTTCTTTGTTCCCCTGATTTAATCCACTCTTCTAGCACCTGAATTAAGGTGATTAATATGTATTGGAATCTGTTTATAAGCTTTAAAAACAGCAATTACATGGCTATTAACTGTTTACCTAATATGTCTACTTTTGTGTAAGAGTATAGCAGTGTTTTCTAGTGATATAATTTTATATTACCAGTATTACTATGACTACAATTTTTATCATTTTATCAATTAATTAATTTTGCAAATTTTTTTTCGGGGGTAAGGTAGGATGATCAAAATAGCCACACGTAAATATTTAGGCAAACAAAATGTCTATGACATTGGAGTTGAGCGTGACCATAATTTTGCACTCAAAAATGGCTTTATAGCTTCTAATTGTTTCAATAAATCCCATTCGACCGCCTATGCTTATGTAACTTATCAAACAGCATATTTAAAAGCTAATTATCCATTGGAATATATGGCAGCCCTGTTAACGGCTAACAGTGGCGATACCGATAAGGTACAGAGATATATTACTAACTGTACAAACATGGGTATTTCCATAGATCCGCCAGATATTAATCGTTCTGGTGTTGATTTTACGCCGACATTGGGGAAGATTCTGTTTGGCTTTTCGGCGGTGCGTAATGTGGGACAGAATGCGATCGCCTGTATTTTAGAGGCAAGAAATGAGACAGGAGAGTTTAAATCTCTCGCTGATTTTTGCGATCGCGTGGATTTACGTGCTGTTAACCGTCGGACTCTAGAATCGCTGATTTACTGTGGAGCCTTTGACAAAATTGAATCCAACCGCCAACAGTTAATTAATGACTCAGAATTAGTGTATGATTGGGCACAATCTCGCGCCAAAGACAGAGCCAGTGGACAAGGAAATCTCTTTGACTTATTAGGCGATGGATTTTCTTCTACTCAGAATAAAAGAGCAAATAATGCCTTTGAAACTGCTCCTAAATCTAAACCTGTGACAGATTTGCCCCCACAGAAAAAGTTGCAGATGGAGAAAGAATTATTAGGTTTTTATGTATCAGACCATCCACTGAAATCTTTACGGCAAATAGCACCACTTTTAACTCCAATTAACCTTTCGCAATTGGGAGAGCAAAGGGAAGACACAAGGCTTTGTGCAGTTGTGATGTTAAATAACGTCAAAAAAGTGGTGACAAAGAAAGGCGATCAGATGGCCATTTTGCAAATAGAAGACCTAACCACACAATCAGAAGCTGTAGTTTTTCCTAAAACTTATGAACGCATTAGTTCCTTACTTCAAGTTGATACAAGATTGATTATTTGGGGGAAAGTAGACCGACGCGACGAGCAAACTCAATTTATTGTTGAAGATGCAGAGCCAGTGGAAACAGTACAAATGGTAATGGTAGAGTTAAATCCCCAGCAAGCAGGTGATATGGAAAAACTACATCTCTTGAAAACAATTTTGCAAGAGCATTCAGTAGACAAAGAAAAGGCAAAAATGCCAGTTATTGGAATTATCCAAACTGAAAAGTCTCGGAAACTTGTTCGCTTGGGTTGGCAGTTTTCCGTACAAGATTCAAGAATAACCGTCCAAGCTTTGCAAAATGCTAGTTTTCCTGCTCATATCAAATCGCTCACTGGTAGCTAATACCAGAAGTGAAAAATCTACTAATACTCAAAAGCATCTGAAAAATTAGTTTTATGAACTGTCAACAGTAAATTACCTTAAGTATTCAGGGTTAAAAGCGTTTTTTTAGTTACTTATGCGGATGATAATTTCCTTGAGGGAGTGGTATCTTTTTATGCTAATACCCTTAAGGCTGCGACCGGGGGAAGGAGTTAAAACTTGATGAGCGTAAATGAGCTACATAAATTTGTTTCATACTGTAAAAGGATTCAACCCCAAACTCACGAGGACATTCAAAAGTTTTTTGAAGGAGTGATCTTATTTCCTTATGATAAGGAACTTCTACTGCAAGCTTATTTATTTTTGAATATTAAAGAGTTGTTTCCCTCGTGCGCTGAATTGCTGTTATTTGAAAAATCTCCAATTTCAGATTATACAGATTTAGGAAAGTGTGATTTTGTCTACCTAACTTTTAAAGGTAGCCTGTATTTAATTGAAACTAAGTTTATTGATACGGAAGCAACAGGAGCTACAGAAAGAAAAAGAAGAAATAAACACAGAAATAAGGTATTTGAGCAAGTTATTACTTTAAAAGGCCGATTTAGTGAATATTGGAATATGAGGATAGAACAATTAGAGTGTGGGGTTTTCACAACAGATCCAGAAGTTGCTTGGCGAGGAAATGGTGTGAACGTCACATCTAAATCAATATCTATAGATCAGCTCGAAAAATGGCGAAGAAGTTATCACACTAGTGAAAGATTTTTATCTCATCAAGATGCGCCAAAATTTGAGGGAAAGGTTAATTTGAAAAGTTAAGCCTTGACTGAAGAGGCAAGATGTAAAGCAAGAATCCCATAGGATTTTAGCCATGGAAATTTCAAATCGCCTAAGCTAAGTAGTCAGATAGAATTAATTCCCCAATGTCATTGCAAAGAGAAGCGAAGGCTCACAATGACTATAAATATTTCTGTCCGACTACTTATCGATTAAATTTGCCAGATAGTTAAGAGCAATTTCACCTTTGTCAAATCATCAGCAACCATAGCCCGGAAAACGTGTCAGATTACTTGAATAAGTACCAAAAGTCTGACAGGAAGATACTAATGAGAATTTGGGCTGCTACTGCTGTGCTAGCTTCCTCTTGGCTAATATCTGGGGTTATATGTTCTGAGCCAATCAACGCTACTTCTGTTGTGGTAGAAAATGCCATAGCATCCCCTGCGCCAACAAATACAAAACAGATTACTGTTAGCAAAGCTGAGTTTGGGCTGAAGAGAGTTGACTCCAAAGGTAACGTTACCATTTTCCAGACAACAAGAGTGCCACTTCAGCAGGGAAACGCCTACGGGTGGCGGATTAAACTCAAAGACTACCAAGGTGAAGTAAAATGGCGCGAAGTATTGCGTTTACCAAAACCTCCAGAAACTTGGGGTACAGATAGCGGTGAAGACTTCTCAATGTCACCAGACGGGATGACATCTGTGACACGGCGCACACAGTCGGCTCCAGAGGGTGTAATTGAGAATTTTTGGACAATTACTCCTGGCGATCCGGTTGGTAAGCATAGGATAGAAGTCTATATTGATGACCGTTTGATAAGTACTTTCGAGTTTGAAACTATCCCAGTTAAGTAAATGTAAGCTTTTCCACATTTAACTTGCATAAGTGGGGCGCTCATGTTGACCATCCCACAGAGTTTGATTTAATTCGATTATGTGAATTAAGTGTTTTTCAGCTAAAAAGAAGAGGCTTGCTCTGAGAGGATGTTTTAAAAATCCTCTTATCGGTATCAAAAGTTCTAGATCCCTCTAAATCCCCCTTAAAAAGCAATACAGTTCAGTTAAGCATTTCTTTCTTCTCTTTGCGTCCTACCCTGCGGGAAGCCACTTCTCTACGAGACGCTCCGCGAACGTGTCTATGCGTCCTTGGCGGTAGCCTGCGGCAAGCCGCTCCGCGTCTACGTTAAAAAAATTGACTTTGACAAAGAGCTTTAGCCTTAACTGAACCGTATTGCCTTAAAAAGAGGGACTTTGATTCCCGTTCTACCCTAACTCTAGGGCTGAAGCGCTGACTACAAACCTTTAAACCAATAATTGATATTTCTCTTGAGCTAGGTTGTAAAGAGGTCGCCAAACTAAACGATTGGTCAACACTACTAACAGAGACATGATCGCTGTCGAAGCTAATAATAGTGAGAAATTGCCTGTCGCGGTAGCGTGAGAAATCGTTGCCCCTAACCCAGAAGTACTAATTACTCGCCCTTGAAATGTAACGTACTCACTGACGATACTGGCATTCCAAGCGCCACCAACGGCGCTAATAATTCCTGTAATTAGGTAGGGGAAGATTGCAGGTAAAATTAAGGTTCGCCAACGTTGCAAACGTGAGAGTTTATACACCGAAGCTGCTTCGATCAGGTCTGAGGGAATCGACTGTGCCCCAGCAATGACATTAAACAGGATATACCACATTGTCCCTAGCATCATCAGAGCGATCGCACCAATCTGCAAACCGCCAGCGATGCGGGTTAAACCTAGCAGCAGCACCGGAAATAAGGCTGTTGCTGGCACAGAAGCGGCGATTTGTACCAATGGTTGCAATACTTGAGCCAACCGTCGATTGCGACCAATTGCTACTCCCACGGGTACAGTCCACAACAATGATAATATCAAAGCAATTATTACCCGCAACGCCGTTAACATAGCGCCTTTCATCACCTGTTGCCAATCATCCCAGCCTAGAGTCCGTAATAGTAGCACGGCTTCCCAAGTACCCCATAGGACAATTAAGCTGAAGCCACTAACAAATATCCAATTTAAAAAACTCGGCAAGTTGAGGTTGCCTTTGGCATTTATAGGTACTGAACGCACGGGAAACGACCGAATTAAACTGTCGTCTAAGGCTGTTTGTAATGGCTGAAAAACGCGATCGCTAATTGCGCGTAAAGTAGGCGATCGCCTGAAAGTATCCAATATCCACGATTGGGGTGCATTTTCAGTTTCAATCATCTCTAACTTAAATCTCTCTGCCCAAGCAATCAGTGGCCGCCACACAAAAAAATCAGTTGCCACAATGATCGCAATCAGTAACCCCAAGCCCCAAAATATCGCTTTAAAGTCTCCTTTGTTGGCTGCTGTGCCTAAAAAAGAGCCTAATCCTGGTAAACGAAAATCTTTATTCCCTAAAGTAAATGACTCAATGGCAATTAAAAAAAACCAACCTCCAGCCACCGACATTACACTATTCCATACCAAACCAATCACACCAGATGGTAACTCTAGTGTCCAAAAGCGTTGCCAAGGATTAAGCCGATAAACCCTTGATGCTTCTAGTAATTCTCGCGGAATACTTTGAAGAGATTGGTAAAAACTAAAAGTCATATTCCAGGTCATGCCAGTAAAAATTAGCAAAATGGCTGCTAGTTCTACACCAATTCTCTGACCCGGAAACAGGGAAATCAAAGCTAGTACCACACCTGGTAAAAAAGACAATACTGGAATCGATTGCAGAATATCCAACATCGGAATTAAAATCCGTTCTGCCATTCGAGAGCGATAAGCAGTATAAGCATACAAGAGGGTAAAAATTAGGGATAAAAAGTAAGCCAGTCCCATACGAATCAAGGTTTGGGCTGTATATCCTGGCAAAGCATTGATGTTTGTAGAAATTGTGAGTTCAGGTTCAAAAGTACCGGTAAATTTAGAAGCAGTTCTAATAATTGCCACAATGAAAGATAAAATTACCAGAATCAGCAATCCATCTTGCCAAGTCCAATTGCTACGTCCTAGAGTTTTATTAGCAGGAGTAAGAGGTCGAGTCATATAACTAGAGGGTAGGGGCAGATCAGAGGAGAATAACAAATGACAAATGACAAATGACTAATGACAAATGACAAATGACTAATGACTAATGACTAACAACAACTTGCTCTAAAAATATTTGTCCTGATGGCTCATCGTAGCCGTAGATTTCGGCATAACGACCCCAGTCAACGACGGTTTTTAATTGTCGTTCGGCTTCTTCTGGGCTAAAGTGACTTTCTAAGATATCTAAAACCAGTTCTTCTGGAATGCGTTGATTATTTTTCGCTTCGAGAAGACGGTAAATTTGCTGTACCAAGCGAATATTAGCTAAGAGTTGCGATCGCATGATTTGTTTGCGTTCATCAATATCACCATTGATAAATTCCTGACCGACTGGCTTCAAGCTTATATCACCTTCTGCAAGTTCTACAAAATCCATTAATTTTGCAGCTTCTACAATGGGTAAAATATCATCTACTTCTAATTGCAATTCTTGGGCCAGGCGATATAAGTCTTTTTCTTGACGATCTTCTAAAAGTTCCAAAAGACCAGCAATGGAACCAGTTCGCACAGATGGTAAAGACTGATATTTTGCTGGTGGGCTTGCAGGTTCTACAGAGGTAGTCGTTGGTAGCTCAATTTTTTCTAATTCGGGGTTGGTGATAATTGTATAAACCCGATCTACCAAGGCTTGAAAACTTGGATGTTTGCGATCGCGGTAATGGGGTAAAGTCACAGGTAAGTCAGCCCGAATTCTTCCCGGATTGCGTCCGAGAACAATAATTCGATCCGCCATAATTACCGCTTCTTCAATCCCGTGGGTGACAATGAGAATAGCTTGGGTGGGTATGCGACGTTCTAACCATAAATCTAATAATTCAAACCGCAAGTTTTCTGCCGTTAGCACATCTAATGCCGAAAATGGCTCATCCATACATAATAGTTCTGGTTCTACGGCCAAAGCCCTAGCAAATCCAACTCGCTGACGCATTCCCCCAGAAAGTTCTTTAGGATAGGCATTTTCAAACCCATCCAAACCAATAATATCAATCATTCGTAGCGCCTTTTGCCGTCGAGAATCTGGCGCTTCTCCTTTTGCTTTTAAACCTAGTTCCACATTCTCTAGTACAGTTAACCAAGGATAAAGGGCAAAACTTTGAAAAACAATTGCTACCCCAGGATTTAAACCAATTAAGGGACGGTTATGATATACGACTTCACCTTGACTAGGAGGAATTAACCCAGCAACTATCCGCATTAAAGTAGATTTCCCTGAACCGGAAGGCCCTAGCAGTGCAACGATCTCCCCTGGACGTAACTCAAGATTGATATTTTCTAGGATGACAATCTGTTGACCGTTGGGCTGCTGATAAGATTTGCTGACATTTTTTAGGACGATCAGCTGTTCGGTTGCTGTTTTAAATACCATAACTCTTTCTGTAAGAAAATAATTAAATATAATCTCATGTTGAGGTTATTTTACAGTTAAAGCAGACTAAAAATATTTGATTCTGACATTTGAACTGTACTCTAGCCTAACGAATCGTTTGCATAGTCATGAAATTAGCTACAAGATGGCTAAATGACCCGCTAATCCTAACAGGAGTCAGAAATCATAATTTCGAAAGTATTTAATATGATTGCTATATTGATTTTATGAAATTTTATCTTGATTGTTTGATGATTTTGGCTCAGAATTTATTACGATAAATCTATTAATTGCAGCAATATAATAATTGCATACCCAAATATTAAAAGGAAGAAATTACTATAACTGGTTCTATAAAACTCATATTTGATTTCTGAAAACATTCAGTACAACTGAAAGAAGCTTCTTGCTTATTGCCTCTTACCTCCTACGCAAATAATTATGGCTACGCTCCCGTGAGGGATACAGAAATAAAAGCGGATTGCCATATTAGATATGTGCATTTGAGTAAATTGGATGAATTGCAGATATTAAATAAACAACCTCTATTATGGCGGTTACAATAGAAGCACCTTATATATTAGAGATATAAATCTGATGCTTGTTGGGTGGCGATCGTGAATATAGAAGAATTAAAAAGGCGTTTTGCCGCAGGGGAAAGATATTTTCCAGCCGTCAACTTGAGTAGGAACAGGCTGATTGGAGTCTATTTGCCTGGAATAAATCTATGGGGATCTGACTTGAGTGGAGCTAACCTAGCTAAAGCTAAACTCTGGGGAGCAGATTTGAGTAGAGCTAACTTAGCTAAAGCGAATTTGACTAGAGCTAATTTGAGCGGTGTCAAACTGAATGAAGCCAATCTCCGGGGAGCCAAACTTAACTATGCCAAGTTATATGGAGCGAATCTGACTGGCGCTTACTACGATGAAAGCACTCGGTTTTCTAGAGGTTTTGACCCCATTAGTAGAAATATGCGGAAGGTGTGAGTTCCACCAACCTCTCCCTGCTTTGAACTTTCGTTCAAGTCTGTCCCTCTCTGAGTTGGCTACGGTGTACATACAAGTCTTTAAAAGCTTTTGATCTCCCCCACTCCCTTAAAAAAAAGGGGGCAAGAATCTCTCAAAGTCCTCCAATTTATCGGAGGATTTAGGAGGATCTACAACATTTTGGTTTTGTAGAGAGATGTGTGTACACCGTAGCTCCGAGCCGGAGAGGGACAGTTTTGTAAAGCAATTAGCATCTGAATGCTTAAAAACCGCAGAGACGCTGAGAACGCAGAGGGAAAGGAAAGAGGAATAATTCCGATACAAAAGGATTTGATATTACTAGATGAGCAGTGGAAATGATGTTATTTCAAATAAGTGATGTTGATATATGTTGATGTGAGCCATCTGACATAGATGAGATCAACATTTGTTCAAAGACTTTGGAAAGAGCAGTTTGAAAACGCTGACGATGCTTGAGTTTGAAAAAAGGTCGAACTATTTCTGCGTAGGTGTAGCCCGCACTTCGGCTGCGCTCACTGGCCCCCGTAGGCATCGCACCGTTACCGTCTCTATTATCAATGACTCGAATTGCTCGTAGAGTTCCCAGTTGTATTTCTTTTTTTACCATCAACTCAGAAATTCCGATCGCACCAACACCATCTTCGATCGCTGCTTTTGTCATCTCTCCACTGTTGAATACTAAAATTACATCCAGTTCACTGAGATTGATTTCCCAATTTTGTAAGGCTTCCTCAAACCTTTGCTGGGTTCCAGAACCTGGTTCGCGCATCACCCAAGGGGTTTTAGTCAATTGGCTTAAGTCAATTTCTCCCCACTCAAACCAAGGGTGTTTTTGGCCTACTACTATTTGTAAGCGATCGCTGCCCACTATTTCATACTCTAGAGTATTCTGGAGTGCTGGCTTCACATCTCCTTCTACCAAACCTAAATCAAACTGTCCTGTGGCTGTTCCTAGACAAATCTCTTCTGTATTGGCAAGGCTACAGTTAATCTGAATCCCGGGATACCGGCTCTTAAACTCACTAATCTTACTTGGTAGCCAGTAGTTACCAATTGTCAGACTTGATCCTAATTTCAATTCACCCCGTTGCAGATTGTTCAATTCTCGCAATCCCCGTTCAGTCAAGGAAACTTGATCGAGAATTTTCTGCGCTTCCACTTGCAGTAATTTACCCGCCTCAGCAATCTCGATATGGCGACCAATCCGATGGAACAGTTTCACACCATATTCTTGCTCTAAGTTGTGGATTGCTGCACTGACGGCAGGTTGTGTAATATAAAGCTCCTCTGCTGCGCGAGTAAAGTGTAAGTGCTGTGCCACAGCCAGAAAGATTTTTAGCTGCTCAAGCGTCATTCCTGCCATTTATGGTATCCCTACAACTTGGTGTCAAAAATTTAATCACTTTCATTTATCATTTTGACAAACAAAAGCATTTGATTCTATCGTTTAGTTTCACTAAAGTATAAATCAAAGCTTTTTACTTAGTCATTTGCCATTAGTCATTTGTCGTTTGTAAATGGCCAATGATTAATGCCCAATTGCCAAGCATCAAAATAAGGACTTCCAAAAATGAGCGGTTTAGTAACTGCAATTACCACAGGGATCACGGCATTCACTGCCACCAACATCGATGATATTGTGATTCTGACGTTGCTTTTTTCACAAATAAATAAAACGTTCCGCAGTCGTCACATCCTTGCTGGTCAGTATCTCGGCTTTGCTGCATTAATAGTTGCTAGCCTTCCTGGGTTTTTCGGTGGACTAATTATACCGCAGGACTGGATTAGACTACTTGGTTTAATGCCAATAATCATTGGTGTGAGTGGTTTACTAAAACGCGAAGAGGATTCACCAGAGGAAGGTGCAGAAGAAACCGAGCCATCTTGTCCCTCTATAGTTAGGAGCTTTTTCTCTCCCCAAACTTGCAACGTCGCTGCGATCGCCTTTGCCAATGGTAGTGATAATATCAGCGTCTACGTGCCTCTGTTTGCCAATTCGGAATTAGATAGTCTGCTAATTATACTCAGTGTATTCTTTTCGCTAGTGGGCGTATGGTGTTATACCGCTTATAAGTTGACCTACTTGCCTGCGATCGCAAATTTTTTAACTGAAAATGGCAACACTTTTGTACCTTGTATCTTGATTGGTTTGGGCGTGTTTATTGTCACAGAAAACGTAACCTGGACTCTTTTATCTGTAGTTTCTAGTTATATATTCTCATTAATCTTAGGTTTCAATACTCAATCTTCGAGTGAAGAACAAGAAAAGTTAAGTATCTAGAAAGATGTGCATCATGAATTTTCTTACCAAAATGAAATTAAAACTACAAAATATCTTCCCCATCAACAGGAATCAAAACATGAAAGTCTGGAAATCTCTGCTAATTGTCTTAATGATTTTCGCCAATCTAGCCTTCGCTCAACCTTCTTTTGCTGATAGACCAAAGTTTAGCAAAAACCCTGATTATATCGAAGTCACTAAAGCTCTTAACGAACTGTCTCAAACAAAAGATGCCCAAACTCAAGTTGAAGGTCTGACACCAGAAGAAATTCAAAAGAGAACCGAGGAATTAACATTGCAAAAATATGCTTTAGAGACGGGAATTAACTGGGGTAAATGCGAAAACCAAACAGGTAATACCATAGCAGTATACGGTAAAAGACCAAATGATGAAGACAATGAAGATGCCATATACGACAATGGTTTGTATTTTCTAGCTAATGGTCAGTCCACTAAAGATAACTGGGATTGTGATGGCATCTATCTACCGAATGATATCAAGGTAGCAAACTTTACTTCTAGTCCGAATGGGCAAGGTGAAGAATTGACAGGGCCTGCGGCTTTGAAGATCCTTGATGGAACTCAGTTGGTGATTAAGAGTAATCCAGATACTGGTGCGATTGAATTAAATGTTCCGACTGTGAAAGTTCTTAACAGCAATAAAGCTAACTGGTTTATCCCAGATATATCGCAGGCTATCATAGATACACGAGTTCCTAATGCACCTATTAAGAAGTCTTGAAATCTAACTGTATAGTCTACTTTTGAATGATTGTTCTCAACTTCAACAGAGTAACAGCCAAAATTAGAGAAAAAACCTGACTTACACTGGTGAAAAATCTCTCTAATTATTGGCTGTTTTTTATGACATCTTATTACTTATAACTGCTCTGTACCATCAATTACAAATTCTGAATTATTCAGTCAGGCTTGTTTTATTTCTATATCTGCATTAAAATATATTTTGAAAAAATATGTACAATCACAATAGGCATATTTCAGTAGCGCAACTATTGTGCTGGGTGCAAGTCATCTGGAAAGAGATTTCCTACTACCTCCGCATTTTTTTGAGAAGAGCCGCTTTGGGGATAAGGGTGTTATTGATGCAGTTAAAATTGAAATCTACAGAAGAAGATAAAGATCAAAAAAAGCCAGGACGACTCAATCCTTCTCGAATCCGAGATCACTTGGCAAATGAGCGTACCTACCTGGCTTGGATGCGGACAGGGATTGCTCTTTTAGGTTTTGGGGTGGTAATTGTGCGTTTGCGTGCCTTCCAAGTGCCTTTGATGCCGCGTCCTGGCAACGGCTGGAAGTTAGGTTTAGTCTTTTCGTTGGTGGGTTTGATTACGGTGTGGCTCTCAACTAGTCACTATTTCGCTGTCCGTCGTGATATCGAAGAAGATACTTATGAACCGACAGACAGATGGGTGTTGCTTTTCAGTCTCGCTGTGATGATTCTCGGAACTGGGGTAATCTATTTTGTTTTTACAACTTCTTTAGATCCATCAAGTCCACTTATCCCGGAATGATGACTAAGTAGATAGGCAGAATTAACGCCTAGCTACTTATTTTCAAAACCGCACTTTGTACATTTGGAATAATTCCCCTGGTTTTTGTGTGACTATTTTAGCGCCAGCAGCCTTAATAGCTTTTTCCCACTCAGCTACAGGCTCTAAAAACACCTCAGCCCCCAAATAAGTTTCTAAAACTGCCCAATCTTCTGCTAAAGGCTGTTCTGGGTTGAGGATGTCGAATACAAAATGTCCGCCTGGTTTTAAGACTCGCTTAACTTCTGCTACTACTGCATTCCAATATTCCAGTGGAAAATAACAGCTAAATCCTGTGGCGATCGCTAGGTCAAACTGCTCTGGTGAATAGTTTAACTGATGGGCTGCTCCCAACTCAACACCTTTGAACAGCTTAGAATTCAACTGCGGTCCACGAGAGTTAAGGGTATCGCGTGCCACATTACTAATTTCTTGCCCATGAAAAAATGCTTGCCAATCCCGCCAAGGATAGATTAAAAAGCTGATACCACAGCCAATATCTAAACAGTGCTGGTTTTTTTGAGGTTGAGCAATTTCCCAAAAAGGGGAAGCAATTCTCCCTGAAAAACTACCTCCAATCCACTCACGGAATATCGGCATCGCCTGGACTTCGGTTGGAAGTTCAAAGGTTTCACGTTGATACTCTCGGTTAAAACGATAGGCTATTTGGCCTAATCTTTCGTCCCAGTTGCTTGATTTGGCTGAAGTAAAGAGATTTTGGAACTGCGAATCAGACTTTTTGGACATTAGATTTTTGCTACTCTTTCTAAGAATTGTAGTCAAATTCGCTTTGCGATCGCCTCCGGTGGGCGGGTACGCCATCGCATACCCATCCAATCTCCTGCTGGGGTTTGTCCTAAGTCATTGGTCATTAGTACCAATGAGTAATGACCAATGACCAATGACCAATGACCAATGACCAATGACCAATGACCAATGACTAATGACTAATGACTAATGACTAACGAATGCTATTCAACTTTTTCATACCAGATACCTACTTTCTCAAAAGCACCATAAGCAAGCTTGAGAAAATTCACTACTCTCTGTTTTCCAATTACTCCAAATTCTTTATACTCTCTAGCCTCTGCAAAAGTCAGGCGATTTTGGTCAATTATGTTTCTTTCTCTGTATGCTAACTTGGGAAAATCTATAACTTTTATCTGATATTTATTTACTGTGTTCTGAAAGTTGGAGTCTAACTCTAGATGCTCCCAATCATCACACAGCCCCAAATTCCTCACCAGAATATGAGGGATTTTTTCGCCGTAAGTATTCACTGACTGAGTAAACAGGTTGATGCTGTCGTATCCTCCTGTTGATACAAACCATTTACAAAACATCACTCCTTGCGAACTTCCTAGTTCAAGTAATTGATTAGATTCAATCCACCCTTGTACTGCTCTATGCGATTGTGCAGCTAAATTCACAATTACTGGCCTCTCTATGGCCCACTCAAATATTCTATCTGCCTTGTTTGCCTGTCGTTCGTTCTCACTAAACACAGCATACTTACATATTTCCTTATATACCCCTGCCACATCTGGATTCGATCTATCTGTCTCCACTGGTACAAACGGAATTCTCTTATCTAGACAATACTGAATCATTGTCCTAGCAAAGAGAGATTTTCCTACCCCGCCTTTTTCACCATCCACAAAATGAATCGTCGGCATTACAGCCACCTCTAATAACTTATTAAAGCCTGATACATCTTTCCCAAAATAAGAACTTTTTGGCCGTTGCCGCCTAGTTGTTTTGGTGGTTTTATGAGAAAGTATAACCGTGATTTGGATATATTCCAACAGTCTCATTTTACACAGGTAAAGTCTGTCTACGCGGACTAAAACAAAACAAGGGGCTTAAGCCTCTTGTTGTAAGTTGATTGAGAACTAAAAACGTAAAATTTACCTTTTCAGACATTCTTTACAACAAGAATTAGGAATTTTTAGAAGAAATTGCCTTGGGATGTTGTTTAAAATAAGCCTGGAGTTACTTGCAGATCAACACTATGGCAGAAATTCAGTTGGCGATCGCGGGAGAAGATGCGATGCCTATGGCGGGCTACGCCTACGCAGCAACAGAGGCGCTTTTGGCAATTCCTGGTATATCTGGTAACTATGCAGTGAGTTCAGATACACCGGAAAGAGAAGGAGTAACAGCAACAGTTGCTACAATCGTTGGTATTGTTGGGGGTGCGATCGCCATTACTGAACAAATCCGCAAGTGGTATCAAGAGTATAAAGCTAAACAGTCTGGTAAAAGAATTGAAAAGGTGTTGATTGTCGGGCGCAATGGTAGGCGACTCCTTTTAGAGGATGCAACCATAGAAGATATTCGCCAAATTTTAGAATCGTAGAGACACGATGAATCGCGTCTGTTGTTACGGAATTGGGGGTGGTAGACTCAATACTGCACGCTTTGTGCATTTTTAACTCGGAATTGGGTTTTGGGAAAAGGTTAAAGGGTAAAGGTTAAAGGTTTTTTCTTTCCCCTTTCCCCTTCCCCTTTTCCCCAAAATCCGACAAGTATTGGGTGGTAGACTTGGGGTAAATACTGAAGTCTCAAGATTGAGAACGTGCAAACCCTCCACCTCGACCTCAAGCCAGTTGATGAGAATTACGTAGAGCTACGTTACTTTATTGATAATCCAAACAAGTATGAAAGGCGATCGCTTCCTCTATCAGAAATCGCCGACTTGATTAAGTTGGCGGAACGAGATTATTATGTTTCGTTTTTCCCAGAAGATTATACGATAACTGGACGGCGGTTGTATAACTGGTTGGATGGGAGCGATCGCTGGCTGCAACCCTTGTTAGATAAGCATCGGGGTGAGGGGATTGTGTTAGCGATCGCTACATCTGAAAAACTCGCTCATCTGCCTTGGGAAGTGCTGCACGATAGCAATGGTTTTTTAGTGCAGCGTGTTCCGGCTATTGTCCCGGTGCGGTGGGTGTCGGATAGCACGGTAAAAAAATTGACTATTGCAGGTGAACCAGAAAATCGGGCGCTGCAAGTTTTGTTTATGGCGACTTCACCGTTGAATGTCGAGCCTGTGCTGGATTTTGAGGGAGAGGAAGCACGGATTTTAGAAACGACAAAGCGGCAACCTTTAGCGCTGACGGTGGAAGAAAGCGGCTGTTTGTCGGAGTTGGGTTATTTAGTCGATGGTTACGACGGGGATTATTTTGATGTTTTACACCTGACGGGTCATGCTACTTTACAAGATGGGCAACCCCGCTTTATTACAGAAACGGCAACAGGTGAAGCTTTCTATGCCAGTGCTGGAGATATTGCCCAAGAATTACAATTTCGATTGCCTAAACTAATTTTCCTCTCTGGTTGTCGCACTGGACAAGCTGGTAATGGCGGTTCTGTGCCGTCAATGGCTGAAGAATTGCTGAAATCTGGTGCAAAAGCGGTTTTGGGTTGGGGTCAAAAGGTTTTAGATCCAGATGCGACAGCCGCAGCATCTGCACTTTATCAGGAATTGTCGGCGGGGAAGCAAATCACCGAAGCTCTTGCTTGTACCTATCAAACATTAATTAAGAACAAAGCGCGGGATTGGCATTTATTGCGGCTGTATGCAGCAGGCAATTTACCAAGTTCATTAGTTACAACTTTGCGGACTCGTGGACGGAAACCAGCACCACCGCTTTCTGTTTCTACCCAGTTTTTAGATGCTGCTGGTAAGGTGAAAGTCCCGACGCGAGAGAGTTTTGTTGGTCGTCGTCGTCAATTGCAAAATTGTTTGCGGGTGCTGAGTCAATCAACCCATGAGGTAGGGGTGTTGATTCATGGCATGGGCGGTTTGGGTAAAAGTAGTTTAGCAGCTAGGCTTTGTGACAGACTGCCCAATTTTGAGCGTGTTGTCTGGGTTGGGCGAATCGATGAAGCTAGTTTGGTGAGTCGCTTAACAGAAAAGTTGGATGACAACGAACAACGCAAACGCTTACAAAATTACGATGAAGATTTAAAATATCGGCTGAAGCGAGTTTTTAAGGATTTGCATGAGGAAGCAAAGCCGTTTTTGTTGGTGTTGGATGACTTTGAAGTGAATTTAGAACCCCGCAATGAGAGTTATGTCTTGCAATCAGAAGCAGCAGAGGTAATGAAAGCTTTAGTTTGGGCAATTAGAGAAAATTTCACTTCCCACCGCATTATTATTACCTCCCGTTACGATTTTGAATTTACCCAGTTGCAGCATTTCCATAAACAGCCGTTGGAGGGGATGCGAGGCGCAGATTTGCGAAAAAAGTGTAATCTCCTCACAGCCTTTGGTGCAGAATCTCAGGTGGATGAAGCGTTAAAATCACAAGCGCATAAGTTAGCGGATGGTAATCCCCGCTTGCTGGAATGGTTGGATAAGATTCTGCAAAATACAACAGTTGATGTAGCGGTAATTTTGAATCGCTTAGCAGCAGATCCGGTGGAATTACGAGAGCAAGTTTTGGCAGAGGCGCTGCTGCAACAGATGGATACAACTATGCGGGAGATGTTGTCGCGGGGTTTAGTGTTTGAGTTACCAGTACCCAAGGAAGCTTTCGTCACAGCTTGTGACACTATCCCCAATTTGGAACATTATATTAGTCGGGCGGTGGCGTTGGGACTGTTGGAAGTAAGCCATGATGAGACTTTACGAGTGCCGCGCATTTTGCCTGTGCAGTTAGTGGAAGATGGGGAAGCTTTTTATAAGCAAGCGGCTGAGGTGTTGTCTCGCCTTTGGGGGGAAGGGACGAAAACAGTAATCGAGGAACAATGGTTAGAAATTCATCGGCTGGCGTTGCAAGGGAAGGTAGACAAGATTGCTGTAGAAATTGCAGGGAAGTTGGCAAGAGGTTGGAAAAGTAAAAGCCGATTTCGGGAAGCTGTTCAACTGTGCAAATCAACTCTAGAACTTGCTGAAGATTACTTAGTTTTACATGAGTTAGCTCGCTCTGAACAAGAATTAGGTGATGTAAATCAAGCCCAAGAGCATTATCAACAAGCTTTAGATATCTGTCCAGCAGAAGACGAAGGAGAAAAAAGTGCAATTATTCACAACTTGATAAGTCTGAAAGCCAATAAGGGAGAAATCGAAGAAGCGATCGCCTTTTATGAGCAGTCCCTTGCTCTTAGTCAACAAATCGGCGATGTCCAAGCATGGACGTTGAACAACTTGGGAATGCTCAAAGCCAATAAAGGAGAAATAGAACAAGCGATTGCCTTTTATCAACAATCCCTAGCTCTTACACAACAAATCGGCGATGTCCAAGGTCAGGCAACGACGTTAAACAACTTAGGGGGACTCAAAGCCAATACGGGAGAAATAGAACAAGCGATCGCCTTTTATCAAAAATCCCTAGCTCTTGCAGAACAGATCGGAGATATTCAAGGGCAGGCAACGACGTTAAACAACTTGGGAGCGCTCAAAGTCAATAAAGGAGAAATCGAAGAAGCGATTGCCTTTTATCAAAAATCCCTTGTCATCACAGAACAAATCGGCGATGTCAAAACCACGTCAAGGACATTGAACAACTTGGGACATCTCAAAGCCAATACGGGAGAGATAGAACAAGCGATCGTCTTTTATCAACAATCCCTTGCTCTTACAGAACAAATCGGCAATGTCCAAGGGCAGGCGCAGACATTGAACAACTTGGGGGGACTCAAAGCCAATAGAGGAGAAATAGAACAAGCGATCGCCTTTTATCAACAATCCCTTGCTCTTACAGAACAAATCGACGATGTCCAACTCAAGGCACGGACATTGAACAACTTGGGATTACTCAAAGCCAATAGAGGAGAAATAGAACAAGCAATCGCCTTTTATCAACAATCCCTTGCTTTTACAGAACAAATCGACGATATCCAAGGTCAGGTGCGGATATTGAACAACTTGGGATTACTCAAAGCCAATAGAGGAGAAATAGAACAAGCAATCGCCTTTTATCAACAATCCCTTGCTCTCAATGAACAAATCGGCGATGTCCAAGGTCAGGCAGCGACGTTGAACAACTTGGGGGGAATCAAAGCCAATACAGGAGAAATAGAACAAGCGATCATCTTTTATCAACAATCCCTTGCTCTTACAGAACAAATCGGCGATATCCGACTCAAGGCACGGACGCTGAACAACTTGGGATTACTCAAAGCCAATAGAGGAGAAATAGAACAAGCAATCATCCTTTTTGAACAATCCCTTGTTCTTACAGAACAAATCGGCGATGTCCAAACTACTGCGGCGACGTTGAGCAACTTGGGGGGAATCAAAGCCGATAGAGAAGAAATAGAACAAGCGATCACCCTTTTTAAACAATCCCTTGTTCTTACAGAACAAATCGGCGATGTCCAAGGTCAGGCAACGATGTTGAACAACTTGGGACTGCTCAAAGCCAATAAAGGAGAAATAGAACAAGCGATCGACTTTTATGAAAAATCCCTTGCTCTTAATCAACAAATCGGCAATGTCCAAGGTCAGGCACAGACGTTGAACAACTTGGGACTGCTCAAAGCCAATAAAGGAGAAATAGAACAAGCGATCGACTTTTATGAAAAATCCCTTGCTCTCAATAAACAAATTGGCGATGTCCAAACCACGGCAACAACGTTGAGCAACTTGGGGGGAATCAAAGCCGATAGAGGAGAAATAGACGAAGCGATCGCTCTTTTTGAACAATCCCTTGCTCTCGATGAACAAATCGGCAATGTCTACGGTCAGGCATTGTCATTATCAAATTTGGGTCGTATGGCAGAGAAACAAGACAATTACAATCAAGCACTAAATTATTTGCAGCCAGCCTTGGAGATATTACAGCATATCAAATCTCCTTATGCTGAGGGAGTTAGGCAAATGGTAGAGAGAGTGCAGGATTTAATTCGTAATTCGTAATTCGTAGTTCGTAATTAACAAAGTCAGAATTGAATTTGGCTTTGCAGGTTGGCAGCGATCGCCTATTTTGCGTTAAGTTGATTTATCCACGAGTCTTTGAACTCCATTAATGAGTCTTTGATACTCATTAAAGAGGCTCTGAACTCCATTAATGAGTCTTTGATACTCATTAAAGAGGCTCTGAACTCCATTAATGAGTCTTTGATACTCATTAAAGAGGCTCTGAACTCCATTAATGAGTCTTTGATACTCATTAAAGAGCCTTTGAGCTTCATTAATGAGTCTTTGAGCTTCATTAAAGAGGTTCTGAACTCCATTAATGAGTCTTTGATACTCGTTCACCAGTTTTTTAGACTTGTGGCTTGGTTGTCGGAGATTGCGATCGCCATAATTCACCCCAAAGCACATTATATTCTCTGTTAAAGGCTCATCTAAATGAGCTTTTAACAGAGAAAAGAGATATTAGCCTAAATCGAAAAGCAAGATTTCGCCGCCGATGTTGGTGCTAATTTCTAGCTGTTCTTCGCCGTTGATTTGTACGCCATCACCGGCTCTGAGTTCTTCGCCATTTAGGTTAACTATGCCTCGCGCTATTTGTAACCAGGCATAGCGATCGCTTTTGACTTGATAATTGACAACATCACCTGACTCTAATACAGATGTATATAGCTCAACATCTTGGTGAATTGTCACAGCACCATCGCGCCCATCTTTAGAGGCAATTAAGCGGAGTTTACCGCGCTTTTCTTCGAGAGGAAAAGCTTTTTGTTCATATCTTGGCGTTATTCCTTCTCGATCGGGAAGAATCCAGATTTGCAGTAAGTGCAGTGGTTCAGTTGGTGAAGGATTAAATTCGCTGTGGCTGATTCCAGTTCCAGCGCTCATAATTTGGGCATCACCGGGGCGAATTACCGAACCAGTACCCAAGCTGTCTTTATGCTCTACAGCACCTTCTAAGACATAAGTGAGGATTTCCATATCACGATGGCTGTGGGTAGGGAATCCCGCACCAGGGGCGATGCGATCGTCATTAATCACGCGCAGAGAGCGAAATCCCATACGGTTGGGATCGTAAAAACTACCGAAAGAAAATGTGTGATAGCTATCGAGCCAGCCCATTTTCGCGTGACCACGGGCATTGCGATCGTGAATTAAGTGGGTAATTGTATTTTGAGACATAAATTTACCTCTTTGTTAATGAGTATTTAGTTAGGAACGACTCAATTTTGAATTTTAGATTTTAGACTTTCCTGCGGAACGCTACGCGTTAGCGAAGCTTTCGCTTTAGCGATACGCTCACTGAACGATTTTAGATTGCAGGAAAAATCTAAAGTTGGGATTTGAAATCAAAATGGAATTAGCATACTTTTTCACTCACCTAATAACTTCTTAAAGTTTAAGTATTAATTTTAATGGCTCGCTTGTTGAAGATATTGGTGAATTTCCTGACTTCGTTTTGAACTATTTCAATAGTAAGGTATATACATATAAATGAAAAGTACGCACTTAAAAGTGACGTACTTACCAAAAAGATACTATTAGATTTAAGAAAGACTACTTTTCTCAGAAGTGCTTATTTTACAGCAGCAGGAATCTTTTGAGTTTTAGTAGTACCAGCGTTACCATTCTCTTCTTTGATTTCTGCTATTTGTAGATGAGCTTCTAAGAACCAGAGTCGTTTGTCAATGGTACGAGAAATTTCGGTGTAAAGATCGGCGGTATCGAGGTCGTTTAATTCATCAGTCTTTGCGATCGCTTCTCTAATATGTTTCGCATAGAGTGCAAAGCGATCTGCTAAGGCTGTCACATGATCTTTACCATCCAAAATATCTAAGGGATATTCTGGCAAAATTGAATTACTAGCTGCGGCGCGGGCTGTTCCGAAAGCGTATCCGCCTAAAGCTGTGACGCGTTCAGCTACTAAATCGATGTATCCTTCCAATTCCTCAGCAAGTTCATCAAATAATAGATGTAGCTGATAGAAGTCAGTTCCTTTAACATTCCAATGCGCTTGCTTTGCTTGGGTTTTTAAATCCGAAGTAGCTGCTAAGGTTTGGTTGAGAAGTACCACGATTTGAACTCTCGCTTTGGCGGGAATGTCAATGCGGGTAGGGTACAAACGTGATGTAATGCTGTTGTCGCTCATGGGTCTACGTTGTTAATGCCTTTTAAATCTAACTTTACAGATATTGGCTGGTTGTGCGAAACTCTCTGACGATGGATTGTATTAATGCCTGAATGTGTTACTGTTTAAGGCTTTATACCATTTGAAATTTTAGATTTTGGATTGAGACTTTTTTCTGTGAAAAGTGAAGTTAAAAATGATATTTAGATGTGATGGTTTTCTATGGTATTAAATGTACCACCGAAAAGGCGATCGCGAATTACATCATTCTGCAAAAAGTCATGGGGAAAACCCAGTTCAATTTTGCTAACTTCATCTAAGCGTTGCAGATGTTCGGGCGAAAGGCTGACATCTAAAGAAGCTAAGTTATCTTGAAACTGTGTTAATTTACGTGCCCCAATTATGGGAATAATCACACCACTTTGAGCTAGTAACCAAGCTAATGCTACCTGTGAGGGTGTGTGGCCAATTTCTGATGCAACTTCACTAACAACTTGAGCGATCGCTAAATTCCGTTCTGAAATACTTCCTAAGCCTGGATTTGTTAATCGTCCTTGTTCATCGCCTGCTTGAGGAGGCTGATTATACTTACCTGTTAGCACACCGCCACCCAAGGGCGACCAAGGCGTTACCGCCAAATCAAAAGCTTTAGCCATCGGTAGCAAATCACATTCTGGTGTTCGCTGAATTAAACTATACTCAATTTGCAGCGCGACAAACTGCGTCCATCCTTGAAACTGAGCAATAGTATTTGCTTGAGAAACGATCCAAGCTGGTGCGTCAGAAATGCCAATGTAAAGTACTTTACCTTGACGAACTACATCATCAAGCGATCGCAAAACTTCTTCAATTGGTGTTGTGAAATCCCAAGCGTGCAACCAAAATAAATCAATGTAATCGGTATTCAACCGTTTCAGACTACCTTCCAAAGACTGAATTAAATTCTTGCGATGGTTTCCACTGGCGTTAGGGTCGCCTTTTTTGTCATTCATCCGCAAGGGAAAGGAATATTTTGTCGCAACTACAAAGCGTTCTCGTTCTTTTGCGATTAACTCACCGACAATTTTTTCACTGCTACCATCGGTATAACCGTTGGCGGTGTCAATGAAATTTCCCCCTGCTTCTGTATATGTGTCAAAGATTTTACGACTTTCGTCAACAGATGCACCCCAACCCCAATCTTCACCAAAGGTCATGGTTCCCAAGGAGAGTTCAGAGACTCTTAATCCGCTTTTGCCTAAGAGTTTGTATCTCATGAATATTTTCTCTTTAACGAAAAAACAACGCGAATACCATTCCAAAGGCATCATAACAAAGGTTGTCATTTGTCCTTTGTCATTGGTCATTAGTAAGGGCTTTAAGCCTCTTTACGTTTCGTAATATACTTGGGTTTTTTCGCGCTAACTTAACTTTAGCGAAGCAAAAGCGATCGCTTACATTGTGAATGCATTAGCCCGCTTTGTGAATGCATTAGCCCGCTTTGTGAATGCATTAGCCCGCTTTGTGAATGCATTAGCCCGCTTTGTAAATGCACTAGTCCGCTTTGTGAATGCGATCGCTTGCATTGTGAATGTACTAGCCCGCTTTGTGAATGCGATCGCTTGCATTGTGAATGCATTAGCCTGCTTTGTTAATGCGCTATTAGAGGTTGTTTGAAAAGTTTTAGGCGAATAGGGCGAATAGAATGATGCCTCCGGCACGCCAAGGGCGAACGCTACTACACAAACTAAGTCCATCTCCGTGGACTAAGAGAAAATCAATGGTTTTAACCCACGGAGGTGGGTTTTGACTGTGTAGCCGTGACTTCCAATCGCCTGGTGAGTAATAAATTAGACTTTTTAAACAACCTCTTACTGAGGCAAGAGCGATCGCTACAGCTTTCTACGCTAAAATAATTATTTTTATGAACTACTATGTAATCTACGACGGAAATTGTAATCTCTGCGTTACTTTAGTGCAATTGCTAGAAACCTTAGACAAGGGAAAGTTATTTCGCTATGCTCCGATGCAAGATGAGCAGACACTTTTACAGTGGGGAATTACAGCCCAAGATTGTGAACAGGGGATGATTTTAATTGATGGCAATGAACCTCAGAGACGTTGGCAAGGTAGTAACGCAGCTGAAGAAATTGGGCGATTATTGCCAGTAGGAAGTGTATTTGTAGACGCTTATCGAGCCTTACCGGGGATGAAATGGGCAGGCGATCGCTTTTACGAACAAATTCGCGATAACCGCTACACCATATTTGGTAAGCGTTCTAATACTTATGAGTCGTCTTATTGTGTAGATGGTAGCTGCAAACCAATTTAAACCGCGACAAGCAAAAGACGCGATGGATCGCGTCTTTGCAATCTAAAATTTTTATCAAGAAACCTTAACCGAACAGTATTGCGCTGCCTCTTTCACAACTAAATTTATCATTAGACAGAATTTGTCCTGTAAAAAATCCGCCTCCAGGTGCTAGCAAAAAGTCTGGTAGACGAACCATTATGCTATCTGGCGTGTTTGTAAACATTGTGCAATCAATGTTGCGATCACCTCCGGTGGGCGGGTACGCCATCGCACGACAATTCGGCACAACATACTGACGGGAGGGATACTGCGTGAGAATTGGTGCTAACTACTTGGGTAATGGAGAATGTGAATTTACAGTTTGGTCGCCGCTATTAGATAGCGTCACTGTAAAAACTTTGACACCACAGGAGCAGGTTATTCCCCTCAAGCCTCAGTCTGAGGGATATTGGCACGCGAAAGTAAATGATGTGTATCCAGGCACGCTTTATCGGTATGTTTTGAATGGCCAAGACGCTTTTGCCGATCCCGCGTCGCAGTATCAACCTGAAGGAGTGCATGGCCCGTCTCAAATTGTCGATCATCAGTTTGAGTGGACTGATGAAGGGTGGACTGGTATCCCTGTGGAGTCGATGATTTTTTACGAACTCCATGTTGGTACTTTCACACCTGAAGGAACTTTCACCGCCATCATTTCTCGTCTACCGGAACTTAGGGAACTGGGAATTAATGCGATAGAAATCATGCCCATTTCCCAGTTTCCGGGAGACACCCATATAGAAGCGTCTCTGGCATACCGCAACTGGGGCTATGATGGCGTTTACCCTTATGCAGTTCAAAATTCTTATGGTAGCCCAGCCGAACTAAAGCAACTCGTAAATGCTTGCCACCAACACAATATCGCTGTGGTGTTGGATGTGGTGTATAACCACTTTGGGCCAGAAGGCAACTATATGAGTCAGTTCGCGCCCTACTTTACTAAAACCTATAAAACACCTTGGGGTGAAGCGCTGAATTTCGATGATGCCCATAGTCAAGGTGTGCGAAATTATTTTATCGAAAATGCGCTTTACTGGTTGCGCGAGTTCCACATTGACGCATTGCGGCTTGATGCCATTCAAGCAATTTATGACTTGGGGGCGAAGCATTTTCTTTGGGAACTGGCGGAAGCAGTTCATCATTTTTCACAACAAGGGCAAAAGTGGAAACGCCATTTAATTGCCGAAAGTGACTTGAATAATCCGCAAATCATTCGTCCAGCAGAATTGGGTGGATATGGACTCGATGCTCAGTGGAGTGATGATTTTCACCATTCACTGCACGCACTCTTGACAGGCGATCGCCAAGGATATTATCAAGATTTTGGGCAAACAGCTCAGTTGGCAAAAGCTTATGAAGATACTTTTGTCTACGATTGGAAGTACGCACCACACCGCAAGCGATTTCATGGCATATCTTGCCGCGATCGCAATTTATCACAATTTTCTGTCTGCATCCAGAACCACGATCAAATCGGCAATCAAATGAAAGGAGAACGCCTCAGCCAGAGGATCTCTTTTGAAGGATTGAAGTTAGCTGCTGGCGCTGTGCTGCTGTCGCCTAATTTACCCCTGTTATTTATGGGTGAGGAGTATGGAGAAACTGCACCCTTCATTTATTTTGTCAGTCACTCCGATCCCGATTTAATTCAAGCAGTTCGAGCCGGACGCAAAGAAGAATTTGAAGCATTTCACTATGCAGACGATCCCCCAGATCCCGAATCGGCAGAAACTTTCCTAAAGTCTAAACTCAATTGGCAATTACGTCATGAAGGTAAGCACAAAGTTCTGTGGGATTGGTATCGTCAGTTAATTAATTTACGCAAGACGCATCCAGCACTTTTAAATCAAGACCGCAATTTCATCGAAGCGACTAGCGATGAAGACAAGCAGTTAGTTATTGTGCGTCGTTGGTGTGAATCAAGTGAACTAATATTTGTGATGAATTTTAATTCGTCTCCAGTCACAATAACTCTGCCGTTTAAGCATAATGCTAATAAATTGTTAGACTCTGCTGATACCTCATGGTCTGGGCCTGGTTCTGAAACAGATGAACATCTGTCTATGGGAAAAGAAGTGAAATTGCAACCTACTAGTTTAGTACTGTATGAAAAAGGATGAGGGGGAGAGTTAGAACTTCAAGTTTCAGCCTCATAACCTCAACGTTCGAGCAAAAAGGTTCAACGTTCAAGTAAAAAGGTTCAACGTTCAAGTAAAAAGACTCAACGTCCGAGTAAAAAGACTCAACGTCCGAGTAAAAAGGTTCAACGTCCGAGTAAAAAGACTCAACGTCCGAGTAAAAAGACTCAACGTCCGAGTAAAAAGGCTCAACATTCGAGCTAAAAGGTTCAAATTCCCCCACCTGTCAATAGGTTTCAGATAAGATCCCCCCGCCTGCGGCGACCCCCTTAAAAAGGGGGTAAAGATCAGGAAAAGCTCCCCTTTTTAAGGGGGGTTGGGGGGATCTTCCAAAGACAAACACGTTAACCGAACCGTATCGCCCCATCTCTTATCACAACAAACTCATGCGAATTCCTACCGCAACTTATCGAATTCAGTTTACACCCCAGTTTGGCTTTGACAATGCTAAAGCGATCGCGGCTTATCTAGCAGATTTGGGTATTTCTGATTTATATGCTTCCCCCATTTTCAAGGCACGATCTGGGAGTACCCACGGTTACGATATAGTAGATGCCACTCAACTTAACCCAGAACTGGGAACTAATGAATCTTTTGATGAATTAGTTAGCGAAGTCCAATCCCTTGGTATGGGTTGGTTACAAGATATAGTGCCCAACCACATGGCCTATAGCAGCGAAAACGATTATTTGATGGACATACTGGAACACGGCCCAGATTCCAGCTATACTGACTACTTCGATCTTTCTTGGAATGCTCCCTTTGGCGATCGCCAAGAGCGAATTCTTGCTCCTTTGCTGGGAGATTTCTACGGTGCATCCCTAGAAAACGGACACATTCAACTACAATACGAACAAAACGGTTTAACCGTAAATTATTACAGCTTAAAACTGCCGCTACGATTAGAGTCTTATACAAAATTTATTACCCATAATCTGGGCAAACTCACACGCACACTCGGACGCAATCACCCCGATTTTATTAAACTATTGGGTATTTTGTATATTCTCAAAAGTGTGCCTTCAGAAGTTGCTGGAAAACAGCGACAAGACCAAATTGCATTTATTAAAGGATTAGTTTGGGAACTTTACACCACAAATGATGCTATCCGCGAGTTCATTGACGAAAATATCCAAACTTTCAACGGAGAACCAGGTAATTCAGAGAGCTTTAACTTGTTAGATGAATTACTCAACGATCAATTTTACCGTCTCGCTTTCTGGAAAGTTGGGGCGGAAGAAATGAACTATCGCCGTTTCTTTACTGTCAACGAACTGATTTCCGTTAAAGTTGAAGAAGTGCGGGTTTTTAATAATACCCATAGCCTCATTCAAAAGCTGGTTGAGGAGGGCAAATTTACAGGCTTACGCATCGATCATATTGATGGACTCTATAACCCAATCCAGTATCTACAAAGGCTCCGAGAAAAGACGGGAGATGTTTATATTACGGTCGAGAAGATTTTAGAAATAACCGAAGACCTGCCGGAAAACTGGGAAATTGAAGGTACATCGGGATATGACTTTCTTAACTATGTAAATGGTGTATTTTGTCAAACTGAAAATGAATCATCCTTCGATAAAATTTATCAAAACTTTATTGGTTCCAGAGTAGATTATTCATCGGTAGTGAAGGATAAAAAGCACCTGATACTAGAAAAGAATTTAGCGGGTGATATTGACAATTTGGCTCTTTTGTTAAAGAACATTTCCAGCAAATACCGCTATGGCAATGACTTTACCCTGAATGGCTTGAAAAGAGCGATCGCAGAAGTTTTAACTCTGTTCCCGATTTACCGTACATATATTACACCAGATGGGATTGGGGAGAGCGATCGCGCTACTATTCAAGAAGTAATTCGCCAAGCCAAAGAACAAACGCCCTTGTTGCAGCATGAACTGACCTTTATTGAAAAGTTAATGGTGCTAGATTTTGATAATTCTCTAACTCAAACAGAACGCGAACAGTGGATATATTTTGTCTTGCGGATGCAGCAATATAGCGGCCCGCTAATGGCCAAAGGTGTAGAAGACACCACATTATATGTTTACAATCGGTTGCTATCGTTAAATGAAGTCGGGGGAAATCCCGGTCACTTTGGTATCGATTTAGCCAAATTTCATGCCTTTAATAAACAGCACCAAGCAACCTGGCCTCACACAATGAACACCACAGCTACCCACGACACCAAACGCGGCGAAGATGTGAGGGCTAGATTGAATGTATTGTCAGAAATCCCTAATGAATGGGATCAGCAGGTAAATACCTGGAGTGCTATTAATCGAGGAAGTCGCAGTCATCGCCACGGGTTTGCTATGCCCGATCGCAACGATGAGTATTTTCTCTATCAAACCCTAGTAGGGGCGTTTCCCTTTGCAGAACAGGAACACGCATCCTTCGTGGAACGGGTGAAGGATTATATAATTAAGGCAATTCGAGAAGCGAAAGTGCATACAGCATGGTTGCGACCTGATAGCGAGTATGAAGAAGCCTGTACTTCCTTCATTGAAAAGGTACTAGACCCTTCTATCTCCAAAGAATTTCTAGAAGCCTTTCGTCCCTTTCAGCAGCGAATTGCAGAGTATGGTATCTTCAATTCCCTTTCTCAAACTCTGCTGAAGATTACCGCACCCGGCGTACCCGATTTATACCAAGGAACAGAACTTTGGGAACTCAGCCTAGTTGATCCAGACAATCGCCGTCCCGTAGATTTTGAACAGCGACGTACCTACTTAAACGACATCCGCGAACAAGCCAAAACAGATATTCTCGGACTAATTCAGGAGTTGCTAAACGATAAAACAGACGGCAAAATCAAACTGTTTTTAACGGCTCAATTACTCAAAGCCAGAACAAACTATGTCTCATTATTCCAGGATGGCGACTATCTGCCCTTAGAAGTTCAGGGAACTTACGCCAATCACATTATCGCCTTTGCACGACGAGAAGGGAATCAAACAGCGATCGCGATCGCGCCTCGCTTTTTAACCAACCTTATCCAGGCTGGAGACAACCCCCTGGGTGAGTCAGTTTGGCAAGATACCCACCTACAATTACCCTCTGGAACTCCCCTCACCTGGACAAACGTTTTAACTGAACAAGCTTTACAGGCTACAGAAACCTTATCTATCGGATCTGCCCTTGCCCATTTTCCAGTTGCCCTCTTAATTAGCACTGCCGAGTAAAAACAAAAATCTTGTCCCACGCAGAGAGAACCCTGTAAAACCTCAGCGTTCCTCTGCGCTTCCCTTTGCGTTCCTTTGCGTTAAAAAAATTCTAAATATGACAACTCCCCCACAACTTACCACCACGCAGATTGATCGCGTGCGAACTCATATCAAAAAAACCTGGAAAACCTTAACGCGATCGCACGAACACTTATTACAATCCGCCAAAGATACCAAACTAGACCACAAAACCGATACTCCTTGGCTCGTCTACATTTCCCCCTTAGAAGATTGTCCCGACATTCAGACAGTGTTAGAGCGATCGCTATCTTCCAAAGATATGCAAAGAATTGAAATTCGCACTTTGCCCTCAGAAGTCGAAGCGATTAAACAGCATGGCTTACTATATCTACCAGGGCCTTATGTCGTACCAGGTGGTCGATTTAACGAAATGTATGGCTGGGACAGCTACTTTATATTACTGGGACTTTTGCACGATCAAGAATGGGAGCTAGCGCAAAGCCAGGTAGATCAATTGTTGTACCAGGTGAAGCATTACGGCACGATCCTCAATGCCAACCGAACTTATATGCTGTCGCGATCGCAACCCCCCGTCCTCAGCATGATGGTTTTGGCATTATTTCAGCACACCCAGGATGAAGAGTGGTTGAGGACAACCGTACCGCTTTTAGAACAATTTTATTATTACTGGGTAGTACCGCCCCATTTGAATCCCGGAACCGGCTTATCCAGATTTTATGCCTTTGGCGAAGGCCCCGCGCCAGAAGTTGTATTTTCCGAGCGAGATGACGAGGGAAAAAGCCACTACGATCGCGTCAAGGAATATTACCAAACCTTTGACGTTGAAGATTACGACGTTAATCTTTACTATGATCGGGAAAATGACAAACTGACCCACCTATTTTACAAGGGCGATCGCACCATGCGCGAGTCCGGTTTTGATATCACCAACCGATTTGGCCCCTTCAGTGCTGATATCCTCCACTACGCTCCTGTGTGCCTCAACAGTTTGCTGTATCAGGTAGAACAAGATATGGCGAACATTAACGCTATTTTGGGGAACGAACAACTGGAACAACAATGGCGCGATCGCGGCGAATATCGGCGCGATCGGATCGATCAATTTCTCTGGAATGAAGAACGAGGACTCTATTGCGACTATCACTTCCAGAGTGGAAAACGCCGTTGCTACGAATTTGCAACCACATTCTATCCCCTATGGCTGGGAATTTCTTCTCAAGCCCAAGCCCAGCGTGTCGTGGAAAACCTCTCTTTGTTTGAAGCCCCAGGCGGAATTCTTACCAGTACTCATATCACCGGAAACCAGTGGGATGCACCTTTTGGTTGGGCACCATTGACATTAATTGCTGTTCAGGGACTTCACCGTTACGGGTTTCATACAGAAGGCGATCGCATTGCTAACAAATTCCTGGCTATGGTAATTAAAGAATTCGAGCGTCACAATACCTTAGTTGAGAAATATGATGTTGAACGCTGTTCTGCCAACGTTTCCGATGAAATCTCCTTTGGATATAGTTCTAACGAAGTTGGCTTCGGCTGGACAAATGGAGTTATTCTGGAACTCTTAGCAGCCCGTGGGAAAAAAGTTTAAATAAAAAGGCGTGAGTTTTTTCCTCACGCCTTTATTTTATTTATTACACTTGACTCTATATGGCTTATGTATACTTGAGTGACAATTTGTACCCTAATAGAGGATGAGTATCAAAAACAGTTGTTTCAAAACAACGATCAACTTATTTCCTCAATCTTTCCCAACTTGCAACTAACGGCACAAAAAATCTTTACGGCTGTGCAACCTGTTTCCAAGTCAATACTACTCGGTTAAGCATTTTGAACTCAGAATTTGGTTTGGGGAAAAGGTTAAAGGGTAAGGGTTAAAGGTTTTTTCTTTCCCTTTTCCCCTTCCCCTTTTCCCCTTAACCGACAAGTATTGGTTTCCAAGTAGTTTATTTCAATCGCAACGCAAATATACCAATCTTATTTGATTGGCTCTCCACCAAAAGAATCAGCTCCCCGACTTCTTGAATAAGTCGGGGAGCTTTGTGTTTATAAATATTTTCCAAATGCTATATCAGCACCTATTAATTATCATCTTTACGCTTATCGTAAGGCTCACCTGTAAAAGGTTGTACCCCAGTAGCAGGATAAGCATCATCATTAGGGCCAAAGATCCGCATTGCAGCTTCAGAAATATACCGAGTTATATTACCAAGGATTTTGGAAATAGCCATAATATTGGACTCCTTATTTTGAGTCGCTTTAATTGTGCTACCTATACTCTAATACCAATATTCTTCGCTGGCTCTACTTCTCAATATATTGAGAATATATGCAATGTTTATTCAGATAACTTCGCAATACTTTAATTAGTCAAAAAGTTAAACGTTTCTCTTTGATTCTAATTGAAATTTATCTATTTCTCCAAATCCTGTCTAGAAAAGAGGCTGGCAAACAAACTTGCCTTGGCAGGATATTATTTTCTTTCGTTAGCCGATTGTAAAATTAACATTATTGCTAGCTTTTACTATTAAAAAATATTAAATATTCTATAAAGCTAGTATAAATTTACCTATAAATCTACTGTTATATAGCAATCTCATGAAATATCCTGAACGGTAGTTGACATTATTTATGGTAAATATTACCATAAATAAAAGAAGCAGCTTGTAAGGAATCTCTTGCATGACAACTTTGCCAGATTTGGACTATGTATATAAACAGCAAAGCCAGCAGAACCAGGAACTAAACCTCTCGGCTGATGACTACAGCTTGCTGACCGATCTTTACCAATTGACGATGGCAGCTTGTTACACAGGCGAAGGTATCGAACAACGACGGGCAAGTTTTGAATTGTCTGTCAGACGATTGCCAGAGGGTTTTGGTTATTTAATTGCAATGGGGCTGACGCAAGCATTGGAATATTTAGCCAAAATCCGCTTTAGTGCCTCGCAAATTGCGGCATTAAAGGCAACGGGAATTTTTGCTCATGCAGGCGATCGCTTTTGGTCACTTTTAGCTGAGGGAAAGTTCACGGGTGATGTTTGGGCAGTACCAGAAGGGACGGTTGTATTTGCCAATCAACCACTGTTGCGGGTGGAAGCACCCCTTTGGCAAGCGCAATTAGTAGAAACTTACCTTTTAAATACGATTAATTACCAGACTTTGATTGCCACAAAAGCAGCACGCTTGCGGGATGTAGCGGGGGAATCAGCAACACTTTTAGAATTTGGCACAAGACGAGCATTTAGCCCCCAAGGGTCTTTGTGGGCGGCGCGGGCGGCTTTGGCGGGTGGTTTAGATTCCACCTCAAATGTGTTAGCAGCGCTACAACTGGGACAACAGCCAAGTGGTACGATGGCGCACGCCCTGGTGATGGCGCTGTCAGCAATAGAAGGCACTGAAGAACAAGCTTTTAGTGCATTTCATCGATATTTTCCAGGTGCGCCGTTGCTGATTGATACTTACGATACCGTTGCTGCTGCCCAGCGCTTGGCTGAAAAAGTAAATTCCGGGGAAATGCAATTAACAGGAGTGAGATTGGACTCAGGAGATTTAGTTACCTTATCAAAGCAGGTGCGATCGCTCCTTCCTGGTGTACCAATTTTTGCCAGTGGCGACTTGGATGAGTGGGAAATTGCCAGATTAAAAGCTGCTGGGGCTGAAATTGATGGTTACGGATTGGGAACCAGATTAGTTACAGGTTCGCCTGTAAATGGAGTCTATAAACTTGTAGACATTGATGGTATCCCAGTGATGAAGCAGTCAAGTGGTAAAGTTACTTATCCAGGGCGCAAGCAGATTTTTCGTTCATTTACGGGAGGTAAGTTAAAAGCAGACAGGTTGGGACTCTTAGGTGAAATTCCTTTGGATGAAGAACCTTTGTTGCAATTGGTAGTGCAGGAAGGTCAACGGGTGCAACCGTTAGAGTCTTTGGCAACAATTCGTCAACGTACCACAGCCTCAGTTGCCAGTTTGCCACAACAAACACGGCTTTTGGATCATCCTGTGGGTGTAGAAGTGGAGATTTCTGAGGGGTTACGGGTGTTGACTGAAGAGACTAAGAAACGAACCGCCAAGGACGCAAAGTAAGATGATGAGAGTTGCTTTGTTTGGTACTAGTGCCGATCCACCAACTGCGGGACATCAAAAAATTCTGAGTTGGTTGTCTGAGCGTTATGATTGGGTAGCGGTTTGGGCGGCGGATAATCCGTTTAAGTCTCATCAAACACCCTTAGAACATCGGGCGGCAATGTTGCGACTGTTAATTGCGGATATAGACGCGCCAAGGCACAATATTGCTTTGGAACAAGAATTAAGTAGCTTCAGAACACTGGAAACAGTAGAAAAAGCCAAGCTTACTTGGGGTGAAGACGCTGAATTGACGTTGATTATTGGTTCAGATTTACTGAGTCAGCTACCACGTTGGTATCGCATTGAAGATTTGTTACAGCAAGTGCAACTACTTATTGTACCGCGACCCGGATATGCCATAGATGAGTCTAGTTCAGAGGTAGTACAAAAGCTGGGAGGGAAAATTGCGATCGCTAGTCTGACCGGTCTAGATGTTTCCTCAACAGCGTACCGCGAACATGGAGATTCTCAAGCCCTCACAGCCCCTGTAGTTGCCTATATTAATCGAGAGCATTTGTACGAATGCCAGGACGTTCACCAAAAAAGATACCAACTCCGTTAAACCAACAACCTTTGGCCGATTTCAAGGTTGGTGTTGATAATGTAATTTTTTCTGTAGATACTGTACAAAATCGGCTGTTAGTTCTACTAGTAATGCGACAGCAAGAACCATTTTTAAATCATTGGAGTCTTCCCGGTACTTTAGTGCGTCCCGGAGAGTCTTTAGAAGATGCCGCCTATCGCATTATGGCGGAGAAAATTAAGGTCAACAATCTCTATTTAGAACAACTCTATACATTTGGCGGGCCAAATCGCGATCCACGGGAAGCAACTGATAGTTATGGTGTGCGTTATCTATCAGTTAGTTACTTTGCCCTAGTGCGATTTGAAGAAGCCGAATTGATTGCCGATCGCATGACTGGTATAGCTTGGTATCCGGTAAAACAAGTGCCACAGTTAGCTTTTGACCATAATGAAATTCTGGCTTATGGACACAGGCGATTGCGAAATAAATTAGAGTATAGCCCAGTGGCTTTTGAAGTCTTACCAGAAATGTTCACTTTGAATGATTTATATCAGTTATACGCCACAGTTTTAGGTGATAACTTTTCCGATTATTCTAATTTTCGGGCGCGTCTACTCAAGTTAGGTTTTTTATGCGATACCGGAATTAAGGTATCACGAGGTGCTGGTCGTCCGGCTAGTTTGTATAAGTTTGACGCGGAAGCTTTTGCTCCCTTGAAAGATAAACCTTTGGTGTTTATTTAACCAATCACTTTACAGAGTCCAAATTCCTGCAATACCTTTCGGTTAAGATCCCCCCGCCTGCGGCGACCCCCTTAAAAAGGGAGTAGAAGAGGATTATAAGCCCCTCTTTTTAAGGAGGTTCGGAGGATATTCAAAATATTAAAACGTTAACCGAACCGTATTGCAAAGTCAAAAGTCATAACTGACTCTTGACAAATGACATAGGCGCTTCGCCTTCCCGCAGGGTATGACCAATGACTAATGACAAATAATATGAAAATTGCGATCGCTCAAATTAATCCTACTATTGGTGATTTGCTTTTAAATGCTCAAAAAATCCTAGAGGCGGCACAACGCGCAGCATCTAGCGGTGCGCGTTTGTTGTTGACACCAGAACTTTCTTTATGTGGCTATCCACCACGAGATTTATTACTAAATCCTAGTTTTGTGGAAGCGATGGGCATCACTTTACAAAACTTGGCTCAAGATTTGCCACCAAATTTAGCTGTGTTAGTAGGAACGGTTGAACCGAACCCCAATGCATATATTAGTGGTGGTAAAACCTTATTTAACAGCATGGCTTTGTTAGAGAATGGCCAGGTTAAGCAAGTTTTTCACAAGCGGCTTTTGCCTACTTACGATGTATTTGATGAACGTCGCTATTTTGAACCAGGTTTACAAGCTAATTATTTTACTTTAGATAATATCGATATTGGCGTAACTATTTGCGAAGACTTATGGAACGATGAGGAATTTTGGGGCAAACGAAGTTACGCAGTAAATCCAATTGCTGACTTAGCAATTTTGGGTGTAGATTTGATTGTCAATTTGTCTGCTTCGCCCTACACAGTCGGCAAGCAACAGTTTCGAGAAACAATGCTCAGTCATAGTGCAGTGCGTTTTCAGCAACCGATTATTTATGCTAACCAGGTTGGCGGAAATGACGATCTAATTTTTGATGGGTGTAGTTTTGCCTTGAATCGTCAAGGTGAAATTATGTCTCGCGCCCGTGGCTTTGATACCGATTTAATGGTAGTTGAATTTGATGAGGTACAAAGCGATTTACTATTGGGTTCTGTAGCACCTGTCTATGAATCAGAAGATGAAGAAATTTGGCAAGCTTTGGTTTTAGGAGTGCGAGATTATGCTCGGAAGTGTCGCTTTTCTAAAGTAGTCTTGGGTTTAAGTGGCGGAATTGACTCCGCAATAGTAGCTGCGATCGCAACTGCGGCACTTGGTAAAGAAAATGTCCTCGGTGTTCTCATGCCTTCCCCTTACAGTTCGGAGCATTCCATCAGTGATGCTTTGGCATTAGCCGAAAATTTGGGGATTAAGACTAATCTTTTACCAATTGGCGAGTTAATGCAAGGCTTCGATCAAACTTTAGGCGATTTGTTTGCGGGTACTGAGTTCGGACTGGCTGAGGAAAATATCCAGTCCCGGATTCGCGGTAATTTATTAATGGCGATCGCTAATAAATTTGGCTATCTACTTTTATCTACTGGTAACAAGTCAGAAATGGCTGTGGGTTACTGTACTCTCTACGGTGATATGAATGGCGGGTTAGCGGTAATTGCAGATGTTCCTAAAACCCGTGTGTATTCACTTTGCCATTGGTTAAATCGCAATAATGAAATCATCCCGCAAAACGTCTTGACTAAAGCACCCAGCGCTGAACTCAAACCAGGCCAAGTGGATCAAGACTCTCTACCGCCTTACGAAATTTTGGACGATATTTTGCAACGCCTGGTTCACAACCACCAATCAGCAGTGCAGATTGTTGCAGCCGGTCACGATCCGGTGATTGTAGACAGAGTAATTCAAATGGTGGCGAGGGCTGAATTTAAACGGCGACAAGCACCCCCGGGTTTAAAAATAACCGATCGCGCCTTTGGAACTGGTTGGCGAATGCCCATTGCTAGTAACTGGGTTGGTGTCAAAAAGGCTTACCAGGCTAAAACTACAGCTACACCTAACCTTAGTTTGTTGTGATGGACAAGATACTCATCCACAAATCAAGTAATTAGTTATCAAACCTCTCCCTGCCTTGAAATTTTATTAAAGTCTGTCCTTCTCCGATGCGGAGAGGGACAGACTTTGCGTAGTAAAATCTTTTTTACGCCAACGCCACAAGCTTTGTAACCACCTACTTTATAGTAGTTGTAAAAATATAAAAAGTATTTAGTCGTTATCTTCAACTGGATATGAGCGTAGCAGATTTATTTCCAACCTTGCATAAGCTATCTCGTGCAGATAAACTCAAGGTTATGCAGTTTTTAGTTCAAGAACTAGCAACTGAAGAAGAAACATTGTCGTTACAGGCAGGAGTCACTTATCATGTGTGGTCTCCCTATAATTCTCATGAAGCTGCTAATAAACTAGCCGCACTACTAGAAGAAGACAGACAGGTAAACGATGCTTAATTCACAAAGATTTTCCTTCGTTGAAAGTCTTGATGTGTTCGGGGATATCGATGCAGTGCCAATATTACCTATGACGTTAAGCTACAAAAATTCTGTCGTTAACGTTTCAGGTTTATTGGATACTGGAGCTAGTATTAATGTTTTACCTTACAGTGTAGGTATTCAGTTAGGGGTAGTTTGGGAAGAACTAACAACCTCAGTGCAACTGGCTGGAAACCTTGCACCAGTCGAAGCAAAAGGGTTAGTTGAATCTGCTTAAATAGCCAGTTTTGAACCAGTGCGATTGGTATTTGCTTGGAGTCTCACGGATAATGTGCCGTTACTTTTAGGACGCATGAATTTTTTCTTAGAATTTGATGTCTGTTTTTATCGTTCGCAGATGGCGTTTGAACTGTCTTCTAAGTCGTAGATCCGATCGCTCCACCTCAAAGCTTCATCATTCCACCTCTGAACTCGAAAGTTGCACCTTTGAACACAAGTTGTCGAGTTAAAAGGGCGATCGCTTAACCTTTAACCCTCGAAGTTGCACCTTTTATCCTCGAAGTTGCGCCTTTTATCCTCAAAGTTGCGCCTTTTATCCTCAAAGTTGCACCTTTTACCCTGGAAGTTGCACCTTTTACCCTGGAAGTTGCGCCTTTAACCCTCAAAGTTGCACCTTTAATCCTCATCATTCTGCTTCTGAACTTAAAGGTTGTATCTCAGAACAAAAATTATCGAGTCAAAAGGGCGTAGGTCTAGCCAGTCGGAGACATTGCTCAATCTCTAAACCCAACCAATAGGTTATTTTTACTCATCTAAACGGTGTGCGATCGCATTCAGCAATGACTCAAAGTCTGATTTGCTGTGAATATCAGGGGTGAGCGTGTTCATATCTTTTAGTAGGTTAGTCAGTTCTGCGATCGTGTTGCGAATCTCGGTGTATTGATCAATTTCTTCACGAAATCCCTGTAAATTAGCTGCATTAACGCCTTTCATCCCTTCATCTAATTCTTTAATTTCGTCTTCCCAATGCTTAATATATTTAAGTCTTGCAACAGGTTTATAAATTTGGGCATCGGCTAGCACAATCGGGAAAATTCGATTATAAAACTCTCCATTTTTAGCGATTTGCACTAGCTCAAACATGCAATTGGGAGATTTTAAATACTTGTCACTAATAACTGCGATCGCACATTTGCCGCGTCCAATCCGTTCCATAAAGGCTTTAATTAGTCCTTTGTAGCCCAAATCGCGTTTGTCGCGGATAATTGTGATTCCTTTTGCCTGAAAAGTCTCATCCAGTTGATTGACAAATTGCTCACTTTCTCCACCCCAAGCATAAGATATGAAAATTTCCTTCTCGAATTCCATTGCAGATTGACTATTCATGATGGGTTTTTCTTCTTGATTGCTATCTTGTAACCGATGTGTCAATGATTCATCTCGCTTTCGTTCCAGTTCGTTTTGCAACTGTGCAACCTGGGGGTTGACTTCCTTATCTGGTCTATCAGATTGGAACATGACATCATCAATTAGCCTGCGGACATTTACCATTTGACGGCTTTTCCTACATTGAATCAGGTAAGCACCATCATCTAGGAACTCACGCAGTTCGTCCAGAGGATAACTATAAAGAGTTTGGCTACCTTCACATTTTTCGCAGTTACAAGGAACTAGGGTTTGATATTGTAAACGTTCATAAGAGTTGTGGATTTTTTCGAGTTCATGGGTGATGACAGCCATCAATTCTTTTTTACGGTTTCCGGCTACACGAATTTTAATTTCCCGTTGATTGTAGTTTTCAATGATTTCAGCACGAGTTTGGTCTTTGTTGAGAACAACACCATTTTTCCAAACAAGTTTTTGCTGTTCAATCCAAGGGTGCGTTTCGACAATAAAGCGGGTAAGTATGCCTTTAGGCATGAATGTATAGGTGTAGCGCAGAATTAGGTTATTGCGATCGTCCCAGGTATAATCAGCTTTTTCAATGGAAAGCAATTGCGGCGCAATATAAATGTCATCACGACCTGGGATTTTGTAGCAAAGCTTGAACCGCATCATTAATTGCAGGAGTTCCTCTCGCATATCTGCATATTCGCCGTCTTGCCAAATATCTTTGAGGTTTTCTTTGGTAAAACAACCTAGCTTTTGCTTGACAGTTTGGTTATCCAAAACTTTGTAGACGGCAGTTGTCCCCCATTCTGTTTTGAGGATGACGTAATGTTTGAGTGTCGAATCGTCCTGAAAGTGCAGGCAAACGCCGAGGTCGTGGAGATAGCTGCTCAAGCGCAGCATGTCTTTCTTGTCAGTTAAATTATTGACTCGACAAAGGGTAAAGTATTCTTCAACGCTGATGTAATTTCGGGAATTGTTCTCTAGGGCGTTTCTGACTCTTACCCAGAGTTTTGGTAAAGGTGTACCAACATGGTCAAGATTACTGATGTAAAGCTGAATAGCTTTTTTAATTTCCGCTAAACCGCGATTAGTATCTAAATTGGTTGGCAGAATTTCCTTGAGATTGTCAAATTCTCCTCGTAACTGCCCCCCATCAACTTCGCACTGACGGTCTTGTCTTTCGTTTTTGATGATAAAAACTGGGCTTTTGTCGCTCAAGAGTTCAACAACCTTCAACCACCAGTAAAAACCAGTGTTTTCTTTGCGAGTGTCGGCAACTAAAACATAGAGAGAACGTTTGCTAAGGAAAAACTGATGGGTTTGATGGTAGATTTCCTGACCACCAAAATCCCAGATGTTGACGCGAAAATCTTTGCCATTTGGCTGTGTAAAGTGCCACCGGATCACCTCAATGCCTTCGGTTGATTTCTCTTTTGGCTGGAGTTTATAGTTTTCGTCTTTGATTTTTTTGGCTAAAGAGGTTTTACCTACTTCTCCTTCGCCAACAATCAAGAATTTTGCTTCATAAAAGGGTTCAGTTTCAGCTGGATCTTGCACCCGAAAATAGAAATCGAGAATTTCATTCACATCACCCGGATCTTCATATAAATTCTTTGGCCCCAAAATTTCTGGTGGAATCGGGACTGGATTTCTACGAAGATCCAACTTTTTCAGGTTTGCTAATTGCCTGATTTCCAGTGGCAGACTGCTCAGTTGATTGTCGCTGAGGTAGAGAAATTGCAGGTTGGTGAGTTGGACAATTTCCGGTGGCAGACTGCTCAGTTGATTACTGCCAAGGTCGAGGGATTGCAGGTTGGTGAGTTGGTCAATTTCTGGTGGCAGACTGCTCAGTTGATTATCGATGAGGTGGAGGGATTGCAGGTTGGTGAGTTGGACAATTTCCGGTGGCAGACTGCTCAGTTGATTACTGCGGAGGTAGAGAGATCGCAGGTTGGTGAGTTGGACAATTTCCGGTGGCAGACTGCTCAGTTGATTACTGCGGAGGTGGAGGGTTTGCATGTTGGTGAGTTGGAAAATTTCCGGTGGCAGACTGCTCAGTTGATTACTGCGGAGGTAAAGAGATCGCAGGTTGGTGAGTTGGCCAATTTCCGGTGGCAGACTGCTCAGTTGATTGTTGTAGAGGTCGAGTGATCGCAGCTTGGTGAGTTGGACTATTTCCCTTGGCAGTATTGTTAAGCCTTTGTTAGAAAGGTCTAATTCTGTCACCTTGTCTCTGACAGCTTGTTCAATAATTTGTAGCAGTTCTTCGTTAGTCATTTTGGGTTTTACAGAGGCGATGCCTGACAACGAGTTGCTGCTTAGACGCGCAGCAGAGAAATTGAGCTAATTAATAATGTAGCTTGTATGAAGTATTGCATTGAAGCAATGTGCGATTTAGCAGCCAGAGAATATTTTTCACATCTTCCAGTACAACTTTATACTCATCATTTTTATGTATATCTTCTAAAAATTACGGGAAATATTTTATATATATTCCCAATAAATAGTTTTTTCTTGAGTATCATCTCTGTGAATTTTTGCGTACCCAATCATAAATTAATAGTAAAAATTGTGACATTCTGTTTCAGGCTAGAGTATAGTTTCGGACAACATCAATTTTTAAAATGATGTTTATACTTAGAAGTAAGTAAATGAAAGCAGGTGCATAATGAAACTACAAGATTTCTTGGGAAAAGATGAGAAATGGTCATTTGATGCGATCGCAGAAGATGCAGACTTGGCTCGTCAGATTCAGATACTATTAATCGGCTTAGTTTTGCTGGAACCTCCAGCCGATGGCAAATTTGGCCCTGTTTCTGTGATAGCTCTCAAAAAATTTCAAGAATTAACAAAGACTGAAGAGAGTGGCTTTATAGGAGCAGTCACAGCCAAGAAACTGATTGAAACCAAAATAGACGATCTTCCCAAACCCCCTTTAAAACTAGGCAATGACATCGCTAGTAAGATTGTGAAATATATGACAGCCAAAGGTTATCAGGTATTTACCAATCCCAAAGAATACAACATTGTTTATATAGAGGGTATGAATGGAGACTGGACTCTCAACAGTGATACACCCAATCAATTTAACGATCGCCGGATTGTGATTGAAGTAGTAAATGGTATTCCCAAAATCGTAGATCACTGGGAAGCAACTACAGAACCAGGAAAGTATTACACTTATAACCCGATGAATCCCAAAGGAGCGGCTAGGATTCAATTTGGACAATATAAAGCTTGGGCTGTTGGCACTCACGGCACAGCAGAACCTCACGAAGCATTAGTGCAAGTTGGAGATATCACTGTTTGTAGAGATTTCAACCAAGATTTTAAACGGACTGGCGATAAACTTGATACAGGTGATAATTTTTATGTGAATCAACACTACGGCTTTGATTTTCCCCAGAATGATATTCGTCTTGCGAGCGCGGGTTGTTTAGTGGGACGGACTCGTGAGGGACATAGAGAGTTTATGGCGATTGTTAAACAAGACCGCCGTTATGTCGCTAATCGCAAATATACTTTTTACACTACTGTGATTCCTGGCGATGATTTACTGAAAACGTTTCCAGGATGAGGCAGGATAGCACAGATGTGATGTGCTAACCCAATTTGTCTAACTTTGTTCTTGTGGTTGCCCTATCTGTGCTGTCAGCTTCTCTTTATCTTGTCTGCGTTTTTTGGCGTAAAGTTGAATAGTGACTGCCATCAAAATAATCATGGCAAAAATAGCCCAGGCAGCGATATCTGTAGGGAGATTATTCTTAAATACAGCCAGCAGAACGATCGCTACTAACATAACTGTAGGTGCTTCATTTAAAGCGCGTAATTGCTGACCACTCCAGCCACATTCGCCTACTGCTAACTTCTTCATCAGCCGAGCGCAGTAATGATGATAACCAATTAAAATAGCCACAAACAGCAGTTTTATATGTAACCAGCCCTCTTTTAAAACGTCCGGTTCAGTGGTTAATAAACCGATGGCCATTGCGATCGTCACGTACATTCCTGGATTCGTGATGATATAGTAGAGACGCTTTTCCATAATTTGATATTGATTTTTCAATATCGTTTGCGCTGGCTCAGGTTCAAGGTTCGCTTCAACGTGATAGATAAAAAGGCGTACTAGGTAGAACAAACCGGCAAACCAAACTACAAATCCGACAATGTGAAATGCTTTAAACCAAGAATAAGCCATGAATACTCATCTCCTTTACTTGTGGTTGTGAGCCATTTTTAGTGGTAGTAAAAAGTTCACAAATGCAGTCTGGAATAAAATTATAAGTCTGGCAAAGATCCAGAATTTATTTCTTTTCCACAGATAAATCATCAGTGTTTATCTGTGGTTTCATTTTTATAATATCGATTTTTGCCAAAGGTATATTGTCAATGAGCATCTTTACGACGCACAAAGGGTAAAAGGTCTTCCAAAATCACCTCGTGGTAATGTTCTTGAGGATAATGTCCAACGTTATTAAGTTTTATTAATTCGGTATTTGGTGCTAAATCTGTAAATTTTTGGGCAACGTCTACAGATAACCAAGGGTCAATCATTCCCCATTGAATCAGAATTGGCTGTTGCCATTCTTTAAAACCAGATTCAATTTCGGTCATTGCTGAATCAAGCTGTAAATTGCGAATACTTGATAACAGACTCCGCCCAGATGAAGAACTTTGCAAAAATGGTTTTCGATAAATATCTAATTCCTTATCTCCTATGCGATAACGACTACCACCTTCTAGGGTTCGGTCAACTAATAGTGGGTCTTGAGTCATTACTTCACCTACCAAAGGTAAACCCATTTGTTTAATTTTCCAGGGTAATTTGGCAGCAGTTGATATTGGTGTATTTAAAATAGCTAAGTTGGCAATTTGTTCTGGATGACGCAAAGCATATTGCAATCCTACAGAACCTAAAAAACCTTGGACAACTAAAGAGAAATGTTCAAGTTCTAGGGCTTTGACAAATCCTTCTAAAGCTGTGATAAAAGCATCGGGAGTATAAGCAAAATCTCGTTTTTCTGGTTTTGCAGAAAAGCCGTAACCAATCCAATCTGGTGCGATCGCTCTTGTACCTTGATTCGCTAGAGCCGGTATAATATTACGCCAACTATAACTTTGTGAAACTAAGCCGTGTAACAACAACACAGGCGCTAAGTCAGTTCTGCCGATTGGTAAAGATTCTCGATAAAACCATTCCAGTGAATCTACATTGATTTTATGTTCTGTTATTGACACGTTATTTTCCTATATTGGGGATTGGGGACTGGGTACTTGGCATTGGGTACTGGGTATTGATAAGAAGAATTTAGTCCTTAGTCCCAGTCCCTAGTCCCCAGTCCCTAGTCCCCATTCCCTGAGAAATAATCATCTCACGAATTGCATAAGCTGTGGCGGGTGCTAGCAAAACGCCGTTGCGATAGTGTCCGGTAGCTAGGAGGATATTACTAAACCCTGATAACTTACCAATAACTGGGGCTGGACGACCTTCAGGACGGGGACGTAAACCTGACCAAGTGCGGATAATTTTTGCTGTGGATAATTCTGGGCAAAATGCGATCACTTGTTTTCTAACAGATTCCAACAGTTCTTGGTTTGGCGGTATCTCATCGCCATTGCTGGGAAACTCGACTGTCGCGCCTACCCAATAATCTCCGCCGCCTACAGGAACAATATGCACATCATTACCCGTTATCGCTGGCTGGAAGTCGGGATTGCCTAATGGATGCCCTACACGCATTTGCAACGCTTGCCCAAGTACGGGGCGGATATCAATTGTCTGATTTAATTTTGCCGTTAGCGGGGTTGAACCTAGCCCCGCAGCAATTACAAACCAATCTGCGGTTATTTTTCCTTCTGTGGTCTCAAGTTGATAGCAAAATTCAGATGTTGAGGTTGAGGCATCCAAAACAGTCACGCCAAATTTGAAAGTTACACCGTTTTGCTGGGCGGCCTCAACTAAAGCTAATGTGAGAGCAGTTGGATCGAGTTGACGATCTTGGGGAGAATAGACAGCGCCAGTAATTTTTTCACAATCCACTTGAGGACAGATATTCTGGAGTTTAGCCGTATCCCATATTTCTAAATGCCAGCCTTGAGAGTGGCGAATTTCTACAAGTTTTTCCCATGCTGCTAAATTCTCCTCTGCCAAACCAAGACTGAGAATTCCCTGGCGATTAAAAGGGATTTTGCGACCTGTTAAAGCTTCTAGTTCGGGAATCAAAGTTTCATAGCGTTGGATGCTGGTTTGTCGCATCTGCCAAGCTTTGCCCTTGATTTTTTGGCTGATTGCGCCCATCAAAACGCCCAGTGCAGCGCCCGTGGAAGCTTGTGCTGGTGGTTGGCAATCGCAAACTGTAATTTTCAGCCCTTTTACTAGACTCAGTTCGTAGGCGATCGCAGCCCCAACTACACCACAACCAATAATTACTACATTCATTACTTGTGCTTTAAATGAGAAGTTAGGAGTTAGAAGTTAAAAATTTAAAATTCCTAACTCCTGTACAGACACAAATTTTTCGCGTCTCTAACTCCTAACTCTTGTACAGACACGATTAATCGCGTCTCTAACTTTTAACCTTCTTCTTTTTTAGGAAGCAGGTCGAGGAATTTGTCAATGTCCGTGAAAGCAGCTTGGGATTGATTCAAGGCAACTAGAGGATTGCTAGCACTAGTAGCTTTATCAAGCTTAACTAGGTCGTTAAACAAATCTCGCGTTATCTGACGGGCTGTGGGTTGGTCTTTGGGCAGAAGGTTGGAAGTGACATAAGTCAGGTGCAGCCTTGCTTCTGTTATGGGCCCATGTATAAAGTTACGCACATTGATCCAATCACCTTTTTGGATTAAGGTTTTCAACTCATCTGAGCGATCGCGCACAGCCTGAATTTCAGGAACATAAGCCTGAATTCTTTCAAGTTGAGTCGCTGTGTAAGTTGGAGGTGTTACTGAAGCACCAGGGCCGCCACAACTCATGAGGAATGTGGCCAATAATACTAAAACAAATGAAAAAATCGAGCGTTGACGCGCCATGACAATGAACTTAATTGCTTTTTGTTTACCGATTCACAGTGTCATTTTAGATCGTCGCTAGTGCAATTTATCGTTCTTGTCTGCCAAGGATTTTGCAGACAATCCGAATATTTTTTATAAAGGGCAGAGTTTCATCTGCTTTTGAGGACTTTTTAAGTACAATTACTTAAGAGGTGTTAGACAGTCCCAACGAGAAGCTATTTTTCACATTTGTTAGTAACAACGATTGTTAGGGAAGTCTGATTTAGAGTTGCTAAATCTCAAAGGTCTTGATAAGCTGAAACACCGATAATATAAGCCTTCTGGCGGTTTTTCTATCTTCACATCCCCGAAGATGCCGACGCAATTATAGGAGTGTTTTTTAGTGAATGCAGCTGAACAGGCAACGAACCTTGAACTCGCTAGCAACATTGCTACGGTGGTTAACTTGTTCAAATTTGAGTTTCCTGATGCCAAATCTGATCTCAAACCCTGGAAAAATGACCCGGAAACTAGGGAGTTAGTCGATCCAGATTCTATAGATATTGGCTTTCACTTTCCTGGTATCAGCAAATCTTGGCGAAGTCGGAGTATTTTAATTCAAATCCGATTTTATCAAGATCCCATCAATAATTCCCGGCGTGCGATCGGCGTGGAGGTAGCTGGATTCGATCATCGCGGTGAAGCATGGCGACTTTCTACGGTAGAAAACTGGAATGTTGTCGGCGCATCTTCGCCTTCTGGTGAAATCGAGGATAAGCTAAAACAAATTTGCCGACAGATTTTAGAAGTTTTTAATAAGCCAAGTGAATGAAGGTGGCAGGAGCAAACCTCTCACATATTCGCGCAGCATCTTGTAAAGAGCATCTTGCAATTTTTAATTAATAATTTTTAATTTTTAATTGGAGCGAAGCGACTTGACCACCGTAATATTTGTACATGGTACAGGCATTAGAGAACGAGAATACAACGAAACCTTTCAGATAATTGAGCAAAAGATTCACGCCCAACGTCCTGATATCAAAGTTTCTCCCTGCCTTTGGGGTGTATTTGGTGCAAAGTTCAATAATAATCGGGCATCAGTACCCTTGGAGAATGCGACACTGGCTTTATCTCCAGGAGAAGAAGACGCAGAGATTGTATTGTGGGGGCAATTATACCGCGATCCTCTGTATGAATTACGGCTGTTGTCTTTGAAACCTGTTGAGGCAGGAAATCTATTTGGGGAAGAACCAGGGGATATTTTACAATCTCGTGTAGCCAGTCTCACTCCGGGATCTCAACTGGAAGCGAAGTTGCAAGAGGCGGGAATTGCAGAGGTATTTGAGCCAGCACGAGAGGCGGTTATCCACAGTGAACCGTATCATCAGGCGTTGCTCACAGTTTCCGAATCTGATTTGAGTGAATATTATGCACCAGTAGCTAGAGCAGTTGTGGCTCAAGCAATGTTTATTAGCGAACAGCAAGAAAAATTTCCCCCCATACTCACCGATGCCCAATTGCGGGATGAAGTTGTGGAATTGCTGACTCTGGCTTTGGGAGAAGTGGAGTTAGGATTAGTTGGCTGGTTATTAAGGCCATTTGTTGAACTAGCACAGTACGGCGGAACAAATTATGTCAGAGGAAACCGCCTTGAGTTAACTGATAAAATTTCGCCTATGCCTGGTGATATTTTGTTGTATCAAACACGGGGTGAAAAAATTAGGGCGTTTATCCAGCAACAAATTATCCAAGCAGAACCGCCAGTGGTTTTAATCGCCCATAGTTTGGGAGGTATCGCTTGTGTAGATTTGCTAGTGCAGCAGCAGTTGTCTCAGGTGGAATTATTGGTAACAGTTGGTTCCCAAGCACCATTTTTATATGAGATTAATGCCCTCTACAGCTTAGAATATGGGCAGTTATTGCCAGAGCATTTCCCGCAATGGTTGAATATCTACGATTTACGGGATTTTCTCAGTTACGTGGGTAATAGAATTTTTCCTGAGCGAGTGCAGGATGTGCGAGTGGATAGCAGACAACCGTTTCCCCGTTCCCACGGTGCTTATTGGACAAATGCTAAAACCTGGGAGGCAATTATTTCGAGGTTGCCATAATGGTTTACTTTTTACGGTATTTAGAAAACTCCTCTCCCAACCTCTCTTCTACAACGAGAGAGGCTTTAAATTTTCCCCTTTTCCAATTAGGGAAAGGAGTTAGAGACTGTTTTCAAACTCGAAGATCCCCCCTAACCCCCCTTAATAAGGGGGGAAAAGAAACTCTAAAAGCCCCCCTTAAAAAGGGGGGTTGGGGGGATCTCCAAAGACTCAGGTGCTTCAAGAAAGGTTTGAAAACATGCCCTAGTGGGTTAGGTCATTTTCCCCATCACGTGAGAGGCTAGGTCATCATGCAGTTGATGGCGAAACCTGAGCGGACATTTGGGTTAATTGTGGGTATCGAAAAGTACCACGAACCTGCTTGGAATGTGCCAGGTGGAGGACCAGCCGATGACGCGCTGAAATTTGCTCATTGGCTGCATCGGCGCGGTGTACCCAAAGAGAATATCCGGTTATGTTTATCAGCGCTGGAAGAAAATCATCAGTTAATTGGGGAATGTGGGTTAACTGTAGAGTTAGCAACAGAGCAAAATATCTCCGACATTGTGACTAACTTTTTATCCCCAAAGTCGGGGGATTTACTCTACATTTTTTGGGCTGGACATGGTTTGATTACCTCAGAACGAGAGCGTCGGTTGCTTTGTGCTGATGCAAATAAACAGAATTGGCAGAATTTAGATTTAAATTCTTTATTAGTTTTGCTGGGTTCCGATAATTTTCAGATTCGTAATCATATTTGTATTATTGATGCATGTGCCAATTATGTTTTAGAGTCGAAGGGAAGACCAACTAACTTAGGTGGCAAAGCTTTTTTAAGTGGTCAGCCAAAGCCAGATAGTCAACAATTTGTGTTACTGGCTACGCGGGAAGGAGAAAAAGCTCAGGTAAATTCTGAAAATAAAACAGGATACTTTTCTCAAGCTGTGCGGGAGGCTTTTGCAGCAGCTAATGGGAATTTTCCCCCAAATATGAAGGAAGTTACTGAGGCAGTTAAGCAACGATTTACCAGTTTAGATAAAAAACAACTGCCGACTTATTTTTATTCCCGTAGTTGGGATGGAGATATTGAAAAATCTCATTTTAACCCGTTTGATATCCCGCATAATATCCCACAGAGTCAAGCTCGTAAGTTTGTCGGGAGGGATGAGCAAATAGAACAATTGCGTCAGCTATTGCAAGTTAATGATGTTGTGGCTATTACTGATGTGACTGGGCAAGGTGGGGTGGGTAAAACAGAGTTAGCTATTCAATACTCATGGCAATATTTGGAAGATTATTCTGGCGGGTGTTGTTGGTTAAATCCCCAAGGTATTGATTTGGGAATCCAGTTAGTAGAGTTTGGAGTTGTGAATTTACCTAACTTTAATCCGCCGGATGGTTTAAGCCTAGCAGGTCAAGTTGCTTATTGCTGGAAGAATTGGCAAGCTGGCAAAGTTCTATTAATATTTGATGATGTCAAAGACTGGAAGCTAATTCAACCCTATCTACCACCTAAAGGTTCTCGGTTTAAGGTGTTAATTACCACTCGTCTAAATACAGGGTTAGTATATCCATCACTGCCGTTAGGTAAATTGTCAGCAGATGCAGCCTTAGAATTATTAACAACCCTGCTAGGAAAAGATAGGGTTGAGAAGGAATTAGAATTTGCTAAGGGACTTTGCCAATTTGTGAATTATGTACCTGTTGGACTTTACCTAATAGCAGGACTGCGGCAAGAGCCAAGGAGCGAATCATGCTAGCAGACATTCTCGCACAGCTACAAAAGCAAGCAACAGATGGCGAGTCTGGTGTAGCAGCAGCTTTTGAGTTGAATTGGCAAAGCTTGGAAGCAGAGGCGCAAAAGTTGGCTTGTCTGTTGAGTTTGTTTGCTTTGGCTCCTATTCCTTGGTCTTTGCTAGAATCAGCAGCAAGTTATAGCCATTGGGAATTTGACTTAAAAGCTCACTGCACTGTTTTAGTTGAATGTTATTTGCTGCAAGAATTGGCAGAGGACACCTACCAAGTTCATGATCGCATTCGGGAATTATTGCGGCAGAAGTTAGAAGAGTTAGCGGAAGCGGATCAACTTAAGCGCGGCTTTTGTCAAGCGATGGTAGCCGTAGCAAAAGATATTCCTCACACACCCACATTGATAGAAATTGCTCAAGCAACTCTTGCCATCCCTCACCTTGGAGAAGCTGCCACAGTTTACCAAGCGTGGTTAAGCGATGATGATTTAATCTGGCCTTTTGTAGGCTTGGCTAGATTTTACGAAGGTCAAGGAGCCTACGCGCAAGCTTTACCTTGGCGTGAACAAAGTTTATCAGCTGCTAGAAAACGTTTCGGGGATGAACACCCTTCAGTGGCAACTAGCCTGAACAATTTGGCAGGACTCTACCGTTCACAGGGAAGGTACAGCGATGCCGAACCTTTGTATATAAAAGCTTTGGCGATTGCTAAACAACGGTTGGGGGATGAACACGCCTTAGTGGCAAGTAGCCTGAACAATTTGGCACTCCTCTACTATTCACAGGGAAGGTACAGCGATGCCAAACCTTTGTATATCGAAGCTTTGGCCATGAGAAAACGTCTGCTGGGGGATGAACACCTCTTAGTGGCAAGTAGCCTGAACAATTTGGCATTGCTCTACAATTCACAAAGAAGGTACAGCGATGCCGAACCTTTGTATATCGAAGCTTTGGCCATGAGAAAACGTCTGCTGGGGGATGAACACCCTGATGTGGCAATTAGCCTGAACAATTTGGCAGGACTCTACAAATCACAAAGAAGGTACAGCGATGCCGAACCTTTGTATATCGAAGCTTTGGCGATGACAAAATGTCTGCTGGGGGATGAACACCCTGATGTGGCAATTAGCCTGAACAATTTGGCAGGACTCTACAAATCACAAAGAAGGTACAGCGATGCCGAACCTTTGTATATCGAAGCTTTGGCGATTGCTGAACAACGGTTGGGGGCAAATCATCCCAATACAATAACCTTTCGTAACAATCTAGAAGACTTGCGGCGGAATCGTCAGTCTTGATTCAGGAGAATGGTTGCTTTTGTTTCCCGTTGGTTTCAGTAATTTAGGTAATCTGCACCGGCTGCATTAACCGCCTGGGATTCAAATCCTAGTCTAATAAGTAGGCAACATAATTAATTACACAATGTCATTGCAAAGGCAGTGAAGCAAAATAATGCGATCGCACAACCTAAAACTACTTCTCTACGATATGCTTTGCGAAGGGTGCGATCGCAATAACTGTAAATATTTTTGTTTATCTACTTAATGAGCCTCTGAACTCCGTCAACGAGGCTTTTATCTCCGTTCACGAGGCTTTTATCTCCGTTCACGAGTATTTTAGCTCCGTTCACGAGGCTTTTAGCTCCGTTCACGAGGCTTTTATCTCCGTTAACGAGTATTTTATCTCCGTTCACGAGTATTTTAGCTCCGTTAACGAGGCTTTTATCTCCGTTCACGAGGCTTTTAGCTCCGTTCACGAGTATTTTAGCTCCGTTAACGGGTTATAGAGATAGCGATCGTGGTTAATTGCACCATCTTTTACATCACATTCCACAGGATTTGAACCTAAATCCCCAATAGAAGATGTATGTTTAATACTAGTAATAATAATTTTTCCATTTTCTTGAATAATCTCAAACTCTTGGTTTTCCCCTAATAGTTCTTTAGGGATTAATAATCCGTTCTCCGTTGCTGTTAATTTCATGTTTAATTACCTCGATTTATTTTGTAAATTAATCAAATGAATTTGCTTTAATAGGTTGTTTTAAAAGTGGTTGGCTGTGATTATAGGCACTTATTGATCCCCCCTAACCCCCCTTAAAAAGGGGGGAACCGGAATCAAAGTCCCCCTTTTTAAGGGGGATTTAGGGGGATCTAAAACGTTTTGCTACCAAGAAAAGAACTTTTCAAACATCCTCTAAGGCAGGCAAGATGCCCACCCCACAAAATTGGATAAGGCTACCAGTTACCTACAGGTTGAGCATCATGAGAAAACATTGATGGATCGATTGAAATGCCCAATCCTTCAGCTACACGACGACCATAAGAAATATCTGCCCGGAAGAAGTGGCAAAGTTGGCGCATTTGGATGTCTTCCCTTGCTTGAGAGAGACTACCGACAATATTTTTAGCAAGACGCTCTTGCTGTTCAGGAGTTAGTAACCGATACAAATTACCTGCTTGGGTGTAATCGTCGTTTCCTTCACGATGACTGTAACGATCGACTGTGACATCGCCCAAATGACTAGGTGGTTCTGCATAAGCTGGATTTTCTTTGGGCGTACCCTCAGCACTATTCGGTTCATAGTTAGGAACGCTACCGCCGTTGTTCCCCGATGCCATAAAGCCATCTCGCTGATAATGCATCACTGGACATTTGGGCTGGTTAACGGGTAGTTGCTGATAATTACCACCCAAGCGATACCGTTGAGCATCTGGGTAAGAAAAAATTCGAGCTTGCAGCATTTTGTCTGGAGAAAAACTAACGCCAGGAACCACTGCACTAGGGCTAAAAGCGGCTTGCTCTACTTCGGCAAAATAATTCTCAGGGTTACGATTTAGCTCTAATATCCCGACTTCAATTAAAGGATATTCGCCTTGTTTCCAAACTTTGGTCAAGTCAAAAGGATTATCTGGATGTTTTTCCGCTTGCTCCTCGGTCATCACCTGAATGCACATCCGCCACTTGGGATAGTCTTTGTTAGCGATCGCTTCAAATAAATCATGAGTCGCATGATCTGGATCTTCGCCCTTAATCTTAGCGGATTCTTCCTCTGTCAAGGTTTGATGCCCTTGCAGAGTCTTAAAGTGAAATTTACACCAAACGCGATCGCCCTCGGCATTAATTAAACTGAAGGTGTGACTACCAAAACCGTCCATGTGTCGATGGGTTTTGGGAATTCCCCGATCTGAAAAGAGGATCGTCACCTGGTGAAGCGATTCTGGACTGAGTGACCAAAAATCCCACTTTGCATTCTGGTCTTTGCAATTGGTTTGGGGATTGCGCTTTTGGGTATGGATAAAATCAGGAAACTTCAAAGGGTCGCGGATGAAGAAAATAGGGGTATTGTTACCTACAAGATCCCAGTTACCCTCCTCAGTATAAAACTTGAGGGAAAAACCTCTAGGGTCGCGCTCGGCATCTGCTGAACCCTTTTCTCCGCCAACTGTCGAAAAGCGCAAGAGAACTTCCGTTTTCTTGCCAATTTCAGAAAAAAGTTTGGCTTTACTGTAGCGGGTAATGTCATTGGTAATAGTCAAAGTACCATGAGCAGCCGCACCTTTAGCGTGAACAACTCTTTCAGGAATACGTTCTCTATTGAAATGAGCCAGCTTTTCTATGAGGTGGAAATCCTGCATTAATACAGGGCCACGCGCTCCAGCCGTAAGTGAGTTCTGGTTATCGCTAACTGGAATACCATCAGCAGTTGTCAAGTTTTGGGGTTCAGTCATGGTTAAAGAAGCTCTCCATGTAAGTTACTCAGATTGCCCACAGTACATTTTAGTCAGTAGATGTATACCTACTGACATAACAAACTAATTCAACGTAAGTTCGATGAACCTTTCCCTCCCAGCCTGCCTCTGGGAAACGGAAAGGGAGGAGCAACGAAAAATTCAGCTTTTTGCTCCCGTCTCCGACACGGAGAGGGGTTGGGGGAGAGGTCAAATAAGATTTGTCGAACTCACATTAATTCATAGTCATTACGAGTTTATATATAAATCATACTCGATATGATTATGAATTACCATAAATTTTTTTTGCATTTTGGTAAGATGCAGAGGCGATATATCCCCTCTATACTGCCTTTCAGGTATTTAAATGTTTGAGAATCAACGAACAAACATCTGTCGCCTCAATTTGATGTTCATCAACTAGGTGAGTTTGATGGGTAATAAATAGAGGCCCTTCATCTGGGGAAGTGGTGATATTACCGTGAGAGCCACGCACCAGGGAAGCATCCAAAGGAATTACATCCATTAAGTAGCGAAAACCTAGTTGTTTCTTAAGTAACTTGAGAGCAATTTTTCCTTGAGGAAATTTGATTTGCGGATCGAGGAAAAGTTCTACAGGATCGTAACCCGGTTTGCGGTGGATATCTACAGTTCTAGCAAAATCAGGCGCTTTGGCATCATCGAGCCAATAATAATAGGTAAACCAAGCGTCAGATTGTGCGATCGCTACCAACTCACCCGATCTAGGATGATTGAGATGGTAGGCTTGTTTCCCCTCTTCATCCAACACCTGCGCCACGCCTTCAGTCGCTTCTAAAAGCGATCGCACTTTTGGGATATACGCCGGATCGTTCACATATACATGAGCAATTTGATGATCGGCAACCGCAAAGGCAATGCTAGCACCAAAATCGAGCAGTTCTCGCCCTAATTCTTCCCGCACAGCAATTAAACCATTTTCCCGTAATACGCGGTTTAAATCTACCGCTTTAGAAACTGGGGTAATGCCATACTCAGAAAGAATAATTACCTGAGTATTAAGTGCTTCAAAATATTTAATCAAATCGCCACAAACAGCATCAATTTCTCGTAAATCAGCTTGGATGTGTTTTTCATCATGACCAAATTTTTGCAGACAGTAATCTAAATGTGGTAAATAAACCAGTGATAATGTCGGGCTGTAGCGTTCCTCAATCCATTTTGCGGAATTGGCAATCCATTGGCTAGAACTAATGGTAGTTTTTGGGCCCCAAAAATCGAACAGAGGGAAATTTCCTAAATCAGATTGAATTTGCGATCGCACATCACTAGGATGGGTATAAATATCGGGTAATTTTCTCCCATCTGCGGGATACATTGGACGCGGCGTAATAGCATAATCTACTGAAGAATACATGTTGTACCACCAAAAAAGGTTGGCACAAGTAAAAGTTGGGTCAATTGATTTAGCTATTTCCCAAACTTTGGGAGCTTGTACTAGTTTATTAGATTGTCGCCAAAACTTCACTTCACATTCATCACGGAAGTACCAACCATTAGCGACAATTCCATGTTCATTAGGCAATTTTCCTGTTAAATAAGTAGCCTGAACAGAACAAGTTACAGCAGGTAGAACTTTTTTAATGGGAGCCACTTGCCCTTTAGCAGCCCAAGAAGATAAAAACGGCGTGTTTTCTCCTAGTAAACTGGGCGTTAATCCCACGACATTTAGAACAACTGTTTTTTTCATAAACTTAGTTTCTTCTTAATTTGCGACGAATTCTTTTAATATCCACTCATATTCACGCTGAATAGAAGTCAGCATATCTATCTTCATTTCTGACGGCAATACATCCCAAGTGTAAGTTTCAATTTCTAAATGTGAGCAAGCATTATTTGTCTGAAGTAGATGTAAAACAGTAGCAATATCATCTTGGGTAGATTGCAAAATTTGATAATCATGAATGAAAATTGGGACATGAAAGTGAGTGCGCCATTCTTCAGCTAAAGATTCCTCTAAATGTGGTAATGCAGTTATTAAATCAGGATAGTGATGGAGTGTACCATCGCTACGACGTTCTATTACCTGGTGAAGATAGGTAGATTCTGCAAAAGGACGTAAACGCTCAACTATCAAACTACGCTTTTCAACCTCAGCAGGTATTTTTACTTTAATTGCAGCGCTGATTTGAATCTTCCCAATTTTAATTCCTGCCGATTGCAAACGTGTAAATACAGATTGCGGTTCCTCATATTCAACTGAAAAATGGCAGGTATCATAACAAAGCCGAACGTGTTCTAGCAATTTAGTCTCTGCTAAACTTTGCTCTATATTTAATTTTTCTGATAAATAAATACCACCAATTGGCAATAACCAATTTTGATAGAAATCAATTACTTCTGAAGTATTTTCAATTAAACCATCAGGCTCAGGTTCTAAATCAATATGAAGTATCTTGCCTGTTTCTTGGCCGATGCGAATCATTTCTACAACAACTGATGCTATGTTCAAACAACTCTTTTTCAGAACAGTCTCAAAAGTTGCTTGGTCTTTTACCCACCAAGGTTTATAGGATAATGGTAGTGTAGAAATTCCGCCATCAAGACCTTGAGGTAGGAGACTAGCTAAAATGTGTGCCAAGTTTAATGTATAATTAACCCGTTCTTGTGTAGACCAATCTGGTGCATAAACTTGGTCTTTTACCACCTGTCTATGAAATCCGCCATAAGGGAATCCATTTAAGGTGAAAACATATAAATCTTGTTGAGTCAGCCAAGTTTGGAATTGAGCCAAGTTATTACTTTCTAAAAGTTCTTTTGCGGCAACATCTGCTAACCTCAAGCCAATACCAAAAGGTTCTGTAGGCGATAAACGTGATTTGAGTTCGGGAATATAATTTTTTAAATTATCCAAAACCTCTAACCAACTTTCACCAGGATGAATATTGCTGCAATAAGTTAAGTGAAAACTATAATTTTTTGTAATTTTCATTTTCTAGTTATATCCATTGTATATTTTTAATCTGCTTTCTTTAGCTTAAACTCAATACAGTTCAGTTAAGCATTTTTTCCTTCTCTCTGCGTTCTTTGCGCCTCCGTGGTTCGTTAAAAAAAAGGGTTTTAGCCTTAACTGAACCGTATTGGGCTTAAACAATTTCACAGAATACCTGCTACATATTCATAGTTAGGGGCGCATATATGTGCGCCCCTATAGCCGATTAATGGTATTACTGGGTATATACATTCAAATTTAAGTAACAGCAAATACTTTTGCTAACTTCATCGAAATGGGTAACAAGATTAGAACTAATAAACCGTAATACAAACCAGCAAAACCAGATGCAACAGTTGCATCTAAAACTATTAGAGATAAAACGCCTATTCTCACAGCATTTCGGATATTTTCGGCTATCGGTTCCCGCGCCGCTTTGATAAAATTAGGTAAGATTCTGATAGCTAAGAAAATAGCGAATGGTAGTGCTGCGATCGCTGTATACTCTTCTAATAATCCTAAAGCTAAAACTGCCGTCAAAACTATTGCAATTAGCAGTAGCGCGAGTACTCCTGTAATCTTCTTACCACCGTGAACTTCACCCTGACTAATTGCGGTAATAGCAGCAATATAAAGAACAGGAATCAGCGCTAAATACCACCGTTCTCCGATTATTTCTGGTACAGCACTTACACCTAATAATAAGTTACTGCCACGGCACAAACCCATATTTAAAGGGCCGAAAAAAGGATGATGTTTGGCAAGTGAATCATACAAAAGAGATGAAAGAGTGATGAAGATAGCGATCGCAGCACTCAACAACGATACTTGAAAAGCAGCTATAATCCCGATTGTAAATAGTATACTCCCCAATAAAGTAGCATTTTGACGAGATACGCGACCACTGGGAATTGCTCTATTTGGTCGTTCTTTTGCGTCTAATTCTGCATCGAAAACATCATTAAAAACTATACCGCCACCGTATAAGCCAGTTGTAGCCAATAACAACCAAGCTAATGGAATTAGTATGGAAAAACTTGCTTCTCCATTCATTAATTGAGCAAAAATAATTCCAGAACCAGAAGCAGCAAAACCTAGAAGAATATCTGCCCAAGCAGTAACAATATTAGCAGGACGCATCAATTCCAGATAACCCCGCCAACTTTGAAAATTTAAGCTTGCAACATTCACTTATCTGCCTCCGTGCCTAGTATTTCTCAAAATAAACCGCATATTACAGATTAACCAGATATTTATACACTCCTCACTGCCAATTTTTTACTCAATCAACACAAAATCTGCAACTGATTTGATTCCTGGTTCTTGTCCCCGTAGCACAGAATTACCACTGAACATTTGACGTTGATCGATAGATTGAGGATTGAGCCAATCTGAAGCTTTCATCTGCCCAGTTTGACTGTAAGCAGCTAGGGCATTTTCATAACAAACTGCTCGTACATGTTCTTTAGGAATGCCCCTATCTAACATCAACTGAGCCGTTTTCGGGACTGCCAAAGGATCGCTAATACCCCAATCAGCACTACTATCTACAATGATGCGATCGCATCCATATTTACGTACAACTTCTACCATCCTGGCGTTACCCATCTTCGTCTGTGGGTAAATCGTGAAAGCCGCCCAAAAGCCACGTCCTAATACTTCTTCAACGGTTTCTTCGTTATTGTGATCGATAACTACTTGTGAAGGATCTAAACCATATTCAATACAGCGATCCATACTCCGACTAGCACCCGCCTTCTTATTGCGATGAGGAGTATGAATTAGTACCAACGTATCGAGTTCTTTGGCTAATTCTAACTGTTGACAAAAGTACTTATCCTCTGCTTCTGTCATGTCGTCATAGCCAATTTCACCAATGGCAACAACTCCTTCTTTACAAGCATAAAGTGGTAGCAGTTCCATAACTTCATCTGCTAGCGCTTCATTGTTAGCTTCTTTCGGATTTAGGCCGATTGTACAGTAGTGTTGGATGCCAAACTGACTAGCACGAAAGCGTTCCCAGCCGACAAGACTACTGAAGTAGTCTTTAAAGGAGCCAGCATTCGTTCGGGGTTGTCCTAACCAAAAGGCTGGTTCAATAACGGCGACAATGCCATATTCCCGCATTACTAAGTAATCGTAAGTAGTACGGGAACACATGTGAATGTGAGGATCGATATACATCATAGTTTTAATGATTGGGCATTGGGAAAGAGGAGGCAGGAGGCAGAAGGCAGGAGGCAGAAGTACTTTAATTTTGAATTGATTTCTCCCTCATCCCCACTCGCCACTCCCTTTTATTTGTAAACAAAGAGGCGTTAGCGCAGCTTGCCGCAGGCATCACGGCTAAAATTGTTCCAAGTCAGATTACCTTGTTGAATGGATGACTGTAAATCTGGGTAACGAGAAAGTAATGCTTGCGCTTGGGGTAAAGGAGACTCAGCACAAGCTAACGCTGCGGCTTCTTGTTCGGCTGTATCCCCATTAGCCAGTACTTTTTCCAAATCTGTAACGATCGCACTATCCGCAAATCGCCCTACAGGTCGCCAAAGTTCTGGCGTAACTGAGCGTTTAGCTGCCCAACGTTCATGGGCATAGTCTGCTAACATCTTCGCTAATTCTGGGTTAGCACGTCGGTCTAGTCCCCAAATTAGATGCAAAGGACTGCCGACAAACACAGCCTTCAGTACCATCTGATTCCAAGCAGCATTGTCTAAATAATTAGCTGGATAAGGGTTACGTAGTGCTATGGCTTGGAATACATTACTCATATTGCTGCGAATTCCCTCAGCAGCGCGCTGGCGATGTAACTCTGGATGTGGTAGTAGCGGCAAACTTTGATAAAGAGCAACTAACTCCCCCATATCGGCAGTGGAGAAGACTTGATCGAGCGTTGGCGTAGCCTCTCCAAAGGAGACTCGCACATACCCCTGGGCATCATCGTGGGGCAAAGCTAGAAGCAAGAGTGTGCGACCTGCTTGATCTACACTCCAATTACCAGGATACCAACCGGGAATCACATCTTCTGCTGCTTCCAAGTCCTGGAATGTTAGCTGCAAATCCTGTTTACCTAGATAACGCGGTACAGCACTAAATGCCGTGAAAAAAACTCTTTCAGCAGCGCCGCTAGAAATTTGTGCCTGCTTCTGCTCCAGCCAAGCAAAAGCTTTCTCTGAAACAGACTTTGACAGCCAGTGATGCAGTAACTTGTTTACTTTACTCATGATAAATTTCAGGAGAAGTTGCCCAACTTTTTTGTGACAACTAAGTATAAAATCTACCACTAAACTTGATACTTTGTGTTTAAAACAGCTAATAATATACTACTGAGTTCGTAACTTTACTGAATCTATAAAATTTTCCCGATTTTGGAGAAGATATTGTAAAGATGCTATTTTAATTAGATAAACTCTAGAATTAACTTACGGAAAAAAATTAGAATCTTATCTAAATAAGAATATCCATTGCTAACTTCAGATATAAACGATAGGTATCAATAAAGTTGTAAATTAATATTATTGTCAACTTTGTAGTCCAGGATAAATACGCTTGAAAATTATGATTAATTTAATAATTTTAGCTGTCTAGCAAATCATTTAAATGCTGAAGTATTTGATGGTTCATTATCTTGAATTTAGTTTCAATTTCAATTCCAATAGTGGATATATGCACAGTTACTAAAAAATAATAATACTTGAAATGGTTATTAAACAAAAAACTGCTCTTAATCTGCAACCAATTAACCAATGTGTCCGCGTGACCTTCAACTATGATGTTCACTTCACTAGAGGTCTGTTTCAGTTAGATAATCCTTTATTTGCACAAGTGATTGCCGCAGATGGGGAAACAACCCCAAAGCAAGTACTAGCTGTAGTAGATGGAGGATTTTTACAGTACCAGGATGGCTTACTAAAAAAATTATCAGTCTATGCTCAGTATTATGAAGATGTACTAACACTGAGCGGTGAGCCGATAGTAGTTCTTGGTGGAGAACGAGTTAAGAATGATTCTAGATTTATAGAGCAAATTCATCAGCGAATCAATGCAGATGGATTGTGCCGTCACTCCTACGTTTTAGCAATTGGGGGTGGAGCCGTCCTAGATATGGTAGGATACGCAGCAACAACGGCTCATCGAGGAATTCGGCTGCTACGAGTACCAACAACAGTATTAGGGCAAAACGATTCGGGTGTAGGGGTAAAAAACGGAATCAATGCTTTCGGCAAGAAAAATTTTTTGGGTACATTCATGCCGCCTTATGCTGTCTTGAATGACTTTGATTTTCTGACTAGCCTTGACGATCGAGATTGGCGATCGGGTATTGCAGAAGCGGTGAAAGTAGCGCTGATTAAAGATGCAGATTTCTTCGATTTCATTATGACTAATGCCGATAAATTGGCTAATCGGGATATGGACATAATGGAAAGACTTATCTATCGCTGTTCGCAGTTGCATTTAGAGCATATTGCTGGTGGCGGCGATCCATTTGAAATGGGTTCATCGCGTCCTTTGGATTTTGGACACTGGGCTGCTCATAAACTGGAGCATTTAACTAATTACAGTTTACGTCACGGTGAAGCTGTAGCGATCGGTATTGCTTTGGATACGACCTATTCATATTTAACAGGTCAACTTTTGAAATCTGAGTGGCAAAGTGTTCTACATACACTCAATAAATTGGGGTTTACATTGTATGTATCAGCGCTTACAGAGCAATTAGATCAACTAGACCATCCCGATTGTCTATTTAGGGGGCTTACTGAGTTCCGCGAACACTTGGGAGGAAATTTGACAATCACTCTTCTAGAAGGAATTGGGCAGGGAATAGAAGTCCACCAGGTGGATTTGTCTTTGTATAGAGATGCTATTTTGATGTTGCAAGATTGGGAACTTTCGCATTGATTTTCTCTTATCAAGCAGAATTCAGGAGGGGCTAAACCATAAATCGCTCACCGAATGAATCATGATACTAGGGTGTATTGTATACAAACGAGCGATCGCTAACCAAAATCTTATAGCGATCGCAAGCAAAATTCTATTCCTGACTTGTTTTCGGTTTGATGTATGCGATCGCTTGTTTCCAAACAGTGATTTGCTGACTGTTTTCATCAGCAATACAGATACACTGTGGGTCTTGCCATACAACCTTTCCTATGAGTACATCTTGAGTCAGCAGCTTTAATTCTACTGGCGTTGTTTGTTTAATCAGGTTTTGGACTTGTCTAATACTGGGTAAAGTGGTGTCAAATTCGGTAAGCATTTTTAGTAAAGATGAACCTACAAGGCAAAATAAAGAGTAACTAATCCTTGATAATTCATCCTTGAGAAAATGGCAATCGAATTTACTAAGTATCATGGTCTGGGCAATGATTTTATTCTAATTGACAATCGCTCGTCATCTTTGCCTGTATTGACTCCAGAGCAAGCCATCAAGTTGTGCGATCGCCATTTTGGTATCGGTGCTGATGGTGTAATTTTTGTCCTACCTGGAGAAAATGGCACTGACTACACCATGCGGATTTTTAATTCTGATGGTTCAGAACCAGAAATGTGTGGCAATGGCATTCGCTGTTTAGCTGGCTTTTTGGCAGATTTAGAAGGTGAATCCCGGAATAAAGATTCATATCGCATTCATACTTTGGGTGGTGTAATGACTCCCCAACTCTTATCTGATGGTCTAGTTAAAGTAGACATGGGTTTACCCAGATTACTCGCTGGCGAAATTCCTACCACTCTTGCACCTGTTGAAGAAAAAGTAATCTCTCAGCCGTTGGAGGTGGCGGGGAAAACTTGGGAAGTAACTTGTGTAAGTATGGGAAATCCTCACTGCATTACCTTTGTGGAAGATGTAGCAGCAATTGAACTAGAAAGCATAGGCCCGAAATTTGAGCATCACCCAGCTTTTCCCCAACGCATAAATACTGAATTTATTCAAGTGGTACGCCTTGACTATTTGAAAATGCGGGTGTGGGAACGGGGTGCTGGGATTACATTAGCTTGTGGGACTGGTGCTTGCGCTTCTTTAGTGGCTGGTGTGTTAACCGGGAAATGCGATCGCACCGCCACTGTAGAATTACCTGGTGGCCCCTTGCAAATTGAATGGTCAGAAATCGACCAACGGGTTTACATGACAGGCCCAGCTGAACGAGTCTTCACGGGGAGACTGTAACCGATTTATCACCGAGATTACGCAAGTATTAGAGTAATTTTGAGGGTTTGTAGTAAAGACTTTAGTGTTTAGAGGATGTTTGAAAAGTGGGTGGCTGTGATTTTAGGCACTTATTGATCCCCCCTAACCTCCCTTAAAAAAGGGGGAACCGGAATCAAAGTCCCCCTTTTTAAGGGGGATTTAGGGGGATCTAGAACGTTTTACTACCGATAAGAGGACTTTTAAAACAGCCTCTTAGAAAATCAGGACTAAAGTCCTTACTACGAACTTATTAAGATTCACTTTCTTGTAGAGATTGTATGGGGGGACTAACGCTAGATTTGATAGATTCTTTATTAGAAATTGCTAAATATATACCCCCTAAAATTAATGCCAACCCTAGCAAGTTAAAAATACTCAAGTTTTCCGAGAAAAGTATCCAAGCAAGAATAGCAACAATCACTGGATTGAGTAACAAAAGTAAAGAGATAAATCCTGAAGAAAAAGTTTTCAAGCTGTATACAATTAGCCCATGACCCAAAGCTTCGCAAATAGCAGCTAGTGCAAATACTACTAACCACCCCGACAAAGTAACTGGCAAAGGTTGTTTTTCAAAGATTAGCACTACTGGAATCATCAATGAAGTTGCGATGACACAGCGCCACAGAAGGATAGTAATAATTGAAAACTTATTGCGGATTTGCTCGATCAGTAAAAAGTTTGCTGCATAAAATATCGACGAGATCAGGGCAACAGCATCACCTGTAAAATTATTATTAGAGCGTAATAAATCTTCAAATCCAACTGCGATCGCGCCGATTATAGCTAATATCAGACCAATGATAAATTTGCGCCCAAAAATCTGATTAAAAAATAGCCATCCTCCTAATGTAGTAAATAGCGGATTGAGACTACCTAACGCATTGGCATTAGCAGCACCAGTCCGGGTTAGCGCCCAAGTCCAAGATAATCTACCTAATACATGAACTAGACCCACTGCTATTAAAAACGCTATCTCTTTGATTGGATAAGGCTGCTGTGGTAATACAGGTTCATCATCTTTAATATGAGTTCGTGCTTGGTTAATTCCACTCCATAATCCAAAGATAATAGTCGCTATCCATAAACGATTAAAGAATGTAGCCGTAGCGCTCATTTCTCTAAGAGCAATTTTAATCAATATTGCTGTTGAAGATAAAGCTAATAATGCAATTATTACTATGATTATCGGCAGGATGTTTAAAGTTTTATCAGACTTTTCTATTGTTAGGCTTAATTGATTTTCTGCCATTTAGTTTATATTTATAATACGAACCGCCAAGTCGCCAAGTGCGCCTTCTCTACAAGACACTACGTGAACGCGCAGCGTCTCGTAGAGAAGGGAGAAGGAGCAATTATTTGGGATTACTTAGGTAATAGTGCCATAGAAGTCTTGCCGCAACTGCTCGCCACGGTCGCCAGTGCTGTGTCATTGCTTCCAGTTGAACTGGTGTTGGACGTGTCGCCAAGTTTTTGATTTTTTGTAATGCGATCGCGATCGCTAAATCGCCTTTAGGAAAGACATCAGGACGTTGCAGCGCCATGAGTAAATAAATATCAACTGTCCAGTCTCCTATACCTTTGAGGCGCTTTAACTCAGTTCTGATAGTAGTTTCGTCCATTATTTCCAGCTTGCTGAGGTCAAGCTGATTGTTTGCGATCGCATTCGCCAATCCACGACAGTATAGAATCTTTTGTCGGCTGAATCCAATCCCTCTCAATTGAACATCATCCAATGTCAGAAAATTTTCTGGCGTTAGCGGTACAACAACCCCACATAGACGGTTAAATACAGCCCTCGCAGCTGCTACGGAAACTTGCTGTTCCAGAATTATGCACAGAAGCGTTGCAAAACCCGGTTCTCTTGACCATATTGGTGGAGGCCCAAGTGTTTCTAAAATCCGAGCCAAATCGCTGTCAAGATTGGCAAGCACCATTAAACCACGGGTGAGACTTTCTTCAGTCAACGATTCTAGTTCAGGTATTTGAGTCATCTTTGCTCAATTTCGATTCTTGTACAAGCAGTTTTTGTTTGCGCTCAATCCCCCAACGATAACCACCAAGACTGCCATCACTCCGCAGCACCCGATGACAGGGTATAATCACTGCGATCGGGTTAGCTCCACAAGCATTTCCCACCGCACGGACTGCTTGGGGTTTGGCAATATCACGGGCAATATCAGTGTAGGTACGAGTTTCGCTATAGGGAATTTTTTGCAATACTTGCCAAACCTGTTTCTGAAATGCTGTCCCACGGATATCCAGTGGTAAGTCGAGATGTGTTTCATCTCCCGCAATCAAATCGAGGATTCCTTGTATCCATTCTTTGTGTATGTGGTCATCACGTATGATGTGCGCTTGGTGAAATTCTTGATTCAAGATGTGTTCGAGTTTGTCTGCTTCATCACCTAGTTTAACGGCACAAATCCCCTTGTCTGTTGTTGCCACCAGTAAATATCCTAGCGGACATGGAGCGATCGCATAGACAATATTGATTGTCTTTCCAGCTTGTTGGTAAATTTTTGGTGTCATTCCCAGTTGCTTCGGTGCTTTCTCATAAATTTGACTACTTGAACCATACCCCGTGTCGTAAACTGCATGAGCAATTTCCTCCCCTGACTGGAGACGCTGCTTTAATCGTTGGCTACGCAGCGCATCTGCATATTGAAAAGGCGATACACCAATTATTTGCTTGAATAGCTTTTGCAGATAACTGGGATTCATTTCCACCTGAGAGCATAATTCTGAGAGGGTGGGAATGCGATCGCTTTGTGCTTCAATGTATCGACATACTGCTAAGATTTTCGCTCTGGCTGGATTTGGAACTGTTTCAAATTGTGGCTGACAGCGCTTACAAGGTCGAAAACCTGCGCTTTGAGCCTCTTTTGCTGACTGGAAGAAACAAACTTGATTGCGATTTGGTCTGCGACTAGGGCAAATAGGTCGGCAATAAATGCCTGTGGAACGAACACCGTAGAAAAACTTGCCGTCAATTGTGGTATCTCGATTGAGAACGGCTTTCCAGAGCGTTTCCTCTAAAAGTTGTGTCTGTTGTAATTGCATTCATGCCACCTCTGCCCTTTCTGTTACGCTATGTACTAAGCTGCTAACACTAGATTAAGTGGATTGAAAACCACTTTCTATCTGATTGTTGCGATCGAAGTCGGCTTTGTTTACTGTAACTACGGCTAGACGGTGTTCTGGGTGCGTAATTTTCGAGAATTTAGGATTATTTTGGTAGATGTTTAGCGATCGCTTTTTTGGAGTTTTGCTACTTTTTACTGTTCTCGTGTTTTCGGCTTGGGTAACAGTTCACCATGAATATCTGCTCAAGATGATTCATTCAATATATCTAAAAGTTCTTGAGGAATTTTGAGAGTCTGTTTATACAGCAGTTTTCAAATGAATAGCTGTGTAGCGACTGTCTTGAGTGTCAAGCGATGCCTACTGCGGTAAACTACGCACTTTAGAGTTATGCTACTTTTAACGACTTTTCTAGTGTTTTTGGCTCAGGTAGAGGTTGGCCGTCAGCCAAAGATGATTCAATCAGCATTTCTAAAACTTCTTGAGCATTTTTGAAAGCTTCTTCGTAAGTATCTCCGTGAGTATGACAAAACTCTCCCCATTCAGGAAGACTCACAACAAAACACTCATCTTCATCAGACCACTGAATAATTATTGTGTAGTGAGAATTCATTCTTGTTCTTCCTCTTGAGCCTTTTTAATTTCTTCTAACCTTTGAAGTGCATTATTAACATCTTTCTCCTGGTAAGCTTTAGCATCATTCCCGTCTTTACCTGATATAGTAACTCTCCCAGATAGTAGGGGATGATACCAATTAGTATGGCTACCTTTCCCATGACGGTATGTAAACCCTGCTTGTAGCAACAAGCTTTTAAGTTCTCTGATTTTCTTGGGCATATACTCAGCTTACATTTACTTTCCCCACTGCTTTAACTTGTTCTGAACAAATTCTCGCACTTTTCCATCTGGGTCATTCTCTACTAGGTCATGCAACAATGGTAAAGTCTGGGGATGTTGAGGAAATTGCTTGATAATTATCTCCAGTGCAACGCGCCGAGGGTTGGTTTCATAGTCTTGCTTACGCTCAAAGGGGTCATTGACAGCGCAGTTGTAGTAAATTTCAAACAATTCAGGCTGATATCTGAAGTGTTTGGCTAATGCTTGGATTACTGCACTTCGCATATTCCATTGATTATCAGCAGTGGCGCGGTCTTTGAGAATCCAGCGAGTGTCCGGGTGATTTGGGAAATTACTGGCTAATGCTTCGATAGCTGCACTTCGCACATTCCATTGATTATCAGCAGTGGCGTGGTCTTTGAGAATCGAGTGGGTGTCCGGGTCATCTTTGAAATTGCTGGCTAATGCTGCGATGGCTGCACGTCGCACATACCATTGATTATCAGCAGTGGTGAGTTCTTTGAGAAACGAGAGGGTTTCCGGGTCATCTTTGAAATTGCTAGCTAATACTTCGATGGCTGCACGTCGCACATACCCTTCATTATCAGCAGTGGCGCAGTCTTTGAGAATCGAGCAGGTGTCTGGGTCATCTTTAAAATTTCTAGCTAATGCTCGGATGGCTGCACGTCGCACATACCCTTCATTATCAGCAGTGGCGCAGTCTTTGAGAATCGAGCGGGTGTCTGGGTCATCTGGGAAATTCCTGGCTAATGCTTTGATGGCTGCCCGTCGCACATACTCAGATTTATCAGCTGTGGCGCGTTCTTTGAGAATCGAGTGGGTGTCTGGGTAATCTTTGAAATTGCTGGCTAATGCTTCGATGGCTGCACGTCGCACATACTCAGATTTATCAGCAGTGGCGCGTTCTTTGAGAAACGGGTGGGTGTCTGGGTCATCTTTGAAATTGCTGACTAATGCTTCGATGGCTACACATCTGACATTCCATAAATTATCAGCAGTGGCGCAGTCTTTGAGAAACGAGCGGGTGTCTGGGCCATCTTTGAAATTGCTGGCTAATGCTTCGATGGCTGTACATCTGACACTCCATACATTATCAGCAGTAGCGCGGTCTTTGAGAAGCGAGTGGGTGTCCGGGTCATCTTTGAAATTGCTGGCTAATGCTTCGATGGCTGCACCTCGCACATAAACTTGATTATCAGCAGTGGCGAGGTCTTTAAGAAATGAGTGGGTGTCCGGGTCATCTTTGAAATTGCTGACTAATGCTTTAATCGCTGCACGCCGCACATTTTCATTATCAGCAGTGGTGAGGTCTTTGAGAAACGAGTGGGTGTCCGGGTCATCTTTGAAATTGCTGACTAATGCTTTAATCGCTGCACGCCGCACATTTCCATCATCAGCAGTGGTGAGGTCTTTGAGGAATGAGCGGGTGTCCGGGTCATCTGGGAAATTGCTGGCTAATGCTTCGATGGCTGCACATCTGACATAGTTTTTATTATCAGCAGTAGTGAGGTCTTTGAGAAACGAGCGGGTGTCTGGGTCATCTTTGAAATTGCTGACTAATGCTTCGATGGCTGCATCTCGCACATACTGATAATTATCAACAGTGGCGCGGTCTTTAAGGCAGTGTAAGGCATCACGGTTATCTTTCCAAATTGAGGCGATTGTTACAACTGCTTGAATGCGAACTTCCTGAACTAGCTCAGTTTCTTCTGCGTTGTCATAGGTGTAATAATACCAGAGGTCATATTTGGTTAAGTCTTTTACCTTGCCAAATAATTTATTAGCCACTGACGCAATTACCGAGCGATTTCTAACTTCTGCAAGACACTTAGCCGCTAAAAACAAGTTAAGAAATTTTTCCTCTTCACCATCTTGCACCATCAAGTAATCAAGAATTTCACCAACAAATTTCGCATCAATCATTCCCGCAATTAGCCGCAATACCTCATGCCAAGTTTCATCTTGCCAGTGTTTGCCAAAAACTTCAGTTTTGAGATCCTCAATTGAAATACTGCCTTCCTTCTCAAACTGCCAGACAAACTCCCAAGCACAGAAATATTCTAAAAATTTCCGATGCAGAAAGGCATTGCTTGCTATCCAGCTAATAAACCATTCCAGCATAATGTTCACGCCTGCTAAGTGCTTGACTACGAGTATATACACCAGTCTGAGAAATCTTTCTAGATTTCTGGGTTTTTAGGCAGTGCGAGTCTATTCATCCAAAACTTAAGATTATCTGAATTTATATGCTGCGATCACACAGATGTGCAAACTGAAGATTTGTTAAAAATAACTATATACTGTGCATGAATATTAGGAGTAGTTTTATGGTTCTACAAGTTAACCCCATCCAAAAAGAACCAATTGTTACTTGGGAAGCACTTCCAGCCGACTTCATTTTACCAGACGATCCAGTGGAAAATATTCAACAACCTGCGATCGCTGCTGCGCTTACCGATGCTTTGGGAAGTACAGGGCGCATCCAACCTCAAATGCTGATTGGCTCTAACTTTGGGCTTGTAGCCACAGTCAACAAAAAAATCGTTGTCAAAGCACCAGACTGGTTTTTTGTCCCTCAAGTGCAGTCTGTGGGAACAAATGTAGTTCGTCGCAGCTACACCCCAAATTTAGAAGGCGCGCCTGTGGCTGTAGTGATGGAATTTCTCTCAGATACAGAAGGTGGAGAATTATCAGTCCGTTCAACTCCGCCTTACGGTAAACTCTATTATTACGAAAAGATTCTCCAAGTTCCAACCTACGTAACCTACGACCCTTACGAACCAAGTCTAGAAATACGGTGCTTACAAAATGGGCAATATACTTTGCAGCAAGCAGACGCTAATGGACGCTACTGGATTCCTGAATTAGAGTTATTTCTGGGAATTTGGCAAGGTGAAAGATTATGCCAAACTATGAATTGGCTGCGCTGGTGGGATACAGCAGGAAATTTACTGTTGTGGAGCAGCGAACAAGCCCAACAAGAACGCCAACGCGCTGAACAGGAACGCCAGCGTGCTGATATATTAGCAGCTAAGTTACGTGAGCTAGGTGTTGACCCTGATGCGTAGGCGTACCCCATCGTAGACATCGCATAACCTAAACAAATGCTGGGAATAATAATTTTGGGATATCAGCACCAAAATTCCATGAAACAGCAGAAAAATCAGTTCAGCCATCTTACTGCGATCGAAAGAAGTTATTTATCATTTCCTGCACAGTTTTTATTAAATCAAAACCTTCTACAAGGCAAAATACTAGACTTTGGTTGTGGCTTTGGTAATGATGTTAAAATATTGCGCCAAAAAGGTTGTGATATTACAGGCTATGACCCTTATTATTTTCCAGAATATCCTGAGACTAAATTTGATACAATAATTTGCTTTTATGTTTTAAATGTTTTATTTACTGAAGAACAAACTAATGTTCTTATGGAAATATCACACTTATTAAAACCAGGAGGAAAAGCTTATTATGCTGTAAGGAGAGATATCAAAAAAGAAGGTTTTCGAGAGCATTATATTCATAAAAAGCCTACCTATCAGTGTATTATCAAACTTCCCTTTACTTCAGTTTGTTTAGATGAATATCGGGAAGTATATGAGTATGTACACTATAATCATCAGCGAAATTCATCTAATTATTGTATATTCTGTAATCCCCATAAAACTCTCAAACTAGTAACTGAATCAGCAACTGCTTATGCTATTTTTGATGGCTATCCTATAAGCAAAGGACACGTTTTGGTTATTCCCAAACGTCATGTAAACAGTTATTTTGAGTTACCATTTAAAGAACAGTCTGCTTGCTGGTTTATGGTGAATAAAGTACAAGAAATTCTCAAAGCAGAATTTGAACCTGATGGCTTTAATATAGGAATGAATATCAATCGAGCCGCAGGTCAAAATATTATGCACGCCAGTATTCATATCATCCCTCGTTACAAAGGTGATAGTATTGGCGCTAAAAGTGGAATCAGGAATGTTATTCCTAAAAAGCAATAGTTTCTTTTACTGACAGCTTCTAGTCGCAAACCAAAATTTATAGTAAATACATAAATTCTGAAAAACCAGATTTATTAGTCTTGTCGAAAATATTGCAAAATATTTCAGTTAACCCAGATTATCTGGATCGATTCCTAGCGCTCTTAATTGTTCTGTCAATTGTTGTACCCGTTGTTCTGCTTGTTGAGCGCGTTGTGCTTCTTGTTGAGCGCGTTGTACTTCTTGTTTTACTTGTTCTGCGGGCGTGAGATATCGTTGTCCTTGCTCATCATACCAATACATCCATTCCCGCGTTACGCCACAATAATTTCCTCTTTCGCAACCAATTCCTAAACCAATTTCTGGTAGCCAAACGGGGTTTCCCTCTTGCAATTCATACTTACCATTAACCAACTTATGTACTTCTAGATGAGGTTTGCGGCGGCGACGGGAGGAATAAATCACATAGTAAAGTACACCCAAAGCCTCATATTCATCCAATTTAGTCGTGTATTCCTTGCGATAATTTTGGGAAACTACTTCTAGCACGAAAATCGGTACAACATTTTCATCCCACAGCACATAACTGGGACGCAACTCTTCATCATAAAACCGCTCTACGCCTAAGCTCAAAAATCCATCTGGCACAATGGGCGGTTTATCGGGGTGATAATAAATACCCATATCTATGGCAAATAGCCAGTCCATACGTTCTGCCCAAAGTATCAGCAGGATCGCCTTCAGCAAACCTGGTATCAATTCTTGCAGTTCATTATCCACAGGCGTTTCATCAGAGTCTGGTAGTTCCTCGGCTGAGGGCAAGTGCCTTGGCAAGTTGTAGTTTAACATCGCTGGTTTCCCCAAAAATCAAAGGACATTTGGCTCATCAGAATTATAGCGATTTCTTCACTAGCAATATCTACAAAAAGGCTGTTTGGTAACGCACGTAGATTAATGATTAGGATTTACGTCTACTTACTTATTGCGATCCGCTAATCTTGATAATGTAAATATTTTATTTTGACTAAATGATACCACTTGTGGTATTGGTAAATAACTAAGATTTTACAGATAAAATAGTTACTAGCTCATTTGTTAGTTGTGCAGAGCATTGCCTCAGCTAAAGTCGCAGCCCAGTCAAGAATCTAAGCGTTTCTACCCCACAAAGGAAATTGCTTAAGGCAATAAAATTTTGGTAACTCTTAACTATTAATAAATATATAGGTGCTTAGTGCTATTAATGCTTTATATTTAGCGACAGGGTGGTGCAAACAGCCACTCATCTTTAAATACTTAGGAGGCAGTACCCACCGGGAGCAACTCACGCTTCGATACCATCAGCACGTAGCGTAAGTAAAGGTGAAGTTGATATTAAAACGAATAATTTTTGCTGAATTGCGACAGATAAGGACTAAACTAAAAAGTCTTGTGCAGCAAAACCTGTAGCTTTAAATGAAGTAATCATGTCTAAGGTTCTTGTCTCAGATTCTATTGACCAAGCTGGAATTGACATTCTTTCGCAAGTTGCTACTGTTGATGTCAAAATAGGTCTAAAACCAGCCCAACTGCTCGAAATTATTGGTGAATATGACGCACTGATGATTCGTTCTAGTACGCGCGTCACTCAAGAAATCATCGAAGCCGGCACTCAGCTAAAAATCATCGGTCGTGCTGGCGTAGGTGTGGATAATGTGGATGTTCCCGCAGCCACACGTCGGGGAATTGTAGTAGTCAATTCTCCAGAGGGAAACACAATTGCCGCCGCGGAACACGCGCTAGCAATGATTTTGGCTTTGTCTCGCCACATTCCCGATGCTAACGCTTCGGTGAAACGCGGTGCGTGGGATCGCAATAGCTTTGTTGGCGCGGAAGTCTACAAAAAAACTCTCGGTGTTGTCGGTTTGGGTAAAATTGGCTCCCATGTTGCAGCTGTAGCTAAGACAATGGGGATGAAACTCCTAGCTTATGACCCTTTTATTTCTACAGAAAGAGCCGAACAGCTTGGCTGCCAGTTGGTGGAGCTAGATTTACTCTTCCAGCAAGCAGACTATATCACCCTACATATCCCGAAAACCCCAGAAACTACCCACTTAATCAATGCCACAACTTTGGCAAAGATGAAACCTACAGCCAGGATTGTCAACTGCGCTCGTGGTGGGATCATTGATGAAGTTGCTTTAGCAGCAGCTCTGAAAGCAGGTAAAATTGGTGGTGCCGCCTTGGATGTGTTCGAGTCAGAACCACTGGGTGAATCGGAATTGCGATCGCTAGGCAAAGAAGTTATCCTAACCCCCCACTTGGGAGCCTCTACCGCAGAAGCTCAAGTAAATGTGGCGATTGATGTTGCCGAACAAATTCGGGATGTACTTTTAGGACTACCAGCCCGTTCAGCCGTCAACATTCCCGGACTTGGCCCCGATGTGTTGGAAGAACTCAAACCCTATATGCAGCTAGCAGAAACTCTAGGTAATCTAGTAGGACAGCTAGCTGGCGGACGGGTGGAAGTACTCAATATTCGGCTACAAGGGGAACTCGCAACCAACAAAAGTCAGCCTTTGATAGTCGCTGCCCTCAAAGGTTTACTTTATCAAGCTTTACGGGAACGAGTAAATTACGTCAATGCCAGCATAGAAGCCAAAGAACGGGGAATTCGGGTAATTGAAACCCGCGATGCTTCCATTCGAGACTATGCCGGAACACTTCATCTAGAAGCTACGGGTACTTTAGGTACTCATTCTGTCACCGGCGCTTTGTTGGGTGAGCGGGAAATCCATCTAACTGATGTTGACGGTTTCCCCATTAACGTCCCACCCAGCAAATATATGCTGTTTACCCTGCACCGCGATATGCCGGGGATTATCGGCAAACTTGGTTCCTTACTGGGCAGTTTTAATGTGAATATTGCCAGTATGCAAGTAGGCCGTAAAATCGTCCGTGGTGATGCGGTAATGGCTCTGAGTATAGATGACCCTTTACCTGAAGGCATCTTGGATGAGATTATAAAAGTCCCTGGTATTCGGGACGCGTATACAGTAACACTTTAATTTTGGATTGCGGACTTCGGCTACGCTCAGTCGGACGATTTTGGATTTTGGATTGGTAATGGCTAATTGCTCATTGTTTTTCGCATTGGTCATTAACCATTACCAAGTCCCCAATCTAAAATCTAAAATCTAAAATCTAAAATTATATGGCAAACACCTGGTGGGAACTACAGATTTTATGTGAGCCAGACCTAGAAGATTCGATCTTTTGGCGACTGGAAGATTTTGGCTGTCGTGGAACAGCTAGTGAAAACAAAGGAAATTCATCTTTAGTTAGGGCCTATTTATCGACAATTCAAACACAGCTACTAGATTTGGCAGCGCTGTCACTTTGGCTGCGTCAAGATGCCCTTTGTGTAGGAGTTTCATCTCCCTCTCTGCAATGGCAGTTAATTGATGAGGAAGATTGGGCAACTAGCTGGAAACAATATTGGCATCCGCAAGAAATCGGCGATCGCTTCCTAATTAACCCCGCGTGGCTACCATTACCAGAAACAACAGAACGGTTAGTAATTCGTCTTGACCCTGGTGTAGCATTTGGTACGGGCAACCATGCCACCACTCAGTTATGTTTGGAATCCCTAGAAATGCGGCTGAGTGGAGTTCCTCAGTCATTTGTGGGTGATAGTGGCAAACAAAAACATCTGGTAATTGCAGATATTGGTTGTGGTTCTGGTATCCTTTCCATTGGGGCGCTGCTATTGGGAGCCGAAAAAGTCTATGCAGTAGATAATGACCCTTTAGCGGTGCAATCAACTATCAGTAATGGTCTCCTAAATGACATTAGCTCAGAACGTTTACTACCAGCACTAGGAAGTGTAGACGTTTTGACAAAACTGCTTGAGAAACCAGTGGATGGTATAGTTTGCAATATTCTGGCTCATGTAATTATTGAGTTGATTCCAGAAATGAGTGCGATCGCTAAACCTGAAACTTGGGCAATCTTCAGTGGTATTTTACTAGAACAATCTAAAGCTGTTGCTGACGCTTTAGAACAAAATGGTTGGGTCGTTGCTACCCTGTGGAAAAGAAAAGAATGGTGTTGCTTGAATGTACGGCGTTCTTAACCAACGCAAAACTAGACAATACCCTGCGGGAAGCGACTTTGCGTCTACATGAATTGCTCTTAGCTGAAAATGAAGGTTTCAGCTATGGTTTGCGTCAGTCTTGTAGAAAAAATGGATGATACGTTTTAACAGTATTCGACTTAAGTATAAGTAATCAAGCAATCTGAGGTGACATAATATATAGATTAACCACTATTGACTTTTGAAACCAGCGATGAAAGAACGGCTACAAATCCACAAAAAAGCTGACTCATCCGCTTCTAAGTCAGAGCAAGGTCAGCACCTTTTAATTACTCACTCTCAACTTGGCTCCAACAAGCCTATATTACAGGCGAAAGTAGAGAATCAGAAATTTCAAGAGTATCAGTTTGAGGCAACAAAACTCCAAATCCAAGCCAAGCATGGCACGATCACGCCAGACGGACAGGAACGACTCACTGTATTACAGGCAAAGATGAATGAGTCGTTGCAGCAAGGAAAGGAACACTCTTTTCAGTTTGGTCATAACATTGACAAAATGGCGATCAAACGTGCTGATGCTGTATCGCTGGCACAAATGCAACCCCTTCGGGAACCAATAATACAGCTAAAACTCACTGTTGGCGAACCAGGAGATCAGTATGAGCAAGAAGCTGATAGAGTAGCTACTTCTGTTGTCAGCCAAATTAATGCAGCTACTTTGCAAAACCAAGAAGGACAGCAGACGACCTTAGCAGGTAGCAGAAACATCCAAGCAAGCTCTGAAGAAATATTAGCAGCAAATAACTCAGCAGATAAAAAACAAAAATTTTTACAAGATTACTCACTAGCGAAAACATTAGTAAATGGCATAGATGACACATTACCAGAAGATAAAATCCTAGAACAACTATTCAAAAACTTTGGCAATATCCAATTTCAATACACAATGGTGAGCAAGAGTCAAGAAACTCTCTTAAAAGGCTCTCCCGAAGGAGATTGTCAGACATTAGCTCGTGCGTTTAAAAAAGTTGCAGAAGAATATTTCGGCATCGAAAAAATAACAGTTGAAAGCATTGCCAAACCTTTTTTGAGTGAAGCTGGAGTTACGCCATACCAAGGTAAAAAGCCTAATTGTGATGATGGTAAGCGGTGGTTTTTCCAAAACCATTATTGGGCTAGTTGGAACGGAAAGGTTTACGATGTTTTATTCCTCAGTCATAAGCGAACTGAAGCAGATATGGCAAAACAGGTGCAACCACTTACATCTATGTTGATGCCTGAACAAGAGTACTATGAAACAGAAAAAGGGAAAGTTGTATATCCAATCGTTAATAAGTACTCAACTGTAGAAATGAGTATATTTGAGAAACTGAAAAACTTTGTGAATAATCTTGGTAGATTTTTCTCTGACAATATGAGTGCAATAATAAATAAAATTCAGTCTTTATTGTCTAAAGGTGGAAACAACGCTAGTGGTTTTGATTCTCTAATGAGAGAACTAGAAAATGACAAAACTAGTACTGTGGTCTCAAATAATCAAAATCAATAATTATAAACCTTGATGGGATCGTTAATTGAGTGCGATCGCATTTTTACTTGGTACAAGATTAATTCAATTGCGATCGCACCCCAGACAAAGCCAAATTAGTTATTTTGGTTAGCAATCTATGCGATCGCAGTAATTAAACTCACGTTATATTCACAAGGGTAAAGGGAAAGGGTAAAAGTTTTTCTTTTACCCTTTAATCCTATAAAATTTTACATACTTCGGTTTAATCGTGCTTACTTACTTGGATAATCCTGATTTGCCTACAACTGTTGCCTTCTCGGACGAGCAACTGCAATGCTTGTTTACGTAGGCGTAGCCTGTCGTAGACATCGCACCAACATGCCTGAAGTACGGAATACGGCGCTTCGCGCCTGTTCCTCAAGGGTTTTCAGGCTGCCTTACTTATAAAAAAATCCGATGTCTTAATTAAGTACAGATCAAGCTTCCATATAATAGTTGAAGAAGTGCAACAAAATTAAACATCAAGTAAAGTCCCTCCTCTGTCACTCCCTCTCCAACATACCCCTGTATGGGCAATACATTATAAACGCCTTAAGGGCAGTTTTCTTAAAAGTATTGCTCCTGCAAGCTTAACTTTGGCTTGGCAGACTAGATAAATCGGGTCTGGTTGGCATCTACGCGGTTCAATTCAAAATTTTGCCTTTGGCACGCTACACGAACACAACAGGAGAACACGAAATCTATGACCAGACTAGAAACCCGCACTGAACCAATGGTGCTAAACATGGGGCCACACCACCCCTCAATGCACGGGGTTCTGCGGCTAATCATGACTCTGGATGGCGAGGATGTCGTTGACTGTGAACCGGTCATCGGCTATCTGCACCGAGGAATGGAAAAAATTGCTGAGAACCGCACTAATGTAATGTACGTCCCTTACGTTAGTCGCTGGGACTACGCTGCGGGAATGTTCAACGAAGCTGTCACTGTTAACGCCCCAGAAAAGCTTGCAGGTGTCGCTGTCCCCAAACGCGCTAGCTACATTCGCGTCATCATGCTGGAGTTGAACCGCATTGCTAACCACTTGCTATGGTTTGGCCCCTTCTTAGCTGACGTAGGCGCTCAAACTCCCTTCTTCTACCAGTTCCGGGAACGGGAGATGATTTATGATTTGTGGGAAGCTGCTACAGGTTATCGGATGGTGAATAATAACTACTTCCGCGTTGGTGGAGTAGCAGCTGATTTACCTTACGGTTGGGTAGATAAGTGTATAGAATTCTGCGACTACCTATTACCTAAAGTTGATGAATATGAACGCTTAGTAACTGATAACCCCATCTTCCGGCGACGTGTTGAGGGTATTGGGACTATCACCCGTGAAGAAGCAATTAACTGGGGACTTTCTGGCCCAATGTTACGCGCTTCTGGTGTGCAATGGGATTTGCGAAAAGTTGACCATTACGAATGCTACGACGATTTCGACTGGGATGTGCAGTGGGAAACTGCCGGTGATTGCTTTGCCCGTTACGTGGTGCGGATGCGGGAAATGCGCGAATCTGTGAAGATTATTCGCCAAGCAATTAAAGGACTTCCTGGCGGCCCTTACGAAAATCTGGAAGCCAAGCGTTTAGCCGCAGGTAAAAAATCCGAGTGGGACGCATTTGATTACCAATTCATCGGCAAAAAAGTTTCCCCCACTTTCAAGATTCCCAAGGGTGAAATCTACGCCCGTGTAGAAAGTGGCAAAGGTGAATTGGGAATTTATTTGGTTGGCGATGATAATGTCTTCCCTGCACGGTGGAAGATTCGCGCCGCAGATTTCAACAACCTCCAGATTGTCCCACATTTACTGCGCGGCATGAAGGTTGCAGATATTGTGGTGATTCTTGGTAGTGTTGACGTAATCATGGGGTCTGTGGATAGGTAGAAAATATTTATCTAAGTATTTTTTAGAGCAGTTGCATAATACAACTGCTCTATTTTTTTACAGTTCAGTTAAGTATTTCTTTCTTCTCTCCTTGGCGTTCTTGGCGGTTCGTAAAAATAATTGACTAATCGAACCGCCAAGTCGCCAAGAACGCCAAGAAGAATGCACTCTTCAGTAATCTGGCTGGAAAAATTTTTTACTCATATAACATAGGTACGAAATATTGATGAGTTTTAAATAATGCCCCGTATTTTTGACAACATAGATTTGCAACTGCTACCAATTTTACGAGAAACCCTCAAAATCTCTTATCGCGCAGATTTTTGCGTTGGCTACTTTAACCTCAGAGGTTGGCGAAGAATTGATGATTTAATCGAACAGTATGTTGGTAGTGAAAATGCTTGTTGTCGTTTGCTAATTGGGATGCAAAGCTTACCCAGTGATGAAGTTCATGCAGCATTTAGCCTTGTTAGTGGTGATGGACGGATTGATAACAGTAGCATTGTGCGGTTTAAAAAACGTATGGCGGCGGAATTTCGCCAGCAGTTGACTATTGGTGCGCCGACTAATCAGGATGAAGCGGGGTTGCGGCGGTTAAGTCATCAGCTAAAAACTCGGAAGGTAATTATTAAACTGTTTTTGCGCCATTCTCTCCATGCCAAGTTATATCTTGTGCATCGCAATGACCCTAATACCCCAACTGTGGGATTCTTGGGTAGTAGTAATTTAACCCTTCCCGGACTGGCAAAACAAGGGGAGTTGAATGTTGATATTTTAGACCACGATGCTTGTAATAAACTACAAAAGTGGTTTAGCGATCGCTGGCAAGATTATGGTTGTGTAGATATATCCCAAGAGTTAGCGGAAATTATTGACCAGAGTTGGGCTAGGCAAGAGCTAGTTTCACCTTACTACATCTACCTGAAGATAGCTTACCACTTATCCCATGAAGCGATCGCAGGACTTTCAGAATTCCGCATCCCCCGCGAATTTAATAACTTATTTGATTTCCAAAAAGCTGCCGTACAGCTAGCAGCACGTCATGTAACTAGGCGTGGTGGCGTGTTAGTGGGTGATGTGGTCGGTTTGGGCAAAACTTTAGTTGGAACCGCCCTTGCCAAAATATTACAAGAAGATTGTTATTTAGAAACGCTGATTATTTGCCCAAAAAACCTAGTTTCAATGTGGCAAGAATATAAAGATAACTATCGATTACTTGCCGAAATTATACCAATTAGTCAAGTACAAAATAAATTACCAACACTCCGGCGTTATCGAGTTGTGTTAATTGATGAAAGTCATAATTTACGGAACCGCGAAGGTAAACGTTATCGAACAATAATAGAATATATTGCAGCTAACGAAAGTAAATGTATTTTATTATCTGCGACTCCTTACAATAAAAGTTATCTTGACCTTTCCGCTCAACTGCGGCTATTTGTGCCAGAAGACCAAGATTTAGGATTAAGACCAGAAGCTTTAATTAATGAACTGGGTGGCAGTTCAATAGGAGAATTGGAGTTTATTAGAAAGCATCAATGTTCAGTCCGTTCTTTAGCTGCCTTTGAGAAAAGCGAACACCCTGATGACTGGCGAGAATTGATGAAGCGTTACATGGTGCGCCGCACTCGCTTTTTTATTAAAGATAATTATGCCCACACAGATGAAACAGGGCGGAAATATTTAGAATTTTCCGATGGGAGACGTTCTTATTTTCCTCAGCGTCTACCTCGGAGTCTCAAGTTTCCTTTAGAAGGTTCTAGCAGTGACTTTTATGCTCGTCTTTACTCCGAGTTAGTTGTAGAAGTAATTAATCAACTTAACTTACCTCGTTATGGGCTAGGAAATTACGTTATTGCTAAACAAAAACAGCCACCAACGGACACCGAACAACGCTTTATTAATAGCTTATTTCGTGGTGGCAGGAGGTTAATGGGTTTTTCTCGCACTAACTTATTTAAACGTTTAGAAAGTAGCGGCGTTGCTTTTATTCAATCAATTGAGCGCCACATTTTACGAAACTTCATTTATTTATATGCTTTAGAGCAGGGGCTTGATATTCCGATTGGAAGTCAGGAGGCTGAGTTATTAGATACAAGTAATAATGATGAAGATGCCGATTCTGTTGTAGCAGCTTTGTTTGATACAGAAATAGAAGAAGATGATTCTAGTGCTTCGTTGCAAATGGAGAGAGAAGGAGAAGTAACTTCTTTTGCTAACGAGGATGAGAAGGCATCTAAAACAGAAAAAGTATTTCGTCAAAGAGCAGAATCAATTTATCAAGAATATACAACTCGATATCAACGAAGATTTAAGTGGTTGCGTTCTACACTTTTTGATATTAAAAAACTGAAACGTGATTTGCTAGAAGATGCTAAAGCACTGATTAATGTGCTGCAACAGTGTGGCGAGTGGAATCCTCAAAAAGATGAAAAGCTGGCAGCTTTAATCAAACTGCTAACAAAAACTCACCCTCAAGATAAAGTACTAATTTTCACACAATTTGCTGATACAGTCCGCTACCTTGCAGATAATTTGCAGTTGAATCATATTACTAATGTAGCTGGGGTAACGGGACAATCTAAAGACCCAACAATAATGACGGGAAGATTTAGCCCTGTGAGTAATGGAAAACGGGAGCAAATTTCATCATCAGATGAGTTGCGGATTTTAATCGCCACCGATGTTTTAAGTGAAGGTCATAATTTGCAAGACTGTGCAATTATCGTCAATTGGGATTTACCTTGGGCGATTATTCGCTTAATTCAACGTGCGGGAAGGGTAGACCGCATTGGACAAAATGCTGATAAAATTCTTTGTTATTCTTTTTTACCAGCCGAGGGAGTAGAACGGATTATTAATTTGCGGGGACGACTCCGCAAACGACTGCAAGAAAATGCGGAAGTGGTGGGAACTGATGAAGCTTTTTTTGAAGATGATGATGCGCGGGTAATTCTTGATTTATACAACGAAAAATCTGGAGTTTTAGATGGTGAAGAAGATACAGAAGTTGATTTGACATCAGGTGCAAGGTTCCGCACTTATGAACGATTGAAAAGTTATGTTCAAGAAATGAAAGGAACACTATTTGTTAGTGAAGAACTTTTAAAAGCAATTGATGAGATTTACCGTTATCCTTTGCGACAGTCAGCTATTGATACTCTGAATCGTCAACTGAGAAGCGGTATTAATAATCAGGTGTTGGCTGATTTAGTTGTGTCGTTACGCATGGATGACCGTTTGTGTATTGTGACAGAAGAATTAGAAAAGCGAGAACCTCAGATTATTTGTTCTCTAGGATTATTTTCTAATTCGTAATTCGTAATTAAAGCAAAAGACGCGATGAATCGCCGTCTCTACAATAATTAGCGCCTTGTAGAGACGGCGATTTATCGCGTCTTTATTATTTAGTAAAAAAATTGTAGGTTGGGTGGAGGCTTTGCGTAACCCAACATCCTGATATTTGTTGGGTTGCGCTCCGCTCCACCCAACCTACGTTTAATGCACTGTTTGATTTGCTTCCAACCAGTTAAGTAAATCTTCAATGCCTGTAAAATCCAATAAAGCCTCGCCAAGTGCTTCTAATTGCTCTAAAGAAAGAGTTTGAATGCGCTCCCGAACCTCTTGTGGTAACTCTCCTACCCGTTTTTGTAGTTGCCGTAACACGAGGGTTTGTCCTTGTTCTTGTTTTCCCCGCTCGTAACCAATACGCTCGCCTGTGGTAATGTAACTCATAGTTCGCTCCTGCTCAAATTGCTTAAACTCTTGCCAAAATTCTGCTTCCAAGGCTTTTGGTAAAATCATAACCCAATCAATAAATCGATAAAGGTTACGAATATCTTTTTCTTGCAATCCTAATTCATACAATCGGCGAATCAGACTAAATTTCCAAGCTTTACGTTCTCCTAGCTTTTTACTTGTTTGCTGCGTCTTCAAATGCGCCATGACTACAGTTGCAAATGGATTTTCGCTGGCTTCTAATTCTGTCCAACGATTTTGATAATCTAGCAGCTTGACAGTTCCAAATTCAAAGTTAAGCCTGGTATTGGGATAATTATAACTATATTGATTGGGTCGCCATGTTGGGTCTGTATCGCACAAAATTGCCAAACTAATGGCAGAAGAACTGAAAAGAGCAGATAATGATAGCCCGTGGAAGGAAATTTTAGAAGAAAAGAATAAATCTGTTGAGTTGTACAAAAAACACGCTTTTTTACCGAAAGCTTTACCCGATACAGATACACCTCAAGATACTCGATTGATACACCTCCGCAAAAATATAGAACAACTCAACAAGAAATCGCAAGAAAAGTTAAATCTTTTGCTGTTGGATGAGTTTAGTAAGCGTTTGGGTATCAAGTATGAAGAGGTTCAGTTAACTGGGAAATCACAGAAGCGGGTTTTGAAGGTTGAGGATATTGCAGCTTTGAAGCCGTTTCACTGGGGTTATCATTTTAACGAGGTTTTAGAACGCGGCGGTTTTGATGCGATTATCACTAATCCACCTTGGGAAAATTTTCAGCCTGATGCAAAAGAGTTTTGCTCTGAATACAGTGATGTTGTGTCTAAAAAAAAGATGGACATCAAAGATTTTGAGATTGAATTAAAACGTTTATTAATAGATACGAAAATTCAAAAGGCATGGTTAAAGTATCAAAGTGATTACAACCATCAAAGAGAGTATTTTAGATTTGCTGAACAGTATATAAATCAAGTTCCTATAATTAATGGTAAACGCCACGGAAAAGATGTTAACTTTTACAAACTATTTCTAGAGCAATGTTTTAATCTTTTACGTCATGGTGGCGGATGTGGCATCGTTATACCAAGTGGTATTTATACTGATTTAGGAGCTAAGAAGCTTCGAGAAATGCTATTTAATAACACTAAAATAACTGGTTTATTCTGCTTTGAAAACCGCAAAACAATTTTTGAAGGTGTTGATAGTCGTTTTAAATTTGTTGTTCTTACTTTTGACAAAGAAGGCAAAACAGAAAAATTTCCTGCTGCTTTTATGCGTCATGATGTCCAAGAACTGCAAAAGTTCCCCAAAAATGACGGTTTACTTATTAGTATCGACTTAGTGCGAAAGCTATCACCTGATTCTCTCTCTGTAATGGAGTTCAAAAATGAGCTTGATTTTCACATTGCTGATAAGATGACCAAGTTCCCATTACTGGGTGAAAAAGTTGAAGATAAATGGAACTTGGAACTACATCGTGAATTTAATATGACTGATGATGCTTTTCTTTTCAAGAAAAAGCCAGAGAAAGGTACATTAGCGCTCTATGAAGGTAAAATGATTCATCAGTTTACCCACTTATATGCCGAACCGAGATATTGGATGGATGAATGGGAAGGGAGAAAAGCTTTATTAGGAAAGAAGAAAAACGACAATGGTCAATTATTAGACTATCAATTTTATCGTCTTTCATATCGTGCAATAGGAAGGAGTACAGACTCTCGAACTATGATTGCAACAATACTACCCTCAAATGTATTTTGTGGTCATTCTTTAAATATTGCATCACCTACTAATGAAAATGAATCTACACTTTTTATTTGTGCTGTACTGAATAGCTTTTGTTTTGATTTCTCTTTGCGTCAACAAGTGTCTGCCAATTTGACAATGTTCTTCATTTATCAAACACCCGTTCCACGTTTAACAAAAAACGATCGCAACTTCAACGATATTGTACAACGCGCCGCCAAACTCATCTGCACGACACCAGAATTTGACGAACTCGCGCAAGAAGTCGGTTTAGGTTCCCATCAACAAGGTGTTACCGATGAAGCAGAACGCGCTAAACTCCGCGCTGAACTCGATGGAATGGTAGCACATCTTTATGGTTTAACCGAAGATGAATTTAGCTACATCTTCACTACCTTTCCGATTGTGAATGCAACCGTTAAAGAAGCGGCATTGTCAGCTTACCGTAACTTTGTGCCAATGTTTGGAAAATCAAAAATAGAACTTACGCAAAAGTAGACGCTGTAGAAGCGATTTATGATATTACTGTATTAAAGAATCTCAATATAGTCCGATAACTACCACCAATGCCTGTTCAACCATAAATTCAAAAGCATATTGACTCGGCGGCTCAGTGCTAACATGGCCTTCGTTGACTACAATCCTCAATTAATGGAGATACCCATGAAAGAATTAATGAAACAGCCTTCATCTTGGCTACCAAATGGAATAAAACTTAATCTTTCCGATCAATTTCGTCCTTTTTCTTTTAGTGAAGAATTACAACTTCGTTTAGAAGAACTATTAGAAAAAAATAAAGAAAATTTACTCAATCCAGATGAGCAAGCAGAATTAGCTGGTTTATTGGAATTAGAAAAAATCTTCAGTTTTATCAACGCTAAACTTGCTTCTTAATTGTGGTTATCAACAATTTTGTTCGTTTAAATGTCCGTAAAAGGGCAAAATACTTGTGTGAATATTGTCACTCTCCAGAACGATCAAATGCAACACCCTTTACTATTGATCACATTATTCCTCAATCTTTAGGAGGATCAGACGATCTCAATAATTTGGCTTTAGCTTGTCATCGTTGTAATCAAAGACGGTATAATTTTACAACCGCAATTGATCCAGAAACACAAACAGAAGTTGCATTATTTAATCCAAGAGATCAAAATTGGTCAGATCATTTTATCTGGACAGAAAATAAGTTAAAGATCATTGGCACAACTCCTATAGGTCGTGCAACTTGCAATCGTTTTGATTTTAATGATCAAGACCACGATGATGGGTTTATTCTAAATTCCCGTCAACTTTGGTTAACAGCAGGTTGGCATCCACCTATTGGCGATCTATGTCAATAATAAAAGAAACAGCATTGTTAGTTTACCGTAACTTTATCTCAATATTTGAAAACTCAGAATTAGTCTGTAGTTAGTCTCTCGTTTTCATGCAGAGTATGGAAACAAAGAATACTATCATTATGACTAAGAGGTTGTTTGAAAAGTAATTTGCTGCATCTTTGCACTTATTGATCCTCTCTAACCCCCCTTATAAAGCTACAGTGTATATACAAGTCTTCTAGAGTTGCGCCACAGCCTTTTGATCCCCCCTAACCCCCCTTAAAAAAGGGGGGAACCGGAATCAAAGTCCCCCTTTTTAAGGGGGATTTAGGGGGATCTAAAACGTTTTGCTACCGTGAAAAGGATTTTTCAAACATCCTCTAATATCTGTAACGAGGAATACAAACTAAATTGTTACACTAGAGTTTGAAGTATATTTATTGCCTCAAGCTAGGGAAAGACAAAACATATTATTTGTAAAATTACAAAATTCTTAATACTAAATTTATAATTTTGAATTGTCTTTGGTGCAAATTAAAAATTGTAGTTTCTTAATAATTTATTTTAATTTTACTAAAAAGCTTGACTACGATTATGTTTCGTTAAAATCGAATTGCTGCTATAAATACAAAAATGTATTTAAATAAGGTGTAATAAATTACTATATAAATCCGGCAGCATTTACTTAGTCGTAATTTTAGAACCGTGCAAATTCATCCTCACTCGGAATTTAACCATAGCCGCGATCGCCGTGAACAGGGTTTGCAAAATTTGCTCGACCGCCTTGTTAAAACAATGCAGCGCGATGAGTTAGTCAGGCAAACGACCAATCAACTCAGAGAATCGCTTCAGGTTGATCGGGTGGTGTTGTATTATTTTTACAGTCAGTGGGAAGGACAAGTGACTTTTGAATCTTTGAGTTCTAAAGAATTCTCAATACTTGGTTCCACGGGCCCAGATGATTGTTTTAACAACGAGTATGCTGCTTTATACTTAGCAGGACGGGTAAAGGCGATCGCTGATATTGAGTTAGAGCCAATCCAGCCTTGTCACCGAGATTTTCTCCGCAATTTGCAGGTTCGCGCTAACTTGGTTATACCAATTGTCATCCCTAGAGGATTATGGGGATTGCTAGTAGCACATCACTGTCAAGGGCCTCATGATTGGTCGCCATCAGATATAGAAATGATGCAAACAGGGGCGCAAACTCTAGCAACAGATCGTAATATTTTGGAAAGCTAAAATAATTTGTCATTTGTCATTTGTCATTCGTAGTTAAAAGGGCGGTTAGAAACCGCGTCTAGACAAGGCTTTACCCACCTCCGTGGGTTTCAAACTCTCAATTTTTTCTAGATAAGGAGAAAGAATTATGAAATTTGGTTATACGGTCATCTGGGTAGACGATGTAGTTAAAACGGTTGAGTTTTACGAAAAAGCTTTTGGTCTGGTTCGTCGCACTCTCCAGGATAAAGGACAATCTATCTGGGCGGAAATCGAAACTGGCAGCACTACATTAGCTTTCTCTTCAAGTAGCGAAGCACAGAAATTATTTACTGGTGGCTTTCATGCCAACGATCCCACACAACCACCGACATTAATTCAGATATCATTTATTACCCCCGATGTTGGCAGTGCTTACATGAGAGCGATCGGCGCTGGTGCAAAAACATTAGATGCCCCTAAATCTCAACCTGGGGGACAAATGATTGCTCGTGTCCGCGATCCCAATGGTGTGCTAGTGTCGTTGGTGAGTGCCTAAGTAACAAATTGCCTTTTAGCAGATGTCTTGATCTAGATGGCTGCTTCTAAATTTGGCTTATACTGGCCATAGGAAAACAGTACTGCCTAGATATTAAAATGCTACTTATTCCTACTGTTACCTCGATTCCGCTTGTAACTGATGCAAATGGCGTTGTTAGGATTAGCAAAACCCGCATCACTTTAGATACAGTGGTTACAGCTTTCCTTGAAGGGGCTACAGCAGAAGAGATCAGAGAACAGTACCCATCGCTTCATCTTTGGGATATCTATTTGGTGATTGGTTATTACTTACAACACCAAGGTGAGGTTGATGCTTACCTTCTAGAGCGTCAAAGACTTGCTACGGAGGTTCAACAAGAAGCTGAAAAGCGTTTTAACCCCATTGGAGTGCGCGATCGCCTTTTAGCAAGACGCAACCCACAAGGGTAAATTACGATGCTGCGTTTTTTGGCTGATGAGAACTTTAATAATCAGATTATCCGTGGTGTTCTGCGTCGTAACATTAATGTTGATATTGTCCGTGTTCAGGATGTTGGATTGACTGAAGCAGACGATCCAACTGTATTAGAATGGGCAGCGCAAAACAGGCGTGTGGTGCTAACTCACGATGTCGCAACGATGACAACTTTTGCTTATGAACGATTACAAGCAGGCTTGGCAATGCCTGGTTTATTTGAGATCAGTCGTCGTGTTTCAGTTGGTTTAGCGATCGACGAAATTTTGTTGCTAGATGAATGTAGCTTAGAAGGAGAATGGGAAGGACAAGTCCGGTTTTTGCCTTTGCGTTAACGATTGGAGGCGATTAATTCGGCTGACGTTGGCGTAGCCCGTCGTTGGTAAGCATTTGTTTTCTGTAGTCCCCAATCTAAAATCTGAAATTTTATGGATTCCAATGCTTTGCTGTGTGCAGCGATCGCAAATCACATTACCACCAATCTTCAACAACGAATTACTTTTGCCCAATTCATGGATCTGGCACTATACCACCCTGAATACGGCTACTATTCCAGCGATGCAGTCAAAATAGGCTTTAAAGATAGTGATTTTTTTACCTCTCCTAACCTCTGTCCTGACTTTGGTGAGTTACTAGCAGAACAATTTTTGCAAATGTGGGAGATTTTAGGAAAACCTGTACCCTTTTCTCTGGTAGAAATGGGAGCAGGTCAAGGATTGCTAGCTTTGCATATCCTTAAATATCATCAACAGCACCACCCAGATTTTTTTACGGCGCTAGAGTACATCATTGTTGAAAAGTCGCCAACTTTAAGACAAGAACAGCAGCAACGCTTGCAAGATTTCCCGGTGCGTTGGTGCAATTTAGAGGAGATACCACCAAATGCGATCGCAGGTTGCTTTTTCTCTAACGAGTTAGTAGATGCTTTCCCCGTCCATCAATTCATCCTAGAAACGGGAGAACTCCGAGAAATTTACGTAACCACAGATAGTAATGAGAAAGAAACCAATGCCCCATTTCCGATGCCCCATGCCCCATGCCCATCATTTGTAGAAGTCACAGGAGAACCTTCAACCCCCCAACTGGCTGAATATTTAGATTTAGTGGAAATGAACTTTAGCCAAAGTGCATATCCAGATGGCTACCGTAGTGAAATTAATTTAGCTGCTCTAGACTGGTTGAGTATAGTAGCAGACCGCTTGCATCGCGGCTATGTGTTAACAATTGATTATGGCTACCCCGCCAGCCGTTACTATAATCCCAGGCGATCGCAGGGAACACTACAGTGTTATTATCACCATCGTTACCATGACAACCCTTATATTAATATTGGGCGACAAGATATCACTGCCCATGTTGACTTTACAGCTTTGGAACGCTGGGGCCAGAAGTGTAATTTAAAGAATATTGGTTTTATCCAGCAGGGATTATTTTTGATGGCGTTGGGGTTAGGCGATCGTATTGCAGCCCTTTCCGAACGAAAGCAACCTCTCTCGCAGTTACTACAGCATCGGGATGCACTACACCAACTTATAGATCCCACAGGACTCGGCGGCTTTGGAGTCTTAATTCAGAGCAAAGGTCTGGACAATACAGAAACTTCTCAAAAACTCAAAGGATTGACCCTGCCAGAATAAAGGTAAATTTGAAAAGTTAAAACTCTATTTAAGAATGCAGTATCAATCTTATTTAGACTAGCATAACAGTGAATACTGTAAAGTTAAACACAATACAAAAGTAATAATTATGTCCACCCATGACCTGCTAATGCTAGTAACACTACTTACTCCTGGTATTTTACTTTCAGTGATAATTATGGCGACTTTTGCGGCTGGTGGCTAATCAGCAAATACGAAGTTATCAGTGTTCAAAGATAACTGTTCACTGATAACTGATAAGCTAAAAAACATCTAATTTGCATAATCGAATAAACATAACTCTTGTGGGGTAGGCCGAAAAGCCCGCCCAGTTTGTGCAATTTCAATGTGGAACAGCTGATCAAAATCAAACAATGGAAACGCGATGTCTACAACAGACTACGCCTACGCTGTATTAAAGGAACGTGAAAAATGAAGGTGGCATTTCTGGGAACTGGACTGATGGGACTACCAATGGCTCAAAGGTTATTAGCCGCAGATATACAGCTAGTTGCCTACAATCGCACCCCAGAAAAATTAGCACCACTACAAGCAGCTGGGGCTGAAATTGCTACACATCCCCGCCACGCCATTCGTGCTGCTGAGTGCGTAATCCTCATGCTGACTAATGCCCCGGCCATTTATAATGTGTTGCTTTCAGATACTTCTTGGCAAACTCTGGAAGGACGCACAATCATCCAAATGGGAACAATTACTCCCACAGAAAGCCAGGAAATTAGAGATGCAATAGTTGGTGGTGGTGGTGAATATTTAGAAGCACCAGTATTAGGGAGTATCCCGGAAGCACAAGCTGGTAAGTTGAGTGTGATGGTAGGGGCAGAGCCAGAACAATATCAACGGCACTTGAAGTTACTCCAAAATTTTGGGACAGAACCTTTACTTATAGGGCCAGTAGGATCTGCGGCGGCGCTTAAATTGGCACTAAATCAACTAATAGCTTCCCTAACAACTAGCTTTGCTTTGAGCCTGGCTTTTGTCCAGCGTCAAGGTGTTGATGTGGATATGTTTATGCAAATCTTGCGCGACAGTCCACTCTATGCACCTACCTTTGACAAAAAGCTACAACGTATGTTGGATGGCAATTATGCCGATCCGAATTTCCCCACAAAACATTTGCTCAAAGATACAGAATTGTTTATCTCTGAAGCGAAATCTCGAAGTTTGGATCTCAGCAGTATTAAAGGTGTGCGGCAAATCTTGCAAACAGCCGTGAAAATGTCATTTGCTGATGATGATTACTCATCACTATTTTCTGTAATTAAAGAATGGGGAGAGTGATGGAAGATTGAAGAAGAATTCAGAAGTCAGAATTCAGGAGTCAGAATGAATCAGTGGATTTATCGACCAGTCGCACAAAATTCATTCTGTTAGCGGATAGCTAAGGTTTAGCCCATTCTGGCTCCTGAATTCTGTTTCTATAAATTTAAGTAGGGTAGCACAACTAGCTGTGCTACCCTACTTCAAAAGTTTTTTTACACCCCGGCATCCCTGATACGCCTTTTGAAAATGATGAATTAAAAGGTTTTAATCTTTAAATGACGATATTACTGTCCATTAGTAGTTGATTGAGGAAATGGTAGAGATTCAGTCTGGGGTTGAGGCTGAGGTTCAGGTTTAGGATTCAGAAAATCCTGCCAAGTCTTAATTTGCTCTTGCGCCGCACTGTAAGCAGCACTACCGCGTGGAATCGATTTTGCAATATCAATCCCTCTAGCAATATCAGATTGACCTTGAGAGCGGGCTATTTCTAACAACTGCTGACTCCATTGGTCAATAGCCAGATTTGCATCCATACGTAAGATGCTATTGTTTGAAACCCGATCTGCAAGTCGTATTGCTTCAACCAAAGCTTCTGGCGTACCAGCTGCGCCCACTTCTTGAGCTTTTTTCCAGTTTTCTCTAGTGCGGATTTGCCCTTCCCAATCATTTATCGCAGCTTGCGCTTCTTGTGAAAGCGCCCTTCCCGATGAAGCAATTTGTTGAGCGGCGCTAATGGCGGCGGTGAGATTTCCGCTCTGAGCCAGTTCTTGTGCTTGATCCAAGTAAGGTTGGTCTTGAATTCGCTGAATTTTTCCTATCCAAGTCCGAATTCTTTTCCGTGCTTCTGGATATAATGCCCGACCTCTACGAATTTCGCTGGCCTGAGCGATCGCAGCTTGTAAGGAGTTGATATCATCGAATACAGCTATCTGTTCGGCACGTTCTAAGTAAGGTTGGTCTTCAATTGTCTCCACTTGGGCACGCCAGCGATCCATTTCTTGTCTAGCTTCGGTGGCCCTGGGATTATTTGCAGGTATTAACTGCACCTGGGCGATCGCTGCTGTTAAATTAGGAACTGTTCCCTGGCTAGCCAACAACCTCGCTTTTTCTAGATTGGCAACATCTTCAATTTCCAACTGCCAACGAGCAATCAGTTGCTGGGCTTCGTTATACACTGGTCTGGAAGGATCGATTTGTTGTGCTTGAGCGATCGCAGCCTCTAAACCAGAAACGTTACCGATCCAAGCACTTCTTTTCGCGTCAGCTATGGCGATAAAGTCGTCTGTTTCTCCCTGTAGTTTCGTACTCTCTGGAATTTGTCTAGCAATATTCAGTGCTTCATCGGCATCCCGCTTGTCTAGTTTTGCCTGTGCCAATTCCAGCATTTTGCGTCCAAATGCGGGAATCGCTTCCTGAGCTTTTTGGTAAAGGTAACTTTCCTGCCCAATAGACTCGGCTAGCTTGATGGCTTCCAGTAAATTATCGACTACTTTGCTGCTTGCTAAACTTTCCGCTTTTCCTAACTTATCGCCATCTTCCCGCGCTGCGGCGATTAGACGATTCAATTGGTCGTATTTAGTGCCCGCCCAGTATTGATTGTCTACGCGCAGCATTTTGGCGGATAACATGAACGCCGATTGCCAGCGCCGTTCTTTTACTTCTGCGATCGCACCGTTGTATGTTTCTTCTGCTTTTGTCCAAATTGACTGCCATTTGTCAACTTGTTCATCGACTAATTTATAAGCTGCCACATCTTCGGGTATCTTACGAGCAGTAGCGATCGCTTCTTCTAAATTCCCTGTTTGGAAACTTTGATCGGCTAGCTTCAAAATATCCCGCGACCATTCTTCGATGAAACGATCAATTTCTCCATGCAACGGGTGATTTTGTGGTAGTTGCTTCACCAGAGCGATCGCTTGCAATAGGTCGTTCACTGTTTGCTTAGAAGCCGCCAACTGAGCGCAATGTAGCCGCACAGAAGCACTAGCTAGGGGCCAGAAAATCGAGGGGCAATTAGGAGCAGTCGGCAACTTTAGCAGCATTGCCATTGCCAAGAATCCTACACTGCCGGGAATCAACATTAGTAGTACTAGCCACAATGTCCAGCTTTTCATCCAGCGTGGCCATTTCCCAGAAGTACTACTGAGTTGGGCAGTTTCTTCTGAATGACTATTTATAGGTAATCCTTGTGTATCGTTTTTTTTTCGCCGCTTCACTGACTTGGAAGTAGAACCAGTAGGTGGGACACCAAATGGTTGAGTTTCACCGAATTGTTCTGTTCGGGATAATCTTTTGTTTTGATCTGGCTCTCTATCACTGGCTGAAGACCAACTGTCTGGAATATCCCGCTCTGTCATCTCTCACACCAAAATAATTGAATAGCGCTCTGTTTTAGGTCGATAATTCCATTGATGCCATAGTAACTTTCTCCCAATCAAAAAGCTACTTTTTTTGATTATCCCTCTCCACAGAATACCATGTTCAATCTCAAAAATTAGTGTCTTTTTATACTTTATCCTGAAACAGTAGATTCAGCTTGCAAATCGGCAATTAGTTGAGCTAACTGATCGCTACTTGCCTGGTAAACGTTGCCGCAAAAGTCGCAAGTTGCTTCAGCACCATTATCTTTAACAATCATATCTTGCAGTTCGGCTTCTCCCAAAATTTTCAGTGCCCCCAAAACGCGATCGAAAGAACAACCACAGTGGAAGCGCAGCATTTGCCGTTCGGAAAAGATTTCCAGGCCCATATCGCCCAATAGGTCGCTAAAAATTTCAGTCAAATTCTTCCCGGCTTGTAATAATGGCGTAAATCCTGCCAAACCAGCGACCCGTGATTCTAAAGTTTCTACGAGGGCTTCATCTCTGGCAGCTTTGGGTAACACTTGTATTAGTAATCCTCCAGCCGCAGTTACTCCCCCTGCTCCCACAAACACACCTAAAACTAAAGCTGAAGGTGTTTGTTCAGAATTCACCAGATAATGAGCCACATCATCGCCAATTTCACCAGAAACTAGTTCTACAGTACTAGAGTAAGGATAACCATAACCGACATCTCGCACAACGTAGAGGTAGCCACCACCCACTGCACCACCAACATCTAGCTTACCTTTGGCATTAGGAGGTAATTCTATAGATGGATTCCCCACATACCCGCGTACCGTACCATCTAAGCCGGCATCTACCAATATGCCGCCTAAAGGACCATCGCCCTTCACCCGCACATTGACCCTTGATCCACTTCGCTTCATACTAGAAGCCATTAACAAGCCCGCCGCCATAGTCCGACCCAGTGCTGCCGTTGCCACGTATGAAAGCTTGTGTCGCTGCCGTGCTTCTTCTGTTAAACGTGTGGTGATCACCCCTACGGCACGAATTCCACCTTCGGCTGCTGTTGCACGAATTAACTGATCCGCCATGAATAACCTTACATTTCTTAACAAGTTCACTTTTTCTATTCTAAGTTCTCTGCTGCTAGAAAAGTGACACCCAAATAATCACTGATTGTATTTGCAATATTAGAAATAGCGATATCTCACTTTTAGGCAATCTTAGAAAAATGCTAGGTAATTTTCAACAAAGTCAACTGCGAATCGAAATTGAAGCGCCAACAGATTCAATTCGTGATAGTCTGCTGCATCCGGTACAACTAGAAAAATGGCTCTTAGCGCAACGCTTTGCGCCAGGAATGCCAGAAGAACTACTTCCGGGATTTCAGTTTACTACCTGGACTGGGCCAGTCTCAATTCATCATCAAGTAGACGTTGTAAAATCCAACTGTCTCCGTTTACTACTCAGTGGAGGTATTGACGGGTTTCATGAATGGTATTGGGGAGAAGGTTGGGTGCAATCCCGCTTGGAAGGAGTTTCACTTTTGCCCTTAAATTTGGGTCAAACCTTGAGTTTGTTGAGCTTGCGTCAATTTCTGGCAACTCAAGGACGTTGAATCGGCTGAATGTGAAGGGATTGGGAATTGGGGTATGGGGTACAAGAGGCAGAGGGGAAGAGAGCAGGGAGCAGAGGGGAAAGAGCTAATTTTTATTCTGCCCCCTGCCCCCTTACTCCCTGCTCCCGTTCGGCTACGCTCATGGCAAGCCTGTTCCCCGACTTCTTTCCTTAGTCTCTATGTCCCTAGCTCCCAGTTCCAGAAGCAGAAATAATACCTACAATGATTTTTACCATGACAGATAAATCTTCTGGAACTTGATAGCATTTCTGGATCTTGAGTCACCTCAATACGGTTTGGATAAGGTTTTTTGATGATACGCTTTAGCTCACAAAGACGCGATAAATAGCGTCTCTTGCCTTAACCGAAACGTATTGTGAGTCACCTAACGATTCGCACGATGATAAACTCCAAAACGCCAGTCTTCACCAGTCATAACTGCTTATATATAGGGCTCAGATTTTATTTCTAAAAACATTCAGTACAACTCAAAGAGTCCTGTTGCCTGTTGCTTTATCTCAACAACAATTATTTACGCCCACTTACTTATATTGAGTCTCTGATTAGTCAAATCACATACTTCAATTGACCTGATTCTAATTCGGCTTTACCACTAACACCGAACAATTAGCTTCTTCGACAACTTGACTGCTTACAGAACGCTGGACAATTCGCTTCATCCCAATCAATCCACGACTACCAATTATAATTAAATTAGCTTTGTAAATATTGGCAAGACGAATAATCTCTTCGGCAGGATCGCCAGTTACCAGTTCTAATTCACTTGGGACTGATAATTTTTCCTGATAAGATTGCAGCTGTTTTTCTAGTTGAAAATAAGAAAATGTTGGGGACTCTGGCTGAGGACGATCGGCAGGTATTTCCATTTCAGACTCTGGTGTAGGAAATACATGACAGAGAATAACCTTGGCATCTTTTGATAACACCAAATTATCTAAACTCTGAATTACTCGTTCTCCCATTTCCGAACCGTCCAGAGCTATCAAAATATTCTTTAGCACCGCTCTCGTCTCCTATAAGAGTAGACCCCGTTACATAAGTATGTAGTAAAACTTGTTAGCAGCTACACTAAATTATTTTTATATTTGCCTACTTAGTATATATTTTCGAGGTTATGCGATGAATTGGTTTCACCCAAATTTGACGTTAGTACATTGTAGGAAGATATTTTCGCCAGTCATTTGGGGACGCTAAGGCTTACTACATCATCAGTAAGTACAATACAATAGGCGGGCAATGTCTAGTAGATGCCCGCCAAAACCCTGAAAGCAGGGTAGCAAATAATTTATTTGCTACCTAGAAAGTGACTTTTGTCAATAGTATTAAACAAAATTAACCATTCCAAATCACTCCTCTTGCTGAATTCGGCGGCGGACTGAATCAGCATGAGAAGGTAAACCTTCTGCTGTTGCTAGCACATCTATAGCACCAGCCACATTTTGCAGAGCAGTTTGGGAGTATTGAATAATACTGGAATGTTTGAGGAAAGTTTCTACCCCTAACGCCGAAGCATAGCGGGCAGCGCCAGAAGTTGGCAAGGTGTGGTTAGGCCCTGCCAAATAGTCTCCTACAGCTTCTGGTGTGGAGTAACCCAAAAAGATTGCCCCAGCGTGGCGAATCTGTGGTAAGAGTGCCCAAGGGTCTTTTACTTCTAATTCCAGGTGTTCAGGGGCAAATTCATTTGAGAGTTCTGCTGCTGCTTGGAGCGATTCCACAAGGACAATCAACCCATAATGAGCGATCGCTTTTTCTGTGTCTATTCGCCGTGGATGATCCACTAGCTGTCTTTCCAAGGCTACTTGCACGTTTTTTGCCAAAGCCGCATCTGTCGTCAGCAAGATTGCTGCCGCCATTGGATCGTGTTCGGCTTGGGCTAGCAAGTCAGCAGCGACATGCACCGGATTTGCGCTTTCATCGGCAATCACCAGCACTTCGCTGGGGCCTGCCAAAGAATCAATACCGACGGTGCCATATACAAGTTTTTTCGCAAGGGTGACATAAATGTTACCGGGGCCAGTAATCACATTCACTTTCGGAATTGTTTCTGTGCCATAGGCTAAAGCAGCGATCGCTTGTGCGCCCCCAATGCGATAAATTTCTTGCACTCCTGCTTCTTGGGCAGCTACTAAGACTGCTGGGTTAATTACACCCCCTGGGCCTGGTGGTGTCACCATCACTATATGAGGTACAGCAGCGACATGAGCGGGAATTGCATTCATCAGCACTGTACTAGGATAGGCGGCGCGGCCACCGGGCACATACAGCCCCGCTCGGTCTACAGGGGTGTAGCGTTTGCCCAGTACTACTTCATCGTCGCCAAAGTGTACCCAGCTTTTTGGTACTCGCTGACGATGAAACGCTTCAATTTGGCGGCAAGCTAGCCGAACTGCGCCCAACAACTCCTTTGACACCTGCTGATAGGCTGCATCTAGTTCCGAGCCTGTAACTCGGAGTTCTTCTGCTTTCAGGGTTTGTTTGTCAAATTCGGCTGTGTAATGCAATACAGCTTTATCGCCTTGGCGCTTCACTGCTTGCAAAACTTCCCGCACCGTTGCTTCTTTGTGAAGCACCTGTTCGTCATGGGTGCGATCGCAGATCCGTTGCAGTTCTGCTCTAACGTCTGCCTGCTGAGTAATGATTCGCAGCATGGAGTAAGGACAATGCCAAAATTATAATATTCACACCTGAGATTTAGTATTGCTCTTGACCCACTGGGGTGTGCAAGCTGACTCTAATTCTCTTCTCTAGCTTAACCTGGATTTTTTTGATACTCTCAAGCTTGCCAGCAGATGGTTTGCTTGAGAAGGCGACTTAATTGCTCAGTCCGACAACCCTTAACAGGATAGCGGCAGGATGTGGGTGTGCCATTTCCCATTACCCTTATGCCCTTTCCCTCACTCCTTGCGGCGTGCAGGTGGTGTGTTTGCACATCCAATCCCCTAAATTTACAGGGGGTAGGGTCTGAGTATAATTTTTACTTATTTTCCTAACTTCTCAGTAGTTTACATCTGTACAGACACGATATAGTATCGTTTCTATACTTTGATAACCCTGAAATTTCGCTGTTTACAGTTCTTTGCCTCTGATAATAGATCCTAAAATTCAGGAAATATCACATTGGCAACCACATCGCTTTCTCAGGTAGTGGTGAGTTAGGGGAACAACAGTTTTATTTGATATGGCTTATTTTAACGCATTTCCTAAATTGACGACACACTCAATTGCGGACTGAAGAGATTTAGAAAGCAGGGGAAGAAAAACTATTGTCCAATGGCAGATTTTTTTAGGAAATTATAACATTGGCAATTTGGATGCTATATTAGTAAGTCTAGTAGTGTGTGTACATATTAATAGTATTTTTGGAATTGACTGTGGCGAATACAAAGTCTGCTCTCAAGCGTGCCCAAATCGCAGAACGTAACCGACTGCGTAACAAAGCTTACAAATCAGCAGTCAAGACGCTGATGAAGAAATACTCTAATGCTGTAGCTGTCTATGCAGCTAATCCTACCCCAGAATTAAAAGAAGAAGCACAGGCTCGGTTATCCGAAGCTTACGGCAAAATCGATAAAGCAGTCAAACGGGGTGTCCTTCACCCCAACAATGGGGCAAGGAAAAAGTCAAGATTAGCTCATAAACTAAAGCCAATCACTCAAACAGCAGCTGAATAGTCATTGTTGAGCCAGTGCGATCTTTTAACTGAGTGAGTCACTAGGTTACGAATTTTCTGAAAGCTGTAGTAATTAACTGGCGTAAAACGCCAGTTGCCCATCCGAAGTTAGTGTAATCTTGAGGGTTTCCACACCAATTTGCTCTGTGCCTTTTAACCCTTCTACAGCAGGGTTGCACCATGAGTAACTGGTTTTGTTTATGCCAATTAAAACAAGTGGCGTTCCCTCTGGAAAATTTGGTGATCGCTTAGTGGCTACCACAGGAGAAAGATTTACCCGAAGGATGATTTGTCCTTAGTCGCGATCGGGGCTAACAATTTTATGACTAACGACAAAGAACAAAGAATGCAACTGGTAGACACGCACGTTCATCTCAACTTTGATAATTTTCAGCCGGATTTAGCAACAGTGCGATCGCGGTGGCAAGAAGCAGGAGTAGTGCGTTTAGTACATTCCTGTGTTCACCCAGGTGAGTTTTCCACTATTCAATCCATAGCACACCAGTTTCCTGAAATCAGCTTTGCCGTGGGATTACATCCTTTAGATGCTGAGAAATGGAATAGCGAAACAGCCGAGACAATCAAAACTTTAGCTAGTTCTGACTCGAATGTGGTAGCAATTGGGGAAATGGGGCTGGATTTTTACAAAGCTGATAACTATGAGCATCAGCTTTTAGTATTTGAGTCACAGCTAGCGATCGCATCTGAACTCAATTTACCAGTAATTATCCACTGCCGCGATGCTGCTGTAGCAACCAGAGAAGTGTTGCAAAAATGGCGAAAACTTAAGGGAGAAAGAGTGCGGGGTGTTATGCATTGCTGGGGAGGAACGCCAGAAGAAACCCAATGGTTTCTCGATTTAGGCTTCTACATCAGCTTTAGCGGGACGGTAACGTTCAAAAATGCCAAAGCGATCCAATCATCAGCTGCGATGGTGAGTAGCGATCGCCTACTGATTGAAACAGACTGCCCATTTCTCGCCCCAGTTCCTAAACGGGGCCAGAGACGTAATGAGCCCGCCTACGTACTTTATGTAGCCGAGCATGTAGCTAAACTGCGTCAAGAAACGGTAGAAGCGATCGCCCATCAAACCACCCAAAATGCCTGTGAATTATTTGGTCTGTCAATATAAAAGTGGGCTTTAATCACTTTTATTCAGTTGTGCTAAAAAAATAAAACTCTAGGGGGACAAAAATATGCTAATATTATTCCCTCAAAAACATTTTGCGTGCGCCATAATGATAAAGGAAGGAACCTAAAATTTCTGAGCCTAATTTTCAGTGATGTTATCGGCTTGGCCATCCTCCAAATCTCTACAAGCGGATGCTCTCCACACATGACTAACCGTGCCAAACCAGGTTGAGCTAGACTTTATTTTGCACAACATCGGCTTCTGTGTATTTAACCTATACAAAATCCTTAAACGAAATTGCCTTGTGAGTACAATCCAGCAAAACGAAGTAATTTTGATTCAAAACCGACAAGGTGCGGATCGTTCCCTCAGTCTTAGGATATCTAAGATATCACTGAGAGTATAAATAGCCGGGTGGATTTAAAACACACCGTCTAGAGCTGCGTCAGCAAATTAACGCGCTTTTTGGAGGGGAAATGAAGAACGTAGATAAAACTCAGGAATATCTCAACTGTATATTCTTCTTAAATCAAGACTATAGTGGGTTTTTGGTGTCTGAGTACCCGATTAGGGGCAATTATCCCCTTGTCCAAATTGCTCATTCCAGCTTTAATCGCTGCGTTTGCCCACACCTGTAAATAGCAAGTGTGTCAAAAGTTCCCAAACAACTAAGGACACTGACTAGCAGTGGGAAGCGTCAAACAGCAGTGTCCAAGGGAAAATTTTACCAGGTTGACAAAGGAAGAGGCATGACTAAAGAAACATACATGGAACCCGCCTTTCTGTTGCCCGACTTGATTGAAATCCAGCGATCAAGCTTTCGCTGGTTTTTGGAAGAAGGGCTGATAGAAGAACTGAACTCCTTTAGTCCTATTACAGATTATACGGGCAAATTAGAATTGCACTTTTTGGGTCATAACTACAAACTCAAGGAGCCAAAGTATAGCGTCGAAGAAGCCAAGCGGCGGGATAGTACTTATGCCGTCCAAATGTATGTTCCCACACGGTTGATTAATAAGGAAACCGGGGAAATCAAAGAGCAAGAGGTATTCATTGGTGATTTGCCTTTGATGACTGATCGCGGCACGTTTATTATTAACGGAGCCGAACGGGTAATTGTCAATCAAATCGTGCGATCGCCAGGTGTTTATTACAAATCAGAAATCGACAAAAACGGGCGACGTACTTATTCAGCTAGCTTAATTCCTAACCGGGGAGCATGGCTGAAATTTGAAACAGACCGTAACGATTTGGTCTGGGTACGCATCGACAAAACCCGCAAACTCTCAGCGCAGGTACTGCTAAAAGCTTTAGGGTTATCAGACAACGAAATCTTTGACGCTTTACGCCACCCCGAATATTTCCAAAAAACCATCGAAAAAGAAGGGCAATTTTCTGAAGAAGAAGCCCTGATGGAGTTATATCGGAAACTCCGTCCTGGTGAACCACCTACGGTTTTAGGTGGACAACAACTGCTAGACTCTCGTTTCTTTGACCCGAAACGTTATGACCTTGGTCGCGTTGGACGGTACAAACTCAACAAAAAATTGCGCCTTTCAGTCCCAGACACCATGCGGGTGTTGACTGCTGGCGATATTTTGGCAGCCGTAGATTACCTAATTAACCTAGAATATGACATCGGTAACATCGACGACATTGACCACTTGGGCAACCGTCGGGTGAGAAGCGTCGGTGAATTGCTGCAAAACCAAGTAAGAGTAGGCTTAAACCGCTTAGAGAGAATCATTCGGGAACGGATGACTGTATCCGATGCGGAAGTGCTAACCCCCGCTTCTTTGGTGAACCCCAAACCATTGGTAGCAGCAATTAAAGAATTCTTTGGTTCTAGCCAATTAAGTCAGTTCATGGATCAAACCAATCCTCTCGCAGAACTGACCCACAAACGCCGTCTGAGCGCCCTTGGCCCTGGTGGTTTAACCCGCGAACGCGCCGGTTTTGCCGTGCGGGATATTCACCCTAGCCACTATGGGCGTATTTGCCCCATTGAGACACCAGAAGGCCCCAACGCCGGGTTGATTGGCTCCTTAGCAACCCATGCGCGGGTTAACCTGTACGGCTTCCTCGAAACGCCATTTAGACCTGTAGAAAATGGACGAGTCAGATTTGACTTGCCTCCAGCCTACATGACAGCCGATGAAGAAGACGATCTACGGGTTGCTCCTGGGGATATTCCTGTAGATGAAACTGGGCACATTATTGGGCCACTAGTGCCAGTACGTTATCGCCAAGAATTTTCCACCACAACACCAGAACAGGTGGACTACGTAGCAGTATCTCCCGTACAGATTGTGTCGGTAGCAACCAGCATGATTCCCTTCTTGGAGCATGATGACGCTAACCGAGCGCTGATGGGATCGAACATGCAACGGCAAGCAGTACCTTTGCTTAAGCCAGAGCGTCCTCTAGTGGGTACTGGTTTGGAAGCCCAAGGGGCAAGAGACTCCGGGATGGTGATTGTATCGCGTACCGATGGCGATGTTACTTATGTAGATGCTACAGAAATTCGCGTCCGTCCCAAAGCTAACACCCCCGAAATTAGATACACCCTTTCCAAGTACCAACGCTCAAACCAAGACACCTGTTTAAATCAGAAACCTCTCGTCCGCATTGGTGAACGGGTTGTTGCTGGTCAAGTATTGGCTGACGGCTCCTCCACCGAAGGCGGTGAATTGGCCCTAGGACAAAATATCGTCGTTGCCTATATGCCTTGGGAAGGCTACAACTACGAAGACGCGATTTTAATATCTGAAAGACTGGTGCAGGATGATGTCTACACGTCAATTCACATTGAAAAATATGAAATTGAAGCTAGACAAACCAAACTGGGGCCAGAAGAAATCACCAGAGAAATTCCCAACGTCGGGGAAGATGCCTTGCGTCAGTTGGATGAACAAGGAATCATTCGCATAGGGGCGTGGGTAGAAGCTGGAGATATTTTGGTAGGTAAGGTAACACCCAAAGGTGAATCTGACCAACCACCAGAAGAAAAACTATTGCGGGCGATTTTCGGTGAAAAAGCGCGGGATGTACGCGACAATTCTCTGCGAGTCCCTAACGGTGAAAAAGGTCGCGTAGTTGATGTGCGCTTGTTTACTCGTGAACAAGGCGATGAACTACCACCAGGAGCCAACATGGTAGTTCGGGTGTATGTTGCCCAAAAACGCAAAATCCAAGTTGGCGACAAAATGGCAGGACGGCACGGTAACAAAGGGATTATTTCTCGGATATTACCAGCGGAAGATATGCCTTATTTGCCCGATGGTTCACCAGTGGACATTGTACTCAACCCCTTGGGCGTACCTAGTCGGATGAACGTCGGACAAGTATTTGAGTGCCTCTTAGGTTGGGCTGGTCAAACCTTGGGAGTGCGATTTAAAATTACTCCCTTTGACGAAATGTACGGGGAAGAGTCATCGCGCCGAATCGTGCATGGCAAATTGCAAGAAGCACGGGACGAAACAGGGAAAGACTGGGTATATAACCCAGATAATCCAGGCAAAATCATGGTGTATGACGGTCGTACAGGCGAACCCTTTGACCGAGCAATTACCATCGGTGTGGCTTACATGCTGAAACTGGTGCATTTGGTCGATGATAAGATCCACGCCCGGTCTACAGGCCCATACTCACTAGTGACTCAGCAACCCTTGGGTGGTAAAGCACAACAAGGTGGTCAGAGGTTTGGAGAAATGGAAGTGTGGGCATTGGAAGCCTTTGGTGCGGCTTACACCTTACAGGAATTGCTCACAGTTAAATCTGACGATATGCAAGGACGGAATGAAGCGTTAAATGCGATCGTTAAAGGTAAGGCAATTCCTAGACCTGGAACTCCAGAATCCTTTAAGGTGCTAATGCGCGAATTGCAATCATTGGGTTTAGATATTGCTGTACACAAGGTAGAAACCCAAGCAGACGGCAGTTCCCTAGATGTTGAAGTCGATTTGATGGCAGACCAATCAGCCCGTCGCACACCTCCTCGACCAACTTATGAATCTCTTTCCCGCGAATCGTTGGAAGACGACGAATAAGAATTAGAGAATCGGGCATAGGGCATAGGGAATGGGATAAATGCCCAATGCCCAATGCTCCGTTCCCAATGTTGTAAAACTAAATATACTCAAAACTCATAACTCGAAACTCAGCACTTAAGTATGAGACCTGCCCAAACTAATCAGTTTGACTACGTAAAAATCGGCTTGGCTTCCCCCGAACGCATTCGGCAGTGGGGCGAGAGAACATTGCCCAACGGTCAAGTAGTCGGTGAAGTTACCAAGCCAGAGACAATTAACTACCGAACTCTCAAGCCAGAGATGGATGGCTTATTTTGTGAGCGCATCTTTGGCCCAGCAAAAGATTGGGAATGCCATTGTGGTAAGTATAAAAGAGTTCGTCATAGAGGTATTGTCTGTGAGCGCTGTGGGGTAGAAGTCACCGAGTCACGGGTACGTCGCCACCGCATGGGCTATATTAAGCTCGCCGCACCAGTAGCTCACGTTTGGTATCTCAAAGGCATTCCTAGCTATATTTCCATCCTGTTGGATATGCCCTTGCGGGATGTCGAGCAGATTGTCTATTTCAACTCTTATGTTGTTTTGAGTCCTGGTAATGCCGAAACTTTAACTTACAAACAGCTACTGAGTGAAGACCAGTGGTTGGAAATAGAAGACCAAATTTATAGCGAAGATTCTGTGCTGCAAGGCGTAGAGGTAGGTATTGGGGCTGAAGCGCTGTTGCGTTTGCTTGCCGATATCAATTTGGAACAAGAAGCGGAAAGCCTACGCGAAGAAATTGGCAACGCCAAGGGACAAAAGAGAGCCAAGCTAATTAAGCGACTGCGGGTAATTGATAACTTTATCGCCACTGGTTCCAAACCAGAGTGGATGGTAATGGCAGTCATTCCCGTAATTCCGCCCGACTTGCGCCCAATGGTGCAGCTAGATGGCGGACGGTTTGCCACGAGCGATTTGAATGATTTGTATCGGCGGGTAATTAACCGCAACAATCGTTTGGCACGCTTACAGGAAATTTTGGCACCAGAAATTATCGTGCGGAACGAAAAGCGGATGCTGCAAGAAGCAGTGGATGCTTTGATTGACAATGGTCGTCGGGGACGCACTGTGGTAGGGGCAAATAATCGACCCCTGAAATCTTTGTCCGACATTATTGAGGGTAAGCAAGGACGTTTCCGACAAAACTTGTTAGGTAAACGGGTTGACTACTCTGGACGTTCGGTAATTGTGGTCGGGCCAAAGCTGAAAATTCACCAGTGCGGTTTGCCTAGAGAAATGGCAATTGAGCTATTTCAACCATTTGTGATTAACCGCCTGATTCGTAGCGGTATGGTAAATAACATCAAAGCTGCGAAAAAGCTGATATCGCGCAATGATCCGAGTGTTTGGGATGTGCTGGAAGAGGTGATTGAAGGACACCCTGTGATGCTAAACCGGGCACCAACATTGCACCGTTTGGGTATTCAGTCTTTTGAACCGATTTTGGTAGAAGGTAGAGCAATTCAACTGCATCCTCTGGTGTGTCCGGCGTTTAACGCCGACTTTGACGGCGACCAAATGGCGGTACACGTCCCTCTGTCATTAGAAAGTCAGGCTGAGGCGCGGTTGTTGATGTTGGCTTCTAACAATATTTTGTCGCCAGCTACGGGTAAACCCATCATCACGCCTAGCCAAGATATGGTGTTGGGAGCCTATTATTTAACAGCAGAAAATCCCGGTGCGACAAAAGGGGCAGGAAATTACTTTTCTTCGCTAGAGGATGTAATTATGGCTTTCCAGCAAGATCAAATTGACTTGCACGCCTATATTTACGTAAGGTTTGACGGCGAAATAGAATCAGACCAGCCGGATACAGAACCCGTGAAAGTGACGGAAAACGAGGATGGTACCCGCACATTACTCTATAAGTTCCGTCGAGTCAGACAAGACGCTAAGGGCAATGTACTTTCACAGTATATATACACAACTCCTGGTCGCGTTATTTACAACAATGCCATTCAGGAAGCACTAGCAAGTTAATTCGTAATTTCTAATTAGTAATTCGTAATTAATTCTTTAATTACGAATTACGTAGCTTGCTTCTCGCGTTTTGCGAGTATTACGAATTATTAATTATTGATGACTCAGGACTAATGATTAATGACTAACGAAAAAATGATTTTTCGCAATCGCGTGGTTGACAAAGGTCAACTGAGAAATTTAATTTCTTGGGCTTTTACGAATTATGGTACAGCGCGAACCGCAGTGATGGCGGACAAATTGAAAGATTTGGGATTCCGCTACGCTACCAAAGCAGGGGTTTCCATCAGTGTAGATGACTTGATGATACCACCAACTAAGCGATTACTCTTAGAAGCAGCCGAGGAAGAAATTCGCGCTACTGAAACCCGTTATCAACGGGGAGAGATCACTGAAGTAGAACGCTTCCAAAAGGTAATCGATACTTGGAATGGTACCAGTGAAGCTTTGAAAGATGAAGTAGTCGTTCACTTCAAGAAGACTAATCCCCTTAACTCCGTGTATATGATGGCATTCTCCGGGGCACGGGGTAACATCTCACAAGTCCGGCAGTTGGTGGGGATGCGGGGACTGATGGCAGATCCTCAAGGGGAAATTATCGATTTACCTATCAAAACCAACTTCCGTGAAGGGCTAACTGTGACGGAATACATTATTTCGTCTTACGGTGCCAGAAAAGGATTGGTGGATACTGCCTTACGGACGGCTGACTCTGGTTATCTCACCCGCCGATTGGTGGACGTTTCCCAGGATGTAATTATTCGGGAATTTGACTGTGGGACTACCAGAGGTCTTAGCATTCGACCAATGACAGAAGGTGCTAAAACCTTGATTCCTCTTGCAACTCGCTTGATGGGACGGGTAATTGGCGAAGATGTGGTGCATCCGGTCACAAAAGAATTGATTGCAGCACGCAATTCGCCAATTCCTGAAGACTTGGCAAAGAAAATTGAAAAGTCTGGGGTGGGAGAAGTTGTGGTGCGATCGCCCCTAACTTGTGAAGCCGCACGCTCTGTCTGTCAACACTGCTACGGCTGGAGTTTGGCACACGCCAAGATGGTGGACTTGGGCGAAGCTGTAGGGATTATTGCTGCCCAAAGTATCGGTGAACCTGGTACTCAGTTAACCATGCGGACATTCCACACTGGTGGGGTGTTTACTGGAGAAGTGGCACAACAAGTTCGTTCTAAAATCGATGGGACTGTCAAACTTCCCCGCAAACTGAAAACCAGAACATATCGTACCCGCCACGGGGAAGATGCCCTCTATGTTGAGGCTAATGGCATCATGCTTTTGGAGCCAACAAAAGTAGGTGATGTTACCCCAGAGAACCAAGAGGTTCATCTTACCCAAGGTTCAACACTATATGTATTTGATGGAAATAAGGTAAAACAAGGTCAGTTGTTGGCAGAGGTTGCCCTTGGTGGACGTACAACTCGGACTAATACAGAAAAAGCAGTTAAAGATGTAGCCTCTGACTTAGCAGGGGAAGTGCAATTTGCCGAAGTTGTTCCAGAACAAAAAACTGACCGTCAAGGCAATACCACAACCACAGCCGCACGCGGTGGTTTGATTTGGATTTTGTCTGGGGAAGTTTACAACTTGCCACCAGGGGCCGAATTGGTGGTGAAAAATGGTGATGCGATCGCTGCTAATGGAGTTTTAGCAGAAACCAAATTAGCCAGTTTACACGGCGGTGTGGTGCGCTTGCCAGAAGCTACACCAGGTAAGAGTACCAGAGAAATTGAGATTATCACTGCTTCTGTGGTTTTAGACCAGGCAACAGTGACAGTCCAAAGTTCTCAAGGTCGTAATAACTACTTAGTATCTACTGGCAACAACCAGGTATTTAACCTCCGAGCTACACCAGGCACAAAAGTGCAAAATGGTCAAGTAGTAGCTGAGTTAATTGATGACCGCTATCGTACAACCACTGGTGGATTCCTGAAATTTGCTGGTGTCGAAGTCCAGAAAAAAGGTAAAGCCAAGCTGGGTTATGAAGTCGTGCAGGGCGGTACCTTGTTGTGGATTCCTGAAGAAAGCCACGAAGTTAATAAAGATATCTCCTTACTGTTGGTGGAAGACGGTCAGTTTGTGGAAGCTGGCACCGAAGTGGTGAAGGATATCTTCTGCCAAAACAGTGGTGTGGTAGAAGTGACCCAGAAAAACGACATCCTGCGGGAAGTTGTGGTGAAGCCAGGCGAACTGCTGATGGTGGACGATCCAGAATCAGTCATCGGGCGAGATAACACCTTCATCCAACCAGGTGAGGAATTCCAAGGTAATGTTGCCACGGAATTGCGTTATATCCAGTATGTGGAGACACCAGAAGGCCCTGCCCTGTTGAGTCGTCCAGTAGTCGAGTTTGCTGTACCAGATAATCCAGATGTGCCATCCACTACATCGGTAAGTCAACAAACCGGGCGATCTATTCAATTAAGAGCGGTGCAGAGACTACCTTACAAAGATTCAGAACGTGTCAAATCTGTTGAAGGTGTAGAACTACTGCGAACCCAGCTAGTGCTGGAAATTGAGCAAGAAGGGGAACAAGACCATAATGCTTCACCCCTGGCAGCAGATATTGAATTAGTAGAGGATACTGAAGACCCAGAAGTTCAACGTTTACAACTGGTAATTTTGGAATCCTTGGTAATTCGTCGAGACATTACCGCCGATGCCACCCAAGGTAGCACCCAGACCACACTTGAGGTATACGATGGGTTAACCATCGCCCCAGGTTCTGTAGTCGCACGTACCCAAATCTTGTGTAAAGAAGGTGGGGAAGTACGAGGTGTCCGCAAAGGAACCGAAAACGTGCGTCGCTGCTTAGTGTTGCGTGACGCTGACAGGCTCACCATTAATACTAGTACTCAGCCAAAGGTGAAAGTGGGTGACTTGCTAGTAGAAGGTACAGAACTTGCTCCTGGAGTTTTTGCTCCAGAATCAGGGCAAGTAGTGGATATCAAAAGTGCCGCTGCTGCATCTGGTGGGGAATCAGCTCTGAGTACTAAAAACTACGTTGTTACTACCCGTATCGGTCGCCCTTATCGAGTCAGCCCTGGTGCTGTGTTGCAGATAGAAGACGGCGATTTGGTACAACGGGGTGATAACTTGGTGTTGCTGGTGTTTGAACGCGCCAAAACCGGAGATATCATTCAAGGTTTGCCTCGGATTGAGGAACTACTTGAAGCTCGTAAACCGAAAGAAGCCTGTATTTTGTGTCGGCGGGGCGGAGAAGTTAAGGTAGTTTACGCTGAAAGTGGTGATGAAGCGATCGCTATTAAGGTCGTAGAATCAAATGGCGTGGTGACAGATTATCCTCTGGGCCCTGGACAAAACTTGATTGTGCCAGATGGATCAATAGTATTAGCGGGACAACCGTTAACTGATGGGCCATCTAATCCCCACGAAATTTTGGAAATCTTCTTTAGCCTTGGTTCCGAAGACGGAATCTATGCTTGTGCTAGCCTTGCCTTGCAGAAGGTACAGACATTCTTAGTGAATGAAGTGCAAATGGTGTATCAGTCTCAAGGGATTGATATTTCCGATAAGCACATTGAAGTAATTGTTCGCCAGATGACCAACAAGGTCAGGATTGATGATGGTGGTGACACCACCATGCTTCCCGGCGAATTGGTAGAACTGCGCCAAGTTGAGCAGGTGAACGAAGCTATGGCAATTACAGGCGGTGCGAGGGCACAGTATACCCCAGTATTGTTAGGTATCACCAAAGCATCGTTGAACACTGATAGCTTTATCTCCGCCGCATCATTCCAAGAGACAACACGGGTACTTACCGAAGCAGCTATCGAAGGCAAATCTGACTGGCTGCGCGGATTAAAGGAAAACGTGATTATCGGCCGATTGATTCCGGCTGGTACTGGATACAATACCTATGAAGAACCCGGTGCGATCGATGATTATGCTGCTGAGATTAGCAGTAGTGTCTTGGATGAAGTTGATGATCCTCTGGATATGGTCTTAGATGACCGCACAGCTCGTACCTATAATTTAGATTCTCCTACTCTTGGGGAATCTGGTTTTGGTAGCAGACGTGCAGAGAGGTCAGTTCTGGATGATGAAGATGAATTAATCGCCGATGAAGTCGTAGATGACGACGATTTCGAGGAAGAAGAGGAAGACGACGAGGATGATTTCGACGACGAATAGAGACTTGAAATTTCGCGTCTCTATTAAAATGTAAAAAGTAAAAAGGCAAAAGAAATTTTCTTTTGCCTTTTTATTTTGCTTTATAAAAACACATTTTTAAATCCTCAAAGTTCTGGTTTCTGGCTTTTAAGCTAGAGTCAGTCAATCACAGCGATTCAAAAGTAACATCCTCATAGAAATCTGCAACAGCACACCGAAAATCCACACTTGCCAGATGAATTATATCTTCTTTTTCATAAGGATAAAGTACCCATTGGCTCTCTGGGTTACGGCGAAAACACTCAACATTTAATCGAGTTTGACTTATAAGTACATATTCCTCAAGTGATTCCATCTGTCGGTAGTCAGCAAATTTATCACCTCGGTCAAAGGCTTCTGTTGTCGGAGATAGCACTTCTACAATTAAGCAGGGATAACACAGAAAGTTGTTAAAAGCTCTATCTCGTTGGTCACAACTTACCATCACATCGGGGTAGTAATAGATATTAATCGACTCAATATGTGCTTTAGTATCTGAGATATAAGCCTGACAACCACTCCCGCGCAAATGATTTCTTAGGATAGCAAACACATTTCCGCTAATAATTACATGGGTATTACTTGCTTCTGCCATTGCATAAACCTGTCCCTGTCTATATTCATGCTTCATAGGACTAGTTTCTTCTCCTTTGAGATAGTCTTCTGGAGAAATATAGCTAGAATTTGGAGTTGCAACCATCTGTAATGACCTTGTGTGATGTCTTATATCTAGTTTAAAAGAAGCTTGACGGCTAAATTATTGAGTCACAGTTGCCAGAAATTGCCAAGGTAATTGGTAATTAGAGAAAAGCTATACCAATTACCCATCATTTATTACCGACTTTGTGTCTGAGTTGACACTGTTAATACTTGCGGTGGTGTGGCATCTGGTGGATAGAGAAAGTCTACTTCTACTAAGGAGCGATCGCCAGCTTTCATATTTAATAAAACTAAGGGTTCCCCTGGTTGACCTCTCTTTTGTACTAAATGCACAAACTTAGTTTGCGGCTGATTTTGCTCATCTTTGTAACGTACCCGCACTGTCCCTCGGAAAAATACTTCACGGGCTGGTGTACTCAGAAAGCGTAACCCTGGTTTGACTAGCTGATTCTCCTTCAGTGGGGTTTGTATGGATACACTCACAGTTTGAGGACTTTGAGTATTGTTGTATAGCGGCAACTTGAGATTATATTGAATTCCATAGTTGCCATGAGCGCGATATGCGGTGTCAGGATAGCGCACCAGCATAGTAGCACTTTGTATTTGACCAGTTCCTAACATACCGCCATGTAGGGTACTCAGGGCGTAAGAAAACACTTGACCAGGCTGGGGAATAGTTAAATACCTAGCTTTAGGCTTATCTACTAATAAGGCTCTCCATCGTGAACCAGCAGCCACTCCAGCAACACGCCCATAAATTCTTGGTTTACCTGTTTCCTCTAAGGGAGTGGGTGCTTTATCCCGTGGCCCAGCTAAATCACCATTATTTAGTAAATTCTGCCACTCTTCTAAAGTAGGCGATCGCTCACTGCCATCAGGATTCACCCGTGCAAACATCGCTAGGCTAGCTGCATAGACAGTGCCATTACTTTGCAATCGGAGCAATGTTGACCGACCATTCAGAGGTGGTGTCAATCCCTGTACAGGAATTGGTAAATTTAGTAACATCCGACTTTGCTTTGCTGGAATCTCAATTTGGGCGGGGAAAATCTCTTGTCGTCGTCCCCGCAGCACATCAGACATGACGCGATCGCCTGGGCCAGCAAAAATTGTCCCTAAAGGATTTTCGCTAAAAGATGGTAATTGAATAAATGGTGCATCCGGTTGACTCAAATAACTCGCTGCCTGCCAAATATTCACCTTTACTGCTTCCGAACTAGGGTTATGCAAAATTATCCCTAAATAGAGCGATGTCTCCGACGGGCTACGCCTACGCAAATTCTCTGATGGTTCAGCTCTAGCAACGTGATGGGCAAAAATATCAAATCGTCCCCGAAAGGGAAAATTTAGATGCGCTGTTGGCACTTTTTTGCCATCTGGTGGAAAAGTGGAGAGTAAAATTCCTTCTTTCAACACCAATTCTGGACTATTACTGTTAAAAGTTGGCACTGTATCCAATTGACCTGGTAAAGGACGTACTTCTTGTGTTTGTACGACTTCTTCAGGTGGTTGTGTCGCAGGAGTTGATTGAGCAATTGGGAAAATTAGTAACAATGGCAACATATACTTAGATATTTCTTTCACCATACAGACATTAACAACTTGATGAAAGTGCCTGTTTGTTAATAATTAATACGAAATCTGCAATAACTCCCATCAAATTTTCTTGATTTAGAACCGGAATGTGGGTAAAAAGACAACGGCTTGTAAGTTGATTTTGGTCTAAGTATTCCAAGCCTAAATAGTAAAAACAAATTGACCGCAGTCGTGGCTAATCTGAATTGATGCTTCTTTCGCCACTAATTTTTCTATATCAACTTCTAATTTCTCCACAGCTAGTAAATGCTTCCACACTTAATTGTGTAAGGATTGCAGCCTGCTCACAACAGATAATGTCTTCAGGTTGAATTGCATTGATTTTTTCCATTACCTGAGTATTGGCAAGTTGGACATCTACGGGTAACTGGCGTAAAAAACTCAAGTCATCTGGTATCAGATCGAGTTTGGTAACTTCAAGTAATAAATCATCAGAAGAATTTTGACTGTTGATCTTTTAGGCAAATGTCAAAAGAAGTTAATAGAATTCTTTTCTTCATAACAAATATTATTTAGAATAGAAAAACCCTCCATTAATAAATTTACAAGGAGCAGGTAAATGCCAGTAATTGCGGTCGTAGACTACGAGATGGGAAATTTGCACTCAGTCTGTAAGGGGTTGGAAAAAGCTGGGGCAACTCCTAATGTTACTTATTCTCCAAAGGAATTAGAGCAGGCAGATGCAATAGTTCTGCCGGGAGTGGGAGCATTTGATCCAGCAGTACAACACCTGCGAGCGCGTGGTTTGGAACAACCTATTAAAGATGCGATCGCATCTGGTAAACCTTTTTTAGGAATTTGTTTAGGATTGCAAATTCTCTTTGAATCAAGTGCAGAAGGTACCCAACCAGGACTAGGAATTATCAAAGGAAAAGTGCGCCGATTTCGTCCAGAACCTGACATCACTATTCCTCACATGGGTTGGAATCAGCTGGAAATGACTCAGGCAAAAAGTATTTTGTGGGAGCATTTGCCGTCCGATCCTTGGGTATATTTTGTCCATTCTTACTATGTTGACCCAATAGACCCGCTAATCCGTGCAGCAACCATCACCCACGGTACTCAAACCGTCACAGCTGCGATCGCTCACGAAAATCTGATGGCAGTTCAATTTCACCCCGAAAAATCATCTAATATTGGATTGCAAATCTTGTCTAATTTTGTTGCTCAAGTCCGTGAAAAAATTCCTGCCTAATCTATTTTTGTCATTTGTTCTTTGTCCTTTGTCTAAAATTAATGACCAATGACTAATGACTAATGACCAATGACTAATAACCAATGAGCCTGAGAATTTACGGTAATCGCCAGCTAAAAACTTTACCAGGGAAAGAAACTAGACCTACCAGTGCGCGGGTAAGGGAGGCAGTCTTTAATATTTGGCAGGGAGAAATTGCAGGTTGTCGCTGGCTAGATTTGTGCGCCGGTACTGGTTCAATGGGCGCAGAAGCTTTGTGTAGAGGAGCTAGCCTAGCAGTGGGAATTGAACAATCAAGCCGAGCCTGTGCCACTATCCAACAAAATTGGCAGCAGGTAGCTAATGCCGACGAGCAAGAATTTCGGGTATTGCGGGGAGATATTACGCAGCAGTTAAAGACTTTATCAGGCAAGCAATTCGATAGAATTTACTTTGATCCACCTTATGCCAGTGGATTGTTCCAACCAGTATTAGAAGCGATCGCTCACTATCAACTTTTAGATCCTAGTGGCGAAATCGCAGTTGAACACGCCTCACAAGGTTGGACACCGCCAGAGATTCCCTCTTGGGAAATTTGCCGCGAGAAGGTTTACGGCAACACATCACTTACTTTCTACAGAATTGTGCAATGAGACGATAAGGGAGTGGAAAAGATAAGGGAGAGAGGGGAGAAAAATTGCTTCTTTGTCCTTCATAGTCCCCTTGTCTCCCCTACTCAGCACGGGCTAAACCCTAGCTATCCGCTAACAGCACAGGCTAAATGCCCCGCTACAGCTAATAAAACTCCCTCAACCGCCCAACTGATTGGGGCGCTTGTATTGCTTATAGGCAGCGTAAAACAGTCCGGCGAGGGTGACGAAAACTAGACCAAGGACAATACCTGATAGCAGGGGTTCAACCACTGGAAATCTCCTCTTTGTAATGATTAAATATTCGTTGCCTGTTTTTGATTTTACCAAATTTAGTATGAATCCTGCGTCCTATAGACTTTTTGAAGGGCAACTGCTCAGAAAAAAATAGTCTTCTGTGCTTGCAGACACGATCAAGAACTTTTAAGCTATGTGTAGGAAAAGAAAACTTTTTAGCACACCTAGACTTTCACCGCAAACCTTTTGGATAACCAGATTACCAAACCTGAAATTTTGATTCAGCGCATCGTTTTATTGACGCTGGCCATACTGCTATCAGTCCCTTTGGGCTTTTTTGGTGTTCAGTTGGTTCAAGCCTCCGATCCTTATGTCAAGAGTGTTTTATCTCTAACAGGAAACCCAGTTCAAGGACACGCGATCTTTCAAATTAACTGTGCTGGTTGTCATGGTTTGGAAGCAGACGGGCGAGTAGGGCCAAGTTTGCAGGCTGTTTCCAAGCATAAGTCTCAATATGGATTGATTCACCAGGTAATCAGTGGCGAAACCCCGCCAATGCCAAAATTCCAGCCTAGCACCCAAGAAATGGCCGATCTTTTGAGCTATTTAGAGTCGTTGTAAACGTTAAATTTTTCGGGTTGCGGGATACGTGTAGCAGATTTCAAGTTGGGTATTGTATACAAGCTAAGTTTCAAAGCCAGGAATAAAGCGTGTTTAACTTCCGTTAGCGTAGCCCATTCTGAATTATGACTCTTAAATTCTGTTGTAAATCCCTTATGGAAAAAGGCAATACATCAAAATGTTACCTTTTTCGATCTGAGAACTTACGCAAAACTACACGCGGCAGGGGCAATACCCTGCGGGTTCGCTGAAAGCGTTCTCGTAAGAGTAGCCGCTTCTCTACGAGACGCTCCGCGAATGCGTCTACATGAATTGCCCCTACCGGAGAATAAAGATTTGGACCAATACTTTTCGGGTTTTGGGGAAAAGGGGAAAGGGAAAGGGTTTGAATTTCCCTTTCCCCATTGCCCTTTAACCTTTCCCAGACCAAAAGAGAGATTATTGGGTTTAACCGAAAAGTATTGAGGTTTGGGCTATTTTTTACCTAAGTCCTGAATTTCTGGAAACTTGTAATAAATATTATTGATCTATATTTCCAGAAGCGATCGCATCTAATTTCTTAGGATCGAGTATGATAATCTTCCCACCACGACGATAGTCAATTACTGACTTGAGACTTTTAATTAACCGCACACATTCTTCGTAAGTAATCCCGCTACTGCGAGCCATGCGATAATAAGACAATTTGACTTTTAAACACTCGCCTTGTGGACTTAATTCAGTTCCAGATTCGGCAGCAAAATATTGAATTAATCTGGCAAGGCGAACAATAGCTCTTTCAGAAACTAATCCGTGTACTGTCTCATGCAATTGCTGAATCCGACTGTTAAACACCATCAGCATTCGTAATGCAATTTCAGGGTTTTGTCCAATCGCTTTTAATAAAGCATCTCTCTCTATAGTGAGAATTTCACAATCAGATTCAGCAGTTACGGTGGCTGGAGAAATTCCATTGCCTAATAAAGCAGGAGCCGCAAAAATTTCCCCAGTCGCTAAGGTGCGGAGAATCGTTTCTTTCCCCGTCATTGCTATTTTGGTAACTTGAATTGCTCCACTGGCAACAGCATAGAGTTTTGTTGGTAAAACATCACCCTCATGGAGAATAATCTCTCCTTTGCGATGGCGTTGCACCTGAGTGTAAGGTTGCAAATTTACTTTGTCTGCTGTTTCTAAACCTGCAAACACAATAATTTGCGAAAGTTGTTCCAGGGATGCCTGCATGATTAGCCTGATATCGCAAAGGCTGGACGATGATGAATCCAAGGGTTCGCCGCTTCTAATTGTGCTGCTAGGTTGATGAGGGTAGCTTCAGCCGCAGGTTTACCAATTAGTTGCACACTTATGGGTAAACCCTTACTATCAAAGCCTACAGGAATTGCGATCGCAGGTTGTCCAGTTGCATTCGCAGGTGGACAAGGGGCAATCCACTCAATAATATTTTGGAATGTCTCTTCTGGACTCAGCGAAGCCCATTCTCCAACGCGGATAGGTGAATGGAGATAAACTGGCAATACCAGCACATCCACGGTATCGAAAAAGGCTACAATCTGTCGTGCCACAATCTGCATTTGGGAAACTGCTTGGAGGTACTGGGCAACAGAACCTGTGCGTGCAAATAGCCAACGATTTAATGGTTGCATGGCTTCAACAGGAAGTCCTGACGCAGCTACCCCAGCTTGCCAAACGATTTGAAATGGTTCAACTAAACCGCTAAAATCTGGGGATTTCTGTTCAAGGTGGTGGCCGAGTTGTTCTAATAACTGGACTGTTTGACGGACACCTTGCTGACAGTTAGCATCAGCTTCTCCCAAAGGAGAAATATTAGTATCAAAGGCAATTCGCAAAGCACCCAATTTTGTCTGAGTAGCAGCGAGAAATGATGGCTCCGGATCTGGCAACCAGTAAGGATCGCCTGTGACATAGCCAGATATAGTATCCAATAGGGCAGCAGCATCAGCCACAGTCCGGGCGATGGGGCCGTTGACGGCAATTCCAGCGAGGCGTTCGCCTACAGGTGCTTTACTCACCCTACCCCTGGATGGTTTAAGTCCCACCAAACCACAACAAGCCGCAGGGCCACGAATTGAACCACCACCATCAGAACCTTGAGCGATCGCACACAATCCTGCTGCTACCGCCGCCGCCGCGCCACCACTGGAACCGCCTGGGGTGTATTCTAAATTCCACGGATTTCTCGCTGGAGGAAAACCCGTAGGCTCACTGTATGGTAATGAACCTAATTCAGAAGTGGCTGTTTTACCAAGAATAGTAAACCCAGCTTGCTTAATCCGTGTTACAACTCCATCATCATAGTTAGGGATATTGTTTAGTAATACTGGATTTCCATAAGTACAGGTAACATCAGCTACAGCGTTGAGGTCTTTAATGGAAATTGGCACACCAAAAAATGGTGGTAGTTCTGAGGTAGTTGTCAATAATTCTGTTTTGGCTTTGGCATCTGCGATCGCTAATTCTGCCGTCACCGTAAAATAACTTCCTAATTGGGGATTTAATTGCCCAATCCGTTCTAAATATATTTCTACCAACTCTAGAGGGGATACTTCCCGGCGACGAATTAATTGCGCCAACTCTAGTGCTGGGGTAAATGCTAAATCAACTTCATTCATAGGTTAGTGAATGGGTAATTTTGTCTTTTTCTGGGATTTTTAAACTGAAATTGTTACTTTACCAGGATTTACGGGAATTATACATTTTATAGATCCTAAGATTTATCACTCAACTAGGATGCTTAGATGTGTGGTTATGTTCTGACTCCAGCTATTTTAATTGTTTCGTATAAACTTTCGACAAATCCCTAAGAGGTATTTATGGCTAACCTAGAAATACTTGTTAGCGAATTGCCAACACTAATTCAGAATCTCAAACTGACTATTGGCGATTCTAATAAAATCATGGAACAAATTATCTCGATTAATAATGCTCAAGAACAACTACGAAATATTAAAAAATTAATTGCCCAGGAATTGAGATTGGAGAACGTCAAAAATTCTGCGATCGCTACACTTCCTCGAATAGGCACTGTAGCTAGTTTGTTTCTACCTAGTGTTGGATTAGTAGATCAAGCGATCGCAGACAAATTTGGACATTCAAAAACTAAAATTTCATTAACTGATTTACAATCCAAAATCGATGACTGGATAGAATGGGGTTATTTTTTGCAAGCAATAGCTGCTGATATTCTCAGTGATGATAGTTTAGTCAATCAACTAAATTCTGATATTAATCATCTCAGTTTATTTGCACAATTTCAGATAATTTTCGAAGATTTAAAAATTAACTTAGTCTTTGATAAGTCTCATATTTTAGAGGATCAAATCCAAAAAATTAATAATTACCAAAATGAATTATTACAATTAAGACAGAAGTTAAATTATGTTTTTGATACTATTAAAAATAGTCGTAGCTTATTAAATATTTTATTAGGAGTGTCTGCTTTTTGTGGGAAGTCTGGCTTTGCCTTAGAATGGTTAGATGATGACCACGAATTAATTATATCGAGTGGTAGTAAATTTCAAGAATTGACCGATATTCTTAATGATTGCGATCATCTCCAAGAACAAATTGCTGTTTTAATTATTCAGAGTGACACTTTAAGGGAACAGGCAGAAAAAGCCCTAAAAAAGATAGAAAAAGAAAATCATAATAAAGCAACTATTAGCCAGCATATACAAATATTACCAAATTTTTCGACACCCAAGATAGTACGTTCGGTTTTGATCATAGTCTCAAGTTTATTAGTCTTGGGTTTTGGTAGCTGGAAAATTAAAGAACAAAGTCTCCAATGGCAGCAGATGAATCTAAGTTTAACTCAAGAAGAAAATGCAAATGCTAAGTTTAAATCTGCTCAAAAATTCGGTATGGAGGCTGCTGCTCTAGTTCAAAAACCACCACATCCTCTAAAAGTCTGGCAACAAGCAGAAACTAAATGGCATCAGGCAATTATCTTATTAGATAGTATTCCTCATCAAACATCAGTTTATGACAGGGCAAAGAAGAAATTAGCTTACTATCAGATTAACTATAAATCTATCAGTCAAAGAATCTTAGTAGAAAAGCAAGCTTTAGCAAACTTAGAATCAGCCCAAAAACTAGCAATAGAAGCTAATTTATTTGTAAATAGTTCACCTCATTCGCTACTAGTTCGGCAACAAGCACAATACAAATGGGTGCAAGCAATTAATTTATTACAAGCTATTCCAGAGAGTACATCTGTCTCTGTACAAGCTAAAGAAATTCTTACTGTTTATAAAAATAATTATGCCGCTATTAGTCAAATATAGTAGTCCTAACTAAATGATTCGTGAAAAACTAGATACCGTAAGTTTTCACATATAAGATTGACTCATCTTTGCATCAATCTTATATGTGAGAACGAACCTAGCGTAAAAAATAAAGAGGCAAATTGTCATCTGGTGACACTTTCCCTCTCTTAACAACAGATAATTAAAACTAACAATTACACCTTAGAACGGTCAGTCAAAATCTCATAACCCGTGTCTGTAACTAACACTGTATGCTCAAACTGAGCCGACAAAGAATTATCCACAGTGACTGCTGTCCAACGGTCAGATAATGTCCGGGTGTGTCTAGAACCCGCATTTAAAATTGGCTCAATTGCCAGCGTCATCCCCGCACGGAGTTTAACATTTGGCATCTCGCGGGTACGGTAGTTGAATACTGAAGGTTCTTCGTGCAAGTTACGACCAACGCCGTGTCCAGTGAATTCTTCGACTATACTAAAGCCGTTCGCTTTCACATGGTCTTCAATTGCTCCAGCTAAGTCAAGTAGGTATACACCAGCCTTTACTTGTTCAATGCCCTTAAATAAAGCTTCTTCTGCTACGCGAATTAATTTAGCAGCTTCTTCTGTCACTTCACCGACAGCAATTGAAATGCAAGAATCACCATGAAAGCCTTGGTAATAAGCGCCAGTATCTACTTTTAATACATCTCCCACACGAATCACTTTTTTGGGGCTAGGAATGCCATGCACTGCTTCATTATTAATGCTGGAGCAGATAGAACCAGGAAAACCGTGATATCCTTTAAAACTCGGTGTTGCCCCCATTTCGCGGATGCGCTTTTCTGCGTGAGCATCCAAATCAGCCGTTGTCATTCCTGGCTTTACTAGCTCGGAAATTTCTTTTAAGACAGTTGCCACAATTGCCGATGATTGCCGCATGATTTCAATTTCACGCGGCGATTTAATTTCAATTCCTCGGCGTTGTTTTTTCGCAGGTGCAGGCTGAGTTGCTTGAGAAAGTAAGTTACTGAAAATGTTCATGGGAAATTAATAATTACTGTTGGCTTTGTCGATGAAGTATGAATGCTTTCTCTAGATTACTTGAGAAATAATATCTATAATTTAAGTTATTTCAATCCCTGATAAGGATTATTGCAGTTTAGTCACTAATGTATACAGAATAACATATTCACTTACTCCTGATATTTTAGACTTCAGACAAAATCGCCCTAACTTATTTTTCGCTCCCAACTAAACCTCATTTATGTTGAAACCTAGAGTTTTTTAAAAGATATATTTATGTAGGTTAGGTGGAGTGAAACGCAACCCAACATTACCACCAAAGTTTATGTTGGGTTATGCTATTGTTGCACCCAACCTACAAAACTACGGTTCTCAAGGTAGACGAGGTTTATACGATTTAGCTTAATTATCTTTAATTGAAACACTAGACGGCTATTAAATACTGAGTCGAACAATTTTTAGTTGTTGATGGCAATTTCTCCAGTCATGCCTGCTTCCGTATGTCCTGGTATTGAACAACGTAAGCCATAAGTTCCAGATTTTAAGGGCACAAATACCCATTCCGCCGCAGCACCCGGCTTGAGTTCCAGTTCGTGAATAGCTCCTTTAATTTCTACTTTGCCTGCTTGGACTTTTTGTGTCCAGATGCTATCGGCAAAGTCTTTAGCAGTAAAATAGTGCTTCAGTTGGCTGGGATTGGTAAGCCGAAGTTGATAGCGTTTGCCAGCCTCGAATTCCAGATGATTTGGCTCAAATTTGAGTTCGTTAGCCGAATTACCCAAGCTAATTGTAATTTCTGTAGCTGGTTGCTTAAGCAAATCACCAGACAAATTTGCCGCCATTACTGGAGTCGCAGTGATGAAATTTAAGCTTATTAACAACGTTAATATTACGTAGCTACGACGTAATATTTGCAGCCAATCAGTATTTGGAAAAGTCAGAGATGCAATTAAAATTTGGTATAAATGGTTGTAAATTTTCATTGGTAGTTCTCAAAAGGCAATGCTGATGAGCAGGAACAATTCATAGGTAGCGGGGAAAACCGCTTTACCTATTCTTTATTATCCATGCCCAGCGCCCATCTCTACCTAATGCTTTTCTCTGCTAACACAGATGGCCCAGCAGTAACAACTACGATTTGATCTGGGTGGAGTAATTCACGAGCTGCTTGATTAACTTGCTCAAAGGTGACTTTCTGAAGTTTGTCAGTAAAGGTATGCAATTCTACTTTATCTAGTCCATACACCTCATTCATCAGAATTCTATCTGTTAATTCTTCTGGGTTTGCCAGGGAAACGTTGTAGTTGCTGATGAGCGTGCGTTTAGCTGTTTCTACTTCTAGCGCAGTCACACCTTGTTGATGGATTTGCTGTAGTATTTGGCGAGTACTAGCGATCGCTTGACTAGTATCAGCTGGACTAGTTTGCATTTCTATCAAAAATGTGCCTGCATTCTTCCCGGCTTGGAAGTAGCTATAAATTCCATAGCTCAAACCTTGGCGATCGCGTACTTCTGCACCAAGTCTACTAGATAAAGTATCGCCTCCCAAAATCTGGTTCAATACTAAGGCTGCGTGAAACCGAGGATCGTAACGCTTAATACCTGTGTAACCCATATATGTCACTGCTTGGGCTTTGCCTGGTAAAACTGGGTTGACACTCACTATTTTCTCCGGCATTGATACCGGAGGATATTTTAATGTGGGTGCTTGGCCGCTAGCTTCCCAGTTACCAAACTCATTTTTAATGAGCGATCGCATTTTGTCTATATCAAAATCTCCCACCAGCGCTAACACTGTCGTATCTGGACGATAATGTTTAGCTTTGAAATCGATCACATCCTGGCGTTGAATCTGCTGTAAACTCTCCTCTGTGGGAAAAGTGTGTAAAGGATGTTTTTTCGGATAAATTGACTGCACAAATATTCTTCTGGCTACTTCTGCTGGCTCATCTAATTCCAGTTGCAGATCGGTTAAAGTTTGTTGGCGATGTAATTCCAATTCTTGTGCGGGAAAGGTACTATTTTTAACAACATCTGCCAATATTTCTAGAATTACTGGCAAATCCCCTGCTAAACTATCACCCTCGATATGTACACCTTCACGATGTACTTCAAAGTTGAGACTCGCCCCTCGTTCTGCCAATATTTTGGCAATAGTTAAGACATCTTTGCTCTTAGTACCATTTAGCAAATTATCTGCCACAAAAGCAGCTAATCCTGCTCGATCGTCTGGATCAAATTCTGTACCGGCTTGAATATAGCCGCTTAGAGTAACGGTGGGAGTACTATGATCGGGTAACAGTAATATCCGCAGCCCGTTAGTAAGTTTAAATTCCTGTGGTAGAACTTGGGCAATCGTATCTGTAGCTAAATCCACAGGCGGTAAGTATTTCACCACCTCAGAAGGAAGCACAGGCACGCCAGGAGAGAAATTTTCTGTCGTTTGGGCTGAGTCTGGTTTGTCGCCAACCCCTGTTATCTGCTTTTGAGTTGGTTCAAAAAAGCCTACTGTCCTGGCTTCTTTAGTAAGGTATTTGTTAATAACAGCGACAACATCCGTCGGCTTCACCAGACGAACGGCAGCCAAATAGCGGTCAGTGTAGCGATAATCACCACCAGTCGTCTCATCATTGCCCAATCGCATTGCTTGAGAGGTGATATCACGGTTACTCAAAATCACATCTGCTGTTAATTGGGTTTTGGCTCGTTCTACTTCCTCAGTTGTCACGCCTTTTTCTGCTACATTTGCGATCGCGCGACTCAACACTGAGTCAATTTTTTTCAAATCTTTTTTAGATCCAGCCGTCACCAAAACCTCATACCAGCCAGATTCTCGCAAACTGGTAACAGATGCTGTAACTTCACTAGCTAAACCTGATTCCACCAATGCCTGATAAAGTCTAGAATTGCGTCCTTCTGTAAAGATGTAATCCATCACATCCAACGCCGGCACATCTGGTTGATTTGCATCCGGTAGCGGATACACAACTTGTAACAGTCGCCCTGCTCCCGGTTCTCGCAACACTATAGGGGATGAAGAAGATGACGAAGAAATAACTCCTACCTCCTGCCTCCTGCCCCCTGCCCCCTCCCTCCTTGGTAGTTTGCCAAATACTTCTTTAATTGTTTCGAGAGTATTCGCGGTTTGAAAATCTCCAACAATCACTAAGACAGCATTATCAGGGCTGTAAAAATTACGGTAATATTTCTGTACTTGCTCAACTTCAAATTTCTCAACATCAGCTTTAGTGCCACCTACAGGCAACCCATAAGCATGATTAGGAAACACTGCCTGCATGACGGCGCGGTTGAGGCGATATTCTGGACTATTTTCGTAACCTTGCAACTCAGAAATTACTACTCGTTTTTCACTCGCTAGTTGTTCTGGCTCAATCTGGGAATTTTGCATTCTGTCTGCTTCCAGCACTAAGAGCGCTTTTAGCTTGTTACGCTCCACAGTACCGTAATATGCGGTTTGGTCATAGCTGGTAAAAGCATTGGAATCACTACCTAAAGCACTAAACAAACGGCCAAATTGAATCGGACGATTTTTCGTGCCTTTAAACATCAGGTGTTCCAACTGGTGGGCAATGCCATTCACCCCTGGTTCTTCGTTGCGTGAGCCAACCTTGTACCACACCTGCACCGTCACCACTGGCGCAGTATGCACTTCCTTTGTTAGGACAGTTAGACCATTTTCTAGCACTGTCTTATGGACGTTTTCTGTCAGTGTTGAGGGCATTATTCTTTTTGCTAGCAAGGTTGACTGGGATTTTTCTTTGTTAGATATGGCTGTATGTTGACTATTAGCAGGTCGATCGCTCAACAAAAAAACCGCTACTAGCCATAAGCTTAAAATTAATAACGGCAAGGAATATTTATAAAATCTAGACAATCCATACATGTACTTAGAAAATATATCTGTAAATTAATTTACATAATTATTTTGGTGAGTGACCAGAGTTTAATATGGCCAAAAAATCTGTTACCTCGGCAACAATACAGAAAAACAATATATTAGCAATAAAGGTAATAAAAAAGCTAAATTATGGCAGTTTTGCTAAAACCCGAATGAATTCCAGAGGTAAGCCATCAGTGTCGGCGATGAAAGCTACTTCGTAAATGCGATCGCCTATTTGCTGTTGTGTCGGTTCTAAAAGTACCTTTAACGGTTGTAATTCTTTGGTTTGACTCTCAGCAGCAAGCAATACACGTTTCTGTAAATTTGTCAACCAGCTAGGTAAATCTGGTGTAATCTCAGTTAAATCGAACGAGAGATGATAGTACCCGACATAATGCTCGTCAGCAAAGGCATCCGGGGCTGGCTTGGGTTCGGGAATTTGGATCAGTTCAATTCTGCCACCCAACCCTTCCATCCAGCAAGCTAGCGTGTAGCCTGTAGTAAAGCGTTCCGAAATTGTAAATCCTAAATGTTCGTAGAAAGCGATCGCTCGATGAATATTCGCAGTCCGAATAGAAGCGTGGTGCATATTAATCCTTAGTCCTTAGTCCTTAGTCATTTGTCTTTTGTTATTCACTAATGACAAATGACTAATGACTAATGACCATTATTCAAACAACCTGAAATAAGGGTAGCGTACAGGGACACCAGGCTCTTTTTCCAAGTCAAAATTAATCACTTCCCAACAGGGATCTTCTGAGGTATCGGGGCTAAACTCTACGGGTAAGCCGTATAGCCGAGCAGCGGTAACTTCTGGTTGTCCAGAACGCCAAGGTGTACTGCGTTCTAAATAGCCACTCATCAATTCCTGATAGCGGTGAGCAATAATCACTTTTGTGGCTCGATAACCTTGGGTATAGAGCTTATCTAATGCTTCGTGAATTTCAAACCGAATACCATCGGGATGAGTATGCTGCCTATACCATTCATTATTCCACCTCCGCCAATGACGGCCTGATTGCAAATGGATTAACTCTCCATTTTGAGGATTAGCTTCAAAAGCGCCATGACGCGGACACAAATAGGTATCTGTTAATGTCAGCGCCGGAATAGTCTGGCGACAATGAGGACACTGTATTTCCGGCCCAAACATCGGGTACTGAAAGCCTGGATTCATCATGAAGTGCGTACAAACATAATTTTGTCTTCACCAGCACTAGTGGATTGGATTATACACTTCGGCTCTACCACTTTGGGTTACTTGTTGACTGCTGCACAGACACAGAGTTGCGGCAGTAACATTGTTCACTAGTGTTTTCCTCAGCGTAGAGGCTTGACGCTGTGATATCCTGGTCGTGCAACCAGCCTCAAAGGTTGGAGTTTCTCCAGTGTTCCTTGGTACCATTATTCATATTCTATCGTGTCTACCGCTTCTTACTGGACATCTCCTGATTTTTCTCAAGCTGCCTTCATTGCAGCCAATGCTGTTGTTATGGGTTCGGTAAATATAGCAGCAGGGGTGAGCATTTGGTATGGAGCAGTAGTTAGAGCAGATGTAGAACGCATTGAAATTGGCGAATGCACAAATATTCAAGATGGTGCAATTCTACATGGCGATCCTGGTTTTCCGACAATTTTAGAAGATCATGTTACCGTAGGGCATCGCGCTGTGGTACATTCCGCTTACATTGAGCGTGGAAGTTTGATTGGCATTGGCGCGGTTATTTTAGACGGGGTACGAGTGGGTGCTGGTAGCATTATTGGTGCTGGCGCAGTCGTAACTAAAAATATACCGCCTTTGTCACTAGTTGTAGGTGTTCCAGGCAAAGTGTTACGACAATTAACGGAGGCTGAAGCCGCAGAACTAATTGAACACGCTAAACGTTACCAAAAGTTAGCTTTAGTTCATGCTGGTAAAGGTACAGACATTGGCTTTAGCAAGCCTTAGAGGGAAGAGGGCAGTGCAAGGGGGAGAATAAAAATTACCTCTTTCCCCTCTGATCCCTGCTCTCTTCCCCTATGCCTCTTGTACCCAATGCCCCATACTCAATTTTCAATAATTTAAACATTCTTTACATATATGTTGGGAAAAGTTACCCACTTCAGCTAAAAATAAAAATGAGGGCAGTTGACAAAACTTTAATTTCTACTTAAGAGAGGGGTTCTAGATATGGATATCGATTACCGTATAGCGATCGTTTTAGCACCAGTTGTCATTGCTGCTAGTTGGGCAGTGTTTAATATTGGCGCTGCGGCTTTAAGACAAATTCAAGGCTTTTTGGATCGCGAAGCCTAAATTCGGCTTAATATCATCACTTTTGAACCGTCTGTTTCTACTTACGGAGACAGTCGGTTTTATCACGATTAATGGTGCATTGGGTACAAGAGGCAGAGGGGAAGAGAGCAGGGAGCAGAGGGGAAAGTTACCCTTGCCCCCTTGCCCCCTTGCCCCCTTGCCCCCTTGCCCCCTTGCCCCCTTGCCCCCTTGCCCCCAGTCCTCCTTCCTTGGATATTGATTCTGTAATACAACCCCTTCAACGCTTTGGTGTCCATCTGGGACTCGATCGCATTGTCAACTTATTGGCAAATCTCGGCAATCCTCATCACCAAGTCCCGGTAATTCATGTTGCTGGCACTAATGGTAAAGGTTCCGTCTGTGCCTATCTTTCCTCGGTACTTACTGAGGCTGGTTATCGCACAGGACGCTACACTTCCCCCCATTTAGTCGATTGGACGGAACGTATTTGTTTGAATGAACAGCCAATTTCTTCTGAAGAACTGAGCCAATTATTAGAAAAAGTCCAAGCAGTTATTCAGGCTGGTGACGAGGAGATCCCCCCAACCCCCCTTCAAAAGGGGGGCTATGTTTCCCACTTGGAGGAGGATAGGGGGGATAAAACTTTTTCACAACAGTATGGGAACCCCACTCAGTTTGAAGTAATCACGGCGGCTGCTTGGTTATATTTTGCCCAGCAGCAAGTAGATGTGGCTGTGGTAGAAGTCGGACTAGGAGGGCGTTTAGATGCAACCAATGTCTGTTTGGAACCCATAGTTACTATCATCACTTCCATCAGCCGGGAACATTGGCAACAACTTGGCCCCACCGTCGCGGATATTGCTAGAGAAAAAGCAGGTATTCTCAAACCTGGATGTCCCGTCGTGGTTGGGCAATTGCCACCGGATGCAGAAGAAGTTGTGCGATCGCGTGCTTTAGAATTAAAATGTCCAATTTTTACGCCTCAACCTGCCCGTCAAATCGCTACAGGATGGGCAGAATATCAAACACTTCAAAATTCTCAATTAATTAAATATCCTTTGCCATTAGCGGGACAAATTCAATTAGCAAATTCAGCTTTGGCAATAGCAGCTTTAGAAATTCTCCAACAACAGGGTTGGCATATTTCTGAAGAATCCATAATTAAGGGGATGGCAAAAACTCAATGGCCAGGAAGGATGCAATGGACTACCTGGAACAACCACAAAATATTACTTGATGGGGCTCATAATACTGCCGCTGCCCAAGTTCTTCGTCAGTATGTTGATAGCTTAGACGCAGTTAATCCCAAGCCCATCATTTGGGTTATGGGAATGTTTGCCGATAAGGATCATGCTGATATTTTTGCCGCCCTACTGCGCCCCGGCGATCGCCTTTTTTTAGTACCAATACCAGTAGAATCCTGGCCAGGTAGAACTTCTGCCGATCTAGACTCCTTATCAAACCTAGCTTATAGCCTCTGTACCCAATTAAGCGATCGCCAAATCCATCCAGATTTATTCACAGCACTAGAAGCCGCAATCTCAACCACCACCACAGACAATTTAATCGTTTTATGTGGTTCCCTTTATCTAGTAGGCGATTTTTTAACAACCACCAATATAATTCGTAAATCATAATTACGAATTACGAATTACGAATTACGAATTACGAATTACGAATTTATCTATTGTTCCACTCTTGTGCCGCATCTTCTACGGCTTTATCTACAGTTTTTTGATCTAACATTGCTGCTTGTAAATTCTCATAAATTGCCTTTTGCAGTTTGTTAAAATCCTTCAAAGTAGGGGTTAATATTTCTGCTTGTTGCAGTTGTTTAGCAGTGATAACTCGCGCTTTTTCTACTGTAGAAGCATTAGCTGGAACATCTTTAAAGTAACTATCAGATAATGCTTTGATTGTAGAAGGTAGAACATTTGCAGCTTTCGCAAAAGCTAACTGATTTTCGTCATTGGTGACAAATAAAGCAAACTTCACAGCGCCATCTGGTTGTTTGCTATCACGGGGAATAACTATGTTCATCACCGCGACATTTTTCTTACCTGTGTCACCAGTGAGTTGAGGTGCTATTGCTGAAGCTTGGGCGATTTTCGGGGCATTATTAGCGATCGTTTTCAGAAACTCTGGCCCAGAAGCTAGAAACACAGTTTCTCCAGATTGATATAAATCGATCGCATGGCGATGTCCTTGCGTTAAAGCCTCTTTAGGCAGAAGCCCTTTTTTATACAAGTCTACCCAGTATTGAAACGCTGCCTTACCTTGTGCTGAATTAAACGCTGCTTTCCCCTCAGCATCTACTAGGGTGACTCCCATTTGCACGAAAGATTCCAGCACTTCACCGGAATCTTGCGGCACGAAAGTTACAAAAAAGGCATATTTGCCAGTCTTATCTTTAATTTGTTGTGCTGCTTGTGCTAATTCCGCGTAGGTTGCGGGTACCTTATTGATACCTGCCTGTTTTAATAAATCAGTGTTATAAATGGTTAACCTTGTGGTGAGATACCAGGGAAACCCAAAACTCTTGCCATTAAGCGTACTGGCTTTCCAGATATTCGGTAGATAGGAGGAACGTATATCGTTTGAGACTTTCGCATCTAAATCTAACCAGGCATTTCGACCCGCCAGTTGGGAAGCGAAACCCGGATTGAGGTTAACTACATCAGGTGGCGTTTTTGCTGAGACAGCTGTTAAAATTTTGTTCTCCATAGCTGCCCAAGGCACATCAACCCAGTTAATCTTTATACCTGGATTTTGTGATTCAAAATTTGCAATTAGGTTTTTGAAGTAGTCGGTAAATTGAGGTTGGAGTTGCATTGTCCAAAACTCAATAGTTGCCCCTCCTGAATTAGCTTGTTTTGTATTTGTACTAACATTACCTGTGCTGCAACTTACAATCCAACTGGTTAATAAGCCAAGCAGTGCCAAAGCAAGAAGTTGTTTAAATTTTCGCAATTGAATCATTTTCCCAGTATTTTTACGCTTGATCAGTGTGAAAAGCTTAGACAGAATTGTCGAGATTATAGGCTAAATAAATTACGTGTAGAGACGTAATATATTACGTTTCTATCCACAACAAATTTAAATTTTCAATTTAGCAGTCCATCGGGCACAACTGTGGTACAAAAATTCAATCGTCTGTTTGGCAAATCGAATAAAGGGGTCGGCATTGAACTTGCTCCCGAACGGGTAAATGTAGTTCAGCTACGCAAACAGCGTCAAGGCTTGAAACTAGAAACCTTTACATCGGTAGCAGTTCCAGAAGGCGTAGTTACCGATGGTCAAATCACCGATCCCGCAGCAATGGCGCAATTAATCCAGCAGGCGCTAGCTGAAAGCAAAATTAAAACTACTCGTGTTGCCACTGGTGTACCAGGGCGAGATTCCATCGTTCGGATTATACCTGTACCAACGGAGTTAGATGACAAAGAACTGCGAGAAATGGTGCTAAACCATGAAGCAGGTTTGTATTTACCCTATCCTCGTGAAGAAGCTGATGTAGATTATCAGAAACTTGACTACTTTGTAGATGAAGATGGCATTGAAAAAGTACATGTACTTCTAGTAGCCACTCGCAAGGAAATAACGGATACCTATATAAGTACATTCGAACAGGCAGGACTACAAATTGATGTTTTAGAAATTAACAGTTTTGCCCTGATTCGGACTATTCGTGAGCAACTGCGACAATTTGGGCCGCAAGAAGCAGCAGTCCTAGTTGATATAGAGTTCGACAGTACAGAAATCGCCATCATTGTTAACGGAGTACCGCAATTTTCGCGCACAGTGCCCATAGGCACTTATCAAATGCAAACTGCGTTAGCAAGGGCAATGAGCTTACCCACATCACGAGATATGGAACTGTTACACGGAATGATTATTCCCCCAACTCCCCTAGATGGTGGGAAAACCGGTGTTACCGAAATCGATCCTGGTATGGCAGCCATATTAAGAGTATTGGGAGAACTGACGGATGAACTGCGCCGTTCAATCGATTTTTACCTTAATCAAAGTGAAAATTTGGAGGTAGCGCAGATTTTATTAGCTGGGCCAGGAGGTGGACTCCAACAGCTAGATGAATTCTTTACCCAACGATTGAGCTTGCCAACTACCCAAATAGATCCAATTGGGTCTTTGTCGTTAGAAGTTGACACTGATAAATATCCACAGGTACAACGCTCTGGCTTGGCGATTGTACTTGGTTTAGGTATGCGGGAGGTGTAATACCGATTTTAGATTTTGGATTTTGGATTGTCTGTTTTGATAGTTACGCTGTTTGAGAATTCTCAAACCATAAATATTTGTTTCTAATTGGTGTGAGAAAATGTACAGTTTGGATGTTAATTTTCTTAAAGATCGCCCAGCATACCAGCAAAAGCCTGACAGAAAGGGAGGAATATCCCTAAGCTTCCCTACAGGTAATATGACACCAGTGTATGTGGGGGTTGCAGTAGGTATAGGTCTTCCAGCTTTATTGGGAGTTAGTTGGTGGTTGTTGCAAGGGAAGATTGTTGAATTAGATGCTCAGATAGCACAATTCGAACAGGAAAGCAAGAGATTAGATACTGAAATAGGAAATCTGAACAAAATCAAAGCCGAGACGAGTGCAGTTAAAGCGGAAACTCAAGCTTTAGTCACTGTATTTGACCAGATTCGACCTTGGTCAGCAATGCTGCAAGATTTGCGCGATCGCATCCCAACAGCAGTCCAAATCGAAACCATCAAGCAAACCCCACCTATTGCAGTAGTAGCAGGGCAGCCCCCAAACAATCCGGCCGGTGGATTAGAAATTACCGGCTTGGCTCGTTCTTTTAACGATGTCAATGATTTTTTATTGAGTTTACAACAGTCTCGGTTCTTGAAGTCCACAGAAAGCAGAATTGTGACGGCAGCATTAGTAGATGCTCCCTTACCACCAGGTGCAGCACAACCTTCTAGTGGTGTAATAATTAAGCCGCCCCAAGTAGTTAAATACACTATTCAATCGAGCATGAGCGATATTCCAGCTTCGGAATTAATCCGGGAGTTGGAAAAAAAAGGCACGGTGGGGTTAGTAACTCGAATTCGTAGTATGCAACAAACAGGAGTCATTCCAAAATGACGCTGAGTGATGATTTAAATTTTGCCGAACATGGTGGCGAATTCAATTCGGAAACGCCAGCCCACCCCGTGATATTTGGTATTGCCTTTACACCAAAAATCATTGGCATCTTGGTAGGGGTAATTGGTTTAGCGGGAGCAGGTTATATCTTGTTAAACCTGCTAATGCCAGCTTGGGAAAGCTATCAGCAGCAGCAAGCCAAAAGTTCTGAACTGCAAGCGCAAATTGAGCAAAAAAAAGCCAGTATCAAACAGATTGGCAAAATTAAAGAAGAGCTAGCGCAGGCAAAACAGCAAAAAGTTCAGGTTTTAGGTTTATTTGCTAACGAAAAAACCTTAGATACATTGCTGTTAGATTTGAACCGTTTGATTGAGTCTGGCAATACTCCAACTTCTATTAATGCAGTCAGAGCCAAACTGAAGAGATTCGTACCAGTTTCCCAAAAGCCAGAACCAATTACTGATGGTTCTTTAGGACTACTGGTTGACGGCAAGCTGCAACGCAGCACTATCAATGCCGAAGTTACAGGAACTTATGAGCAAACACAATCGATAATTCGTAACATTGAGCGATTACAGCCTTTGTTAATAGTTAAAGATTATCAAGCAAATTTGGCTCCAGTAGAGTCAAGATCCCCATTAGACAAAACATCAGTACAGGTTGGGCCAGCAGCGATTAACACATCATTCCAGTTACAGGTCTTGATGCCACTTAGTCCTGAAGAAATAGCCGCAGCAGCAGCTAAAGCTGCTCCGAAAAAGTAGTTTTTAATTAGTAGTTATGAATTGTGAATTGTGAGTTAGGAGTTATCATTCCTAACTATTCACTCATAACTTCTTACTTTTAACGAACTGCTCAATGTTTGTAAACAAGGTTTTATTAGGTGAGGAATGAACTGTGAAACAGCTTCACGGTAATAGTTTTATATTAGGTACTGGCGCTTTTGTATTTTTGGCAGCTCAACCAGTTTGGGCACAAATTAGTCAAGTTACTAATGTCCAGTTAAATCCAGTTAATGGTGGAATTAGTGTTGCTTTGAAAACTTCTTCAGGCTCGCGCCCCCAAGTTTTCACGACAAAAAGAGGTAAGGCTTTAGTTGCAGATATTATCAATACTCAATTACGATTACCACAAGGTAATAGTTTTCGTCAAGATAGCCCAGCACCAGGAATTGCATCTGTCGAGGTTAGCCAGCTTGATGCCAACAGCATTCGGGTAACGGTAACTGGCAGCAGCAACGTACCTAGCAGTCAACCCGTGGTGCGATCGCAAAATGGAATTACACTCAGCTTTAGTCCATCGGCAGGCACCATAGCATCAGCGCCAACGCCAACAGCGCCAACACCTACAGCACCGCCAGCTATAACTCCAGCCCAATCTGGTCAAAAACCAGATGTTCTCGTTCCCAACCCGGAAGTCACTATTGACGGACAACCTGCACAAGCCGCAGGGCCTGGCCAACCTCTAAGCCAGGCTCCACCTTTTTTACCCAGAGCCGTTGCTCCACCGGTAGGAGATATTGCTGTTTCCGCCACTGATGCTTCTCCTAGCACCATTGACTTAGGAACTCAGGAACGTGTACCCCGCCTAGTACTACGAGATGCGCCAGTACGTGAGGTTTTATCATTACTTGCCCGTGCTGCTAATTTGAACCTGGCTTATATCGGAGGTGAGCAAGGTGGTGGAGGTCAACAAGGTGCTGCTGCACAACCAAGCTCTCAAACCATCTCTCTAGATATAGAAAATGAGCCAGTGCAAGATGTGTTTAACTACGTCTTGCGCTTGAGTGGTTTAGAAGCTAATCGCAGTAATCGCACAGTTTTCGTGGGGCCTAAACTACCTAATTCAACCCGTGACATGGTTATGCGTAACCTGCGACTCAATCAGGTGACAGTGGGAGTCGCTCTGAACTTTTTGGTCGGCTTGGGGGCAGAAAGTGCTGTCAGCCGCGAACGACAAGTTACCAGTGTTAATGCCGTACCTGTGGGGGCTGGAGTTGCGCCTATCACTCAAACTCAGACGACGACGGAAACCCAAGTTCAACCTCTACGTGTTGATTACAAAGACTCTAGTCCATTACTTAGAGGTTTACAGGCATTAGGAGATGAGCGCACCAACTCCGTTACCTTAATAGGCCCTCCTAGACTCATTGCAATTGCAATGGCTCAACTAACTCAGCTTGATATTCGTCGTCGTCAAGTTGCAGTTAACGTCAAGATTATTGATGTTAACCTCAATAAAATCGATGACTTTAATACCAGCTTTTCCTTTGGTGTTGACAACACTTATTTTTCCAATAGTAACGGTTCAGCAAGTTTAAACTTTAATGGTTTAAGCTCTTTCCCCAGACGTTTTATTGCTAATTTGACGGCTCAGGTGCAAAATCGCAATGCCAAGATTTTGACTGACCCAACCTTAATTGTCCAAGAAGGTCAAACAGCTAATGTCAAGCTGACCCAAGAGGTAATAGGAAATATTAAGAACGAAATAACTCGTGGTAATGATATTGCTACACAAACAATTACTACCGAGAAAGCGGAGGTGGGATTAACTTTGGGTGTCAAAATTGAGCGGATTGATGACAATGGTTTTGTTTCTCTCTCTGTGGCACCTGTTATCAAAGCACCGCAGTCTTCAGAACAAATTGCTGTAGGAGACAGCAGCCAAACAATATTTCTAGTATCAGAACGCTCTCTAAATTCTGGTGTGGTTCGTCTGCGAGATGGTCAAACACTTATTCTTAGCGGCATCATTCAAGATGAAGACCGAACAACTGTTACCAAGATCCCTATTTTGGGAGATCTTCCACTGATTGGAGCATTATTTAGAAGAACAAATAAAGATAATCAGCGCAAAGAAGTGATTGTGTTGCTGACACCTCAGATTATGGATGACACAGAGAATTCTGCCTACGGCTATAACTATGCGCCCAGCCCAGAAGTGCGGCAAATCCTTGAACGTCGTGGGTTGAAGCTTCCTGGTAGGCAATAAAGATCATCAGTATGTAAGTCACCTCTGGCTCAAATCTTCGCACCTCTCCCTGCCTTGAACTAAAGTTCAACTCTGTCCCTCTCCGACTCGGAGAGGGACGGTTTTTCGTAGTAAAACCAGGGAGAGGTCTTTTGATTGGGCTAACTAGACAGACACTAGATAAAGTATTGAATTCGCTTAAACAGAAGAAACAATAATTAAAAAAACTGACATTTTTTAGTAGTGTAAAACAGCAAATAGGGTTGTGGCTATGTTGGTAGACCTCCAGCTTGAAAAATCTGTTCGGCTGTTAAATTAAATTCTGGTAAAGTAGGCGAGACGATGCGATTGCTGCCTCTAAATTGAGTAACTTGGTATTCACCATCGATTAATTGATAAATAGATATAGTAGGTTGTTTGGGGTTGCCAGTGAACTTTTTAGCGCCTAGACCGAGATAATCTACAACCCAGTATTCAGGAATTCCAATACCCTCATACTTACCCTGTTTGTGTAGTACTCATCATCCCAGTTTGTACGAACTATCTCAACTACCAAGGGAATTGATGCTGCAAGACTTACAGTTGATTCTTTTTTCCATAGCGGCTCATTGATCAAATTAGGGCGATTGAGTAATAGCACATCTGGGGAATAGGCAGATTCCGACTTAGTTGGTTTAACAAGCACAGTTTTGGGGATTGTATAAGGTAAATTTAATCGGTCAAATTCTACTGTTAGTTTTCTTGCTACAAAACTAACGACATCTTCATGGTCTCCCGATGGTTGTGCCATTTCAACAATCACGCCGTCATGTAATTCATATCTTCCACCTTCGGGCCGCCATGCTGCAAAATCTTCAAAAGTTACTAGTTTGGATATGGCTTGAGTCATAATTTATCGCCCCTAGTAGTCGTTTTGATCATACCGCTTCCTTACCTTGGCTCAATTCTGCAAAAAATAAAGAATCCCAAATTCCAAGGTACATGGAGACGGTAGAGATGTTTTTTACTGGAAGTCCCTAAAGGTTTTGTTAAGTGCCTGGTTTGTCGTACTCATCGGTCGAAGCAAGCTAGGCGTAACGGAGATACCAGAAGAAGTTATCGCAGCGATCGCTAACAAATATTAAGAAAGATGTGACTTATGGATAGCTTTGTAGGGGAGAGGCTTTAATTTTTCCCACCTTCCCTACTAAAGAAGCTTGCTAGATGGTTAAATTTCGTGTTGGATTTTCTAGATGACATGAAAAGTGAGCAAAATCCCCGACTTTTTAGAGAAATCAGGAACCTGAGCCTTCGATTTCCATAAAAATTGGTTAATCTCAGCAATAACTCTTCAACATCGGTAATTAATCCCAACAATCCTGACGATCTTCTACCTCCCTACTCCTTTGTTTTCTTGGCGATTGCGGTATTTACTAGGTATTTTTTCCTACTTTTGGGGTGGTTTTTAGTGAAACAAGTACCCTAAAATGACAAAAAATCCTGAAATCTATATAAATTAATGGTTTCATCTATCCACATCAGGCTACAACGCTTTAGAATGATTCATTGAAAAGTCGAGCCGATGGGATGTACAGCCGTTTTGAGTAAAAATACTCCCAAAGGATGATTTTTGTATTCCCGCTAACAAAGATTTTAATACAGATGTACCAGGGTGCATCCGTAAAGAATCTCAAGTAAACCTTCAGGAGTTTGATATGAACAAAGGTGAATTAGTTGATGCCGTAGCTGAAAAGGCTAGTGTTACCAAGAAACAAGCGGATGCAGTCTTAACTGCCGCTTTGGAAACGATTATTGAAGCGGTTTCCTCTGGTGATAAGGTGACATTGGTGGGATTTGGCTCATTTGAATCACGCGAACGTAAAGCCCGCGAAGGTCGCAACCCGAAAACAAATGAGAAAATGGAAATTCCCGCAACGAGAGTTCCTGCTTTCTCCGCAGGAAAACTGTTTAGAGAAAAGGTAGCACCCCCAAAAGCATAGGTTCTGTCTTCGGGAACCCTTTTTTAATGCGGCAACCTGCACACGGGGGAAATTTAGCCTGGGCAGCAGCACTGGCTGGCTGTCCCCCTGATGCTATTCTGGATTTCTCTGCTAGCATCAGCCCGTTGGGGCCTCCAAACAGCGCGATCGCTGCTATACTGTCCCAACTTGGTAATCTTAAGCACTATCCAGATCCAAACTATAGTGAACTGAGACTAGCTCTCAGTCACTTCCATCAACTTCCTCCTGAGTGGATTCTGCCGGGTAACGGCTCCGCAGAATTACTCACTTTAATAGGTAGGGAATTGGCTCAATTAGCCGCGACAACTTTAATCACTCCAGCCTTTGGTGACTATTACCGAACCTTGGCAGCGTATAACGCTAATGTGCTGGAGTCTCCCTTGTCATTAGTCACTGGTCATTGGTCATTATTCCTTGACAAAGGACAAAGGACAAATGACAAAGGACTATTGTTGAATAATCCCCACAACCCAACCGGTAAGATATTTTCACGGGACTCTATTTTGCCCTACCTGGAGCAATTTGCTTTGGTTGTGGTGGATGAAGCATTTATGGATTTTGTGCCGCCTAATGAGGAACAAAGCCTAATTCCGGTGGTGCAGGAATATGCAAATTTAGTAGTATTGCGATCGCTAACCAAATTTTACAGTCTCCCAGGATTGCGATTAGGATATGCGATCGCACACCCCGACTGCCTAGCTAAATGGCAGCTATGGCGTGACCCCTGGCCCGTAAACACTCTAGCGGCGGCGGCGGCAATTGCAGCCCTCCAAGATACAGAGTTTCAGCAGCAAACCTGGGCATGGCTACCACCTGCACGAAACCAACTCTTTCAAGGTTTGGCTGAAATACCGGGATTGCAACCCCAAGCAAGTGCTGCTAACTTTTTACTGGTTGAGTCTCAAGAGTCGACTTCGCAGTTACAGCACCAATTACTCAAGTATCACCAGATTTTAATCCGTGATTGCCTTAGTTTTAAAGAATTAGGCGATCGCTTTTTCCGGGTTGCTGTACGTGAAGAGTTCGATAACCAACGCTTATTAACAGCGCTAAACTCAGTGTTGAGTGGGGAGTAGGAAGTTGGGGAGCAGGGGGCAGGGGGCAGGGGGAGCAGGGGGAGCAGGGGAGGCAGGGGAAGCAGGGGAAGCAGAGGGAAGAAGAACTATTGATTCTTCTGCTATGCCCAATGACCAATGACCAATGACCAATTCCCCATTCCCCATTCCCCATTCCCCATTCCCCATTCCCCATTCCCCATTCCCCATGCCCAATGACAAATGACAATTGACTACGATGTTGTAATTATTGGCGGCAGTCTTGCTGGATACTACGCTGCTCTTGCTGCAACCCAACTACGTGCTACGGTTGCCTTGGTGGAACCTAAAGTAGAATATGGGTTTACTCATCACCATGCTCTTACCGAAATCGGTAAACTGGCGCAGAAGTTGAATGATGCCGCTAGTTTTGGTGTTCATACCACAAACACTGATATTTCAGAAGAATGCCACATATCTATGGCATGGCAAGAAGCAATGCTGTATGCTCAATGCGTCGCCGCAAATCTCAAAGAACAGCATTCTCCTGCCGTCCTAGCCGCGCTAGGGGTAGATGTCATTGTTGGCAGTGGTCAATTTCAATCTTCGCCCCAACTGGCTTTTGCCGTTAACAATCGCCTACTACACGCCCGTACTTATTTGCTAGCCAGTGGTTCGCGTCCAGAAATTCCAGAGATTGAGGGATTGCAAGGCACTGGCTATCTAACCCTTTCTAATATTTGGCAATCTTTACAGGGAGGAACATTACCCAAAAATTGGGTAATTATCGGTGGAACTCCCCAAAGCATTGAAATCGCTCAAACTTTAGCCCGATTTGGTTGCAGTGTGACGCTAGTAGTCAAGCATCCTTATGTTCTCTCCCATATTGACCCTGAAATAGCCATATTGCTTCAGGCACAGTTGGAAGTCGAAGGTGTGCGCGTCCTCACCGATAAACTAGTAACTCAGGTGAGGCTAATTGAGGATAAAAAGTGGATTCAAGCAGGAGATAAAGCCATTGAAACTGATGAAATTTTAGTGGCGACTGGACAACAGCCGAATATTGAATCCCTAAATTTGGCAACGGTAGGCGTGAAATGGCATCGGCGTAGTTTAGTAGTGAATGATAAACTACAAACCACTAACCACCGCATTTACGCTTGTGGTGATGTAATTGGTGGTTACGACTTTGCCAATATCGCTAATTATGAAGCAAAAATTGCCCTAAACAATGCACTCTTTTTCCCTAGATTACGAGTAAATTATCGCTCCATTCCTTGGGCAATGTTTTCTGTGCCGATGGTGGCGCAAGTGGGTTTGACAGAGGCACAGGCAAAACGTCTATTTAGTCGAGATGAAGTTTTAGTTTTGCGTCAATATTTTAAAACAGTGGCAGCAGCCCAACTTCGGGACGAAACCACTGGTATGTGTAAATTAATTGTGCTACGTAATGGCGAAATTTTGGGAGCTTCGATATTAGGGGCAGAAGCTGGAGAATTGATTAATTTGATTGCCTTAGCAATGTCCCAAAAAATTAAAGTCAAAGATTTAGCAAATCTATCTCCTGTCTATCCCAGTTTCTCAGAAATTTTGGAACAAGCTGCAAGAGAATGGAGTAGGCAGAAGTTAAATAGCGATATTGCTTGGCAAGAGTTTTTAGAAGGTTTCTTCCATTTCCGCCGCAATTGGAATTTATGAGTGCAAAGTGGCGCTGTCAAGGTGAGTTTTGTATTCATTACTAGCTCTGAACTCGGAAGTTGCACCTCTGAACTCGGAAGTTGAGCCTTTGAACACGGAAGTTGAGCCTCTGAACTCGGAAGTTGCACCTCTGAACTCGGAAGTTGCACCTTTGAACTCGGAAGTTGCACCTCTGAACTCGGAAGTTGAGCCTTTGAACTCGGAAGTTGAGCCTCTGAACTCGGAAGTTGCACCTTTGAACTCGGAAGTTGCACCTTTGAACATGGAAGTTGCACCTTTGAACACGGAATTTTGAAAATTCTAAGAGAACAGGTGAAGATTTTGTTTTATTACCCACACTACGCCAGCCGTGACTAAAGGCACACTGAGGTTATCTGTGCCGTGGGGTGAGACTGCCTCTACTAGGGTGGCGAAAGTAGCAGCTACCACCGCCGTCAACAATGCCAACCCTAAAGTTAAAGGTGTTCCTAGAGGACTCAGCAATGAACCAGGTAGCAGCAACAACACCAAGAAAATTACTACTGTACTCACCACAAACATTGCTGCCGAACCTTCCCAGGAACGCACTGAATTTCCTACTTGGTATTTATGCTGCCCGAAGCGTCTACCTATTAATGCTGCTAGTGCATCACCCCAGGTCATCGTCATTATCCCAGCAACAGCGATCGCAACGCTATCTACTGGCCCGTCTGGTCGCCACAGTAGCCCGAAAAGCAATGTCACTGAGAGAGCGAAATAAACTGTACCAGGTGAGCTATCCTGAGTATCCATTGCCCCGATGAATCGGTAGCGGTAGAACAGGTAGTTAAGTCCTATAAAAGTGGCAAAAGGTATAATTCCGATTTCCCAGTGATTAAACAATCGCAGGACACCGAAAACCCACATCCCGGCACCAATATGGATTATTTTGCGGGTCAAATCCGGCTTTACACCAAACAGCCTACGCAGTCCCTCGCCAATAACAAGTAGACTAATTGCGTAAATATAAGAAATTGCTAGCCCGATAAAGTCATTTGTCATTGGTCATTTGTCATTGGTCATTTGTCATTTGTCATGGGGAATGGATCATTGGGCATGGCAGAAGAATCAATAGTTCTTCTTCCCTTGCTCCCTCTGCTTCCCCTGCTCCCCGTGCCCCCTGTTCCCTCACTTGGTGCGATCGCTATTTCGTCTCAGATTCTTTTCTAGTAACGAAACGCTACCAATACCTTGAAGAATACCACGACCGATTAAACCTAAACCACGACCAATTATTTGGGTAAGGATAAATACTATACCACTACCTAAAAAAGATAATAGTGATTTTAAACGCGGTGTGATCGCATCACTAAATTCTAAAAGTAAAGTCACTATTAAAGGAATATTAGAAAGTTTTGCTAATTCCTGATTCCGAGGAGCATAAACTGAAGTTTTGGCAATACCACGAGGAGCAATGACAAATAGATCGTAGCGACTTTCAAAAACTGCTTTTGGCTCCTCTATATAATTAATTAGACGATACTTCCACGATAAATCATTTCTAAAACGTTCAATCTCTCTGGTGGAAATAAATTGTCTGCCATATAAATTTTCCTTCATAATTTCCACATCTGCTAAAGAATTTAACAGTGGTTGTACTACTCCATTCGCTACCTGAATCAACAAGTTCTCTAAAATCATCAATGCTTGGGACTTGGCTTCATTGCCTAATACAGGATATGACGTATTATCAATTCTCAATTCTGTTTGAAAAATTAAATAAGAATACAACTCAATAACTAGCGGAATCTTGTTGAGAATATCTCTTTGCACAACTTCTATATTTTGCAGCAAAAAATTAACAATTCCTATATTCTGATTTCCTATTTTGATTTGAGAAAATTTTCCAAAAAAATCTGTAATTGCTACTTCCCATAAATCGCGCAATAAGATATTTTTTACTTCATATAATTGATTCATGTCGAGTTGAGAAGCACGCAGTTCATCCAACTGCTCAGTCAATTTTTGCAGGATAAGATAAAGCAATTCCCGCTTTTTTTCTTCACGAAAGATGTCAATTTCTAAAGGTAAATCTGTGACATTTCGTAAAGGGAATTGAAGTTTAGTAACGCAAGATGCAAACAAGTTAAATTGTACTGTTCCCAGACTAAGTAAAGGCAAAACAGTTTGCCGTGGCTGAATGGCACTACTCAATGAAGGGGTAAAAGGTGGCTCATCAGCAATCGGAATATCTTCCTCTTGCCTTTCTTGTGATGAAATTAACAACCGATTTAGCAACCAACGAGCTGCTAGCAGTTCTCGCCTCTGTCCAGCTAAAACTGCCCGATCTAATATTGGTAATCCAGGAACTTGTAATTGTGCTGTGACTGCGGCTAGGGTAACGTCAATGTAAGTAATTCCTGACAAACGTAAATTATTTCGCTGTCTATAAAAAGGGAGTGGGGAGTGGGGAGAGACGCGATTAATCGCGTCTGTATAAGAGTTAGGAGTTGCGTTCGCTTCCGTATCTCGAAACCAATATTCACCACCATCTGCAACTTCTTGCATGGCAGCGACTAACTCAGGAAGTGGTGTACCCTTGGGGCAGTAGCCATTTACACCAATAGATTTGGCCGCTAATAGTAGTCCTTGTTCTTGTACAGAACTAAGAAGCAGAATTGGCAGGTTGGGATATAAGGCTTTGAGTTGCCGACAGAATTGTAAACCTAGCTGCTGGCTGGTGATGGAGCGACCATTACCGAATTCTAAAACGACCAAATTCACCTGTTTAGGGTCTTCTTGGGCAATTTCTGCTAAAATCTGCAAGGCAGTGGTATCAGTTTCTACTACTCCTGTTACTTCCAGGTTCGGAATTGCTTCCAAAGCTACCCGTAATCCCAAACGAAAAATTGGGTCTTGGTCGAATAACAATAATTTTAAAGGGCGATCGCTCATAGTCTACTCAATTACACAAGCACTGTTTTTTACCAATCAGAAAACAGCTTTGATACAAAACTTTGTCTCCACCTATTGTTACCTGTTTTCGCAAACTGAATAAATGGATCATAATTGCCATAAGCAGCCGTCACTGTGTAATTAAATGAACTTGAGTATTCGGCACTGGTTAGCAGAACGCTATATCGCAATCAATCAAATCAGAGGATTTTCGGCGGGGCAATTGGCAGGTATTGCCTACCGGATTGTTCAGGATATGGAAGTCAAAAGCCTCATGCCTTTTGATATCTGTACCTTGGTAGAGGTTTTAGAACTGCCTTTAGGGATTGTTTGGGAAGAAATCAGTCTGATTTCGCAGTTAACACAAAACCTGTTGCGTAGCCTCAGCCAGAAAAAACCGTTAAAACGTAACGAGGGCACATGGCTAGCGTTCCAAATTGCCTATCTCCAGGCTTTGCAAGCAATTCTAGAGCAGGAAGCAAGCCTAAAAAGACCGTGGTTAGATCGGGCAAGTATACCAATCCAAGCGCAAGTACTTAAACAAGACTTTGGTAAACTCATCCTCCAAGATTCGCAACTGCAAGGATTGTTGAAAACTCTCAGCCCAGGTAAATTAACTGATACACAAGCGGAACAAGCACTGTCTCTGATTGCAGATTCTTTACTGGTGCAACAAATAAATCATGCTGTCATCGCTTGGTTTGTTGCCAATGGTGCAGAAGAATATGAAGCTAAACTCTTAACACAGCGTTTAGTTCACTCACTTCCTGGTGACATACTCGTAGTGGTTACTGAAAATGCTGCTCCTTTAGCCCAACTGCAAAAGTTTTTCCGTTTGGGAATTTCATTAGCCCCCAGTTTTATCGCTCCAGAAGCTGGTTCTACAGTTGGTGAGAAAATTGACTTGCACCGAGAACATTACCGTGCAAGTTTGATTAAAAACCTCAGTATGCCTTTACTTATAGAATCCTTTACCCTCAAGGATATCTATGTGCCACAAAAAGGCTTACCAATAGAGGAAAGTATTTCTGATGTGGATAAAAAAGCTGTTAAGTCAGTTGATTTAAAAACATGGGCGCAGCAACAGTTAGCCGATCTAGAAACGATCGCTGTCATTGAGTCGGAACCTGGTTTTGGAAAAACCAGTTTTTGCCAACTTTGGGCAGCAGAGATAGCGCAAGAAGTTTACCCTATTTGGATGCCTATAGTAATTAGGTTAAAAGATGTAACTTATGGCAAGACTTTAATCGAAACTCTAAATTCTGCTTTTGATGTTAATCTTTCAACCTGGTTAGAGCAAGAAAATATTCCTTGTCTGTTGCTGCTGGATGGTTTGGATGAGCTGCCTCCTTCTGCTTATGGTGTAAGGGCAAAAGCAATTTTTGTTCAGCAACTACTGAACTTCCAATCTCAACATAGACACAAAATTGTATTAACGAGCCGCTCAACAACATTACAGGAAATCGCCCCAGAAATCCCCCTACCATTGAAGCGAATTATCATTCAACCGTTGGATGTGGACGAATTCAAGCAATGGTTTCAGCAGTGGGCAAAAGTACAATCGTTGGCGATCGCTCAAAATTTCTTTACATTCTTAAAACAGTCAGGTTTATTTGCCAGCCAATCAAGGTTTTCAGAATTATCTACCCTTGTTCGTCAACCCCTAATGTTGCATTTATTGGGGATTTTACACCGCGAAGGACTGCTAAATGATGAAGTATTACAACTAGCTGTTAATACCCCAAAGTCTTCTGTAGTATGGGAAATTTATCATCGCCTAAGTCGATGGTTGTTGGGCTATCCGCTAACTGGTGGGATTAAAACGATGCTGCTGCGCTCAGGATCGGCTCATATCCACCGGACTCCAGAAGCGATCGCTAATTTACTTGCTAATCGTCATCCCCAAGATTTACTCGATCAAATGCAAGCGATCGCTCTGAAAATTTTACACTCGCAACGTCATCAAATTAATTTGGCTGGTGAATTTAACACTCTACCAGGATTTTATTTTAAAATTCGGGACTTAGAAAGCTCAGAAAAAACTAGTTTAATTGAGTTTTCGCATATTAAGTTAGGAGAATTTCTTTGTGCTAAGGCTGTAACTGCTGAGTTGAAGTTATTAACTCAGTGCCAAAATGAGGCTTATGGTTCCCTCACTTTTGTAGTTGATTCTCCCAATAGCGTTGCCCAGCATATTTACAATTTACTCGGTTATGGGATAATGAGCCAGGAAATTGAAGAATTAGCGATCGCAATTTTACGCCGCGAACAAAAGCACAAGTTTTCTTTTGAAGTTTTGTTTCAACGTCTTTTGTCTTTCTGGCGTGCTTACTGTCAAGGCTATTGGTTAGACGAAGGGATCGCCCACAAAGCTTGGACTCATTTCCACGCACTACAAAACCCGGTGAATGTTGAGCAAGTCAATGCTGCGGTGGGATTGAATGTATTTTTATTGCTTTGTGCTTGCTATCGAGAAACCAAAATCCCTTTTTGGCCTTGTGGGAATCCGCTCAATTTAACAGAATTCAATCCAGAAGCTTTAAGTGCGCTAATTGCTAGAACAAGCGTTCTCCACAAAAGTGCCTTTGCAACCCGAATCAAGTCTCTGGCTGGACTCAATTTATCGGGAGCCTCTTTGTTGCAAGTAATGTTAACTGGGATAAATCTTGAGCAGACAAACTTATCCAATGCGGAGTTAATTGGGACTAATTTGGCTGGAGCCAATTTGCAACAGGCTAATCTGACAGGCGCAAACCTTCAACAAGCTAACCTTACAGACGTAAATCTCGAACAGGCAAACCTGACAGGCGCAAATCTTCAACAAGCTAACCTTACGGGAGCAAATCTTAATTCAGCCGATCTCACCAAAGCCTGTTTCTTTGATGCCATCCTTACTGAGGCTGGCAAAAAATTAGCTGCTGATAATGGTGCCTTTTTCTCTAAAGAGTCGTTTCAAAGACTGAAAAATTTGCGTTCATCGCAGCAACCCTTCTTAAACACTATCCAAGTTAAGCCAAACACAGATAAAAATTGGAATAAACCCCCTGCGAGCGGACTAATTGAAAGCTCCGAAGGTACAATTTTACCCGTAGGTTTCTATGATGATGATGTCGATGATGAAACAGTTTTTGGCAATAACTCTATTGAGGAATAGGGCTTTAGGTAAAACAGTTCTGAGTGCTGTTAGCAGTAGCGGGGCGTTTAGCCCATGCTGAGTGCTGAGTGAAGAGTTAGGAGTTACGAATTCTCGCCCTGCCTCCTCTGCTCCCCTGCTCCCCTGCTCCCCTGCCTCCCCTGCTCCCTACCCTTCTTCAGGGTTACGGTAGCCAACAAAGTTAATACTGTAGTCAGTAATTCGCACTCCTGTTTCTTCTTCAATTTTGCGGAGCAAATCTTCTGGTAGTTCCACATGAACATCAAGAATTTGATTTGTATCCACACAGTTAATATGACTGTGAGAGTCACTTATATTGCCATATAAACGCCCATCACAGCGCTCAATACATTCAATAATGCCTTGACTAGATAATGCTTCTAAATTTTGATAAACAGAGGTATGGCCGATCTCTTTACCTTCTTGATTCAAGCGATCATAAATCTCTCTAGCAGAAAGATGTTCATTTGCTTGCCAAAGTAATTCCAGAATAAAGCGACGCTGACGACTGACGCGCATACCCAGGATTTGACACCTATCTAGCGCATCTTCTAGAGAACGAATTGGTTTTGTTGAAATTGTTTGTTTTTGCATATTACAGCTTCTTAACTGTTGGGGGAATTTTCCCACTTCAATTTTTATTGGTTATTTAATATATGCAATAATATTGCACACCATTGTTCTACCTGTACTTATGTTTTGGCTTGTGATGCTGCGGAAGTAACAGGTGAGGATAAATAATGAAATGACCTATTTCTTGCTTGTTGATGGCTACTTTGTCAGACCTTAATCTAAAACAAACTCATTACAACTTTAACTTAAAATTGCTATAAATGTCCACTTTGGGGTAGGCATTGCCTTTCCTAAGTAGTGTGATGCTCATGGCATACTATGTAAATCTGATAAAGAGTAAGTATAAAATGCAAATTTAGAGAGAATTAGTATCACTAAATACTAATTGCTTAGTAAAAAAGACTTTGTGCTAGTAAGGGTGAATCTAGCGTCAATCCCTGAAAGCTGCTACTGTAGATTGTCGATCCTAAAGTTGAGCAAAAAGAAAGTGGCTGCTGAGTCAAAGACAATTGCGATCGCACTCAATAATGACTTCATTAACAATCTGGATCTGTCGCCTGCCTCAACGGTGATTGAACAAATGCTGCAAGATGGGGCCGCATCCCATGAACAGCAGCTACGCTTTGATATCAATTACGATCTCGAACCTGGCGATCCACGGGAACTCTCAGAAATTCCAGAAATACGGCTGTGGTTTGTGCGCCTAGATGCCAAATACCCCTGGTTAGCATTTTTACTAGATTGGAAAGCTGGAGAATTTGCTCGTTATGCCGCCATGCTAGTACCACACCAGTTCAGTTCCCAAGATGGCATTCAGTACAATCCCGAAGCCTTAGAAATATTTTTGATGCACAAAATCTTTGTTTTAGGTGATTGGCTCAAACAGCAGGATATACCCAGCCTCTCGCGGTTAAAGTCTATGGCTCAAATGCTGGGTTATGAATTAGATGATGCTTTTTTTGAGATATTTTGAGATATTTTAATAAAAATTCAGGAGTCAGGAGCCAGAATTCAGAACAGGGTTAAGCGACTGGTGGATAGCGTAGCATCTCATAGAGAACGTCTTGATTCTGACTTCTGTATTCTTCTTCAATACTGAAATAACCGCAAAATCTAGCTGTCACAACCAGGTTTTGCGGTCATTCAACAAACGCATGACTACATTTAGATATCCAATAGACTAATTGCAGAAGTTGGGACAAACTGCTGGTTTAACCACCCCAGATTTTCTCTAAAACTGCGTTTGGTGAAACATCCGCTGTTTTTCCCGTGGGGGATGCAATAGCTAAGAATTTATCGTTTTTCGGCAACAACTTAGCTGGATCGGTGGGCCCAAATAGGGCGATGGTATAGGTTTGGACTGCAACACTCAGTTGTAGTGCTGGACTATCAGTAGACAACATCAAATTTGCCCCGGCAATCATCGCAGTTAACTTGCCAATATCATCTGGGGCAGTCACCTTGATATCTGGAGAAGACCCCAGAAGCGATCGCACAAACTGTTCATCGCCAATTCCCTTAACAACCACCACAGGCAGGTCAGGCTGCTTGTCTTGGAAACCTTGAATAATTTGATGCCAACTTTCGACAGGGTAGATTTTATCCAGTTCTTTAGCCTGAGATAACTGGCCAGAACCGCCATGAATCAAGATATAGCCTGTTTCATGCACCCCTAAGCGTTTCTGTTCTTTTTGTGCCCACTCAATATCTGGTTTGGGCACATTTACTGCTAACTCTGGGACAGGACTATTTATTTCCAATGGTTGCAGCAAATCGTGATATACTGCCGCCGCATACTGAGATGCTTTAAATGGCACAGCGTGGGTCAGAAAAACCGAACCATTGCCTTTGTAGCCAATACGTATGGGAATTCCCGTCAACCAGAGCAAAAGACTAAGCAACCAAATTTGCTTAACAACAATGACAACATCGTATTCGCGATCGCGAATTGTCCCCACCAAGTTACCCCAATCTGCCAGACTATTACGGTCGTTAAAATCAAAGTTCAGCACCTCGTGAACTGACTTGCTCACTCGGTAGGCAGCCTTTGACCGGGGTTCAACAACGACATCTATCTGAGCGTCAGGGTAATTGCGCTTCAGGTCATCTAGAGTCGGAAAGAAGAGAATTTGGTCGCCAATTCCGCCAGGTACAAGGGCTACTACTCGCATAATATTTATTGACGCTTACTCGCTCCCTATTTTAGGGGAAAATATATAGCTTAAAGATTGAGGAATTCTGTGTATTTACTAATTCCAGCTGCGGGAATCGGAAAAAGAATGGGTAGTAACCGCAATAAACTCCTGCTGAAAGTGCGATCGCAACCAATTATTGCTTGGACTCTATTAGCCGCAGAAGCTGCCAATACAATCAGTTGGATCGGGATTATTTCTCAGCCTACCGATTGGCCAGACTTCAGAGCAATTCTCGCCGATCTCAAGCTCACTAAACCAGTGGAATTTATTCAAGGCGGCTCCACGCGTCAAGAATCTGTTTACAATGGCTTGCAGGCTTTGCCAGTAGCCGCAGAGCAAGTGTTAATTCACGATGGCGCTAGATGTCTCGCCACACCAGATTTATTTAACTCTTGTGCCCAAGCCATTCGCCACTGCCCCGGTTTAATTGCTGGTGTACCCGTCAAAGACACAATCAAAGTTGTCGATCAACAAGGCATAATTCAAGAAACACCCGACAGACAAAAATTGTGGGCGGCACAAACTCCCCAAGGATTTGATGTCAAGTTGTTGAAACAGTGCCACGCCGAAGGTGTCCGTCAAGGTTGGGAAGTAACTGACGATGCCGCTTTATTTGAAAAGTGCGGCATCGAAGTCCGAATTGTCGAGGGAGAGGAGACAAATTTAAAAGTGACGACTCCCCAAGATTTAGCGATCGCAGAATTTATTCTCACAACTAGAGGCTTTTGAGAAGGGAATAGGTAATAGGGTACAGGGTACAGATTATTTTCTGTAACCTGTCACCTCTCCCCTAATCTCCATGCCCAATTTGAGAGTATCAAACAATATTTTGACAATTTACGATATAATGCCACACACTTGTTGATTGTTAGTTGTCATGTACTAATGACCAATGACTTAATGACTAATGACCAATGACTAATGACAAATGACTAAATGATTACAGCCACAGCGACGAAGATAGAAGCAATTCTCTATTTAAAGGGTAAACCCTTGTCGCTCGGCGAAATCGCCGAGTATGCAGCGTGCGATCGCGCCTCTGTCAAAGAAGGCATAATTGAACTCATGGACAATTATGCCCACCGAGATAGCGCCCTAGAGGTAATAGAAACCCCTGATGGTTACAGTTTGCAACTACGGTCTGATTTTCAGGATTTAGTGCAAACTATGATACCAGTAGAATTGGGTGTAGGTGCATTGCGGACTTTAGCTGCGATCGCCCTCAATAGTCCTATACTCCAGAGCGACTTGATTAACTTGCGCGGTTCAGGAGTATATCAACACGTTCCCGAACTCGTAGAACTTGGTTTTATCCGCAAACGCCGAGACAGCGATTCTCGTTCCTACTCACTCCAAGTAACCCCAAAATTTCATCAGTATTTCCAAATCGAACAACTCCCACAAATACTTTCCAACAGTCAAAAGGAAGAACAACTAGAACTAGAACTAGAACTAAAGGGAGTGGGGAGTGGGGAATAGGGGATGGGGAATGGGGAATGGTGAAGATGAGGGAGACAAGGAGGACAAGGGGGAGTTATTGAAATAAGTCTCTTCCTTGTCTCTTCTTCATGCCAATCCCCAATCCCCAATCCCCAATCCCCAATTCACAATGCCCAATGCCCAATGCCCAATGCCCAATGCCCAATTCCCAATACCAATGACTTATACCCGTGGTGAATGCGCTAGCCTTGTACTATGGTTTAGAGTAGAGTTAGCAATTAAGCTAAATAAAACTGCCAATGGTGTTTAATCCTGACTTTTTAAATGACAACTCCGAGGAACACCCCAATCAACTTCTTTCCGACCACGCTGAGGAATACCCCAATCAGTTACTCAAATATCTACAACATCAGTCTCCTGATGTTCTAGCGAGGATTGCTCAATCCGCCAGCCCTGAAATTAAACAAATCATCTCGCAAAATGTCCAAGGGCTAGTGGGAATGCTCCCGGCAGAAAATTTCAACGTGCAAATTACAACAGATCGGGATAACTTAGCTGGGCTTCTAGCGTCGGCCATGATGACGGGGTATTTTCTGCGCCAGATGGAACAAAGAATGCAGTTAGAGCATTTGTCTAATGGTCAATAGTCAATAGTCAAACATTCTGGGACTATTGACTACTTCCTTTCAGGATAAGCTCCTGATTGTACTTTGAAGGTTTGAATTTTCCCGCTACGATTGACCTCGATAGCTATTATGTCCCCAACTTTGCTGGACTCTACCAGCTTTTGAACTTGGGCCGAGGTTTTGACTGGTTTACCATTAACTTTTTGAATCACGTCTCCAGGAAGCAATCCTCCGCGCTTGGCTGGGGAATCGCCTGTAACTCCTTTAATCACAATCCCAACATCCTGCTGAATGTTGAGTTGATTTTCTTGATTAATCTGCTGTTTTTTGATGGGAGAAAGGTCTGCCATTTCAACACCCAAAAAGGGATGTTCTACACGCCCTTTGGTAAAAAGTTCATTGGCAATGCGGGCGGCGGTTTCAATGGGGATCGCAAAACCGAGTCCTTGAGCATCAGCGCGGATGGCAGTATTAACACCAATCACTTCGCCTTGAGCGTTTAATAAGGGACCACCGGAATTACCAGGGTTAATTGCGGCATCAGTTTGGATAAAGCTGACTCGCTTATCTGGTACACCAACTTGAGTGCTGGTGCGATCGGTAGCGCTGATAATGCCGATAGTGACAGTATTATCTAAACCCAGAGGGTTGCCAATTGCGATCGCCCACTGTCCTGGTATTAAGTTTTGCGAATTGCCCAGTTTTACAGTTGGTAAATGATTCGCTTTTATTTTCACCACTGCCACATCTGTCACAGAATCAACTCCTACCACCTTCCCCTCTAAACTTCGACCATCCTTGAGAGTGACTTGTACTGTGTCTGTATCTGCTACTACATGAGCGTTAGTGAGTAATTCCCCATCCTCGCTCAAAATAAATCCCGATCCTGTACCGCGCTCAATCCGTTCTTCAGGCATTGGTTGCTCATCCTCTCCAAAAAATCGCCGTAAGAGTGGATTTTTTAAGGCATCAGAGATGGGATTAGCAACTTTGCGAGTGGCATTAATTCGCACTACAGCCGGGCCAACTTTTTGCACTGCCGTCGCAATAAAATTCACATTATCGCCTCCAGTAGCTCCAATTACTCCGCTAGGAGAATTTGGCACTACAGATTCTGGAGGCGAAGCCATTGTCACATTTCTTAACTGTTGGAATGAGGAATTTTGTAGCAGGAGATAGCGACTGCCAAGCAAACCTGCACCACAGCCAAATACCAGTAAGAACAAATAAACACCTAGTTGCTTTAAAGATAACTTCATAATAATTCTGCTTAAGGACAACAATGCAGTTGCTAATTTCTAAGTGTAGTCAAGCTAACGGCAAGTGGACAGATCAATTTACGAGGAATTAAGCATTGGGCATTGGGAATTGGGAATTGGGAATGGGAAAGAGGACTTGGGGACAAGGAGAATTGGGGACAACGGGAAAGACTTGTTGTAAGTTCTAAACTTTTGTCACCTTGTCACCTTGTCTCCAAGTCCTCTTGCCCTCTGCTTCCCTTGCTCCCTTTGCTCCCTTTGCTTCCCCTGCTCCCCGATCTCCCCACTTCCCACACTCTCCATCTAAAATTTAAAGTTAATGCGCTCTTGATCTGTATACATGACTTTACCTTTTCGTCAACTGTTTCTCTGTAGCCTAGTTAGCGCCTTGGGCCTAGTAAGCATACTGCCAAACTTGAACAGTGCTAACGCTGCTGTAGGTGGTTGCCCGATTCCAGCCCTATCTCGCTTCCAACGCCATAAAGTTGTTCGTGGCGAAACTTTGGAGAGCATAGCGCAGCGCTACAATCTCATACCTACAACTATTATTGGCATGAATCCAGCTTTGCAGAATGGCGCGATGCCTGCGGCGGGTTCCACCTACGCACCCGTTGGTAGTGTGCTTCAAATTCCTCCCTACAATGGGATTGTAGTTGAAGTACCTCGCGGTCAAACTTGGCGACAAGTGGCAGCACAATACAAAGTTCGTGCTGATAGCCTTTTTGAGGTGAATGGCTGCCAACAAGACCCCAGAATTGTGTTTGTTCCGGGGGTAAATTGGTCGCCCAATGGTGTTGTAACTAAGTCCCCTTTACCTACTGATGCAGGTACGCCAAACCGTGCATCCCTTTCTGGATATCCCTTGGCACAAGTGGCAAATGTAGGATTAGCTTATGGATGGCAAATTAATCCGGCGACAGGTGAAGTTTTTTTCCACAGTGGTGTTGACTTATTAGCACCAGTTGGGAGTAATGTATTAGCGATCGCTCCTGGAACCGTAGCCTTTGCTAATGACCAAGGTTCTTATGGCAAGTTAGTCATCATTAACCACAGTGGCGGGCTTCAAAGCCGCTACGCCCAACTTGACAGTATTAAGGTTACTGTTGGTCAGCAAGTAAAAAAAGGAGACTTACTAGGAACAGTAGGCACTAGTGGCAAACCAACTTCCACTCAATCACATCTCCATTTTGAAGTGCGTTCTACCTCATCTTTGGGTTGGGTAGCACAAGATCCCAAAGGTTATTTGAAGAAATGAGGTTTGTTTTTAAACGCAGAGGAACGCCGAAGGAAGCGCAAAGGTTTCGCAAAGGAAATCTCTGTGTTCCTCTGCGGAACCTTTGCGATCCTTTGCGTTAAATAAAGGATGCTATATTTTCGCTAGATTTTATGATGTGCATTCCTGCCTCTGCAAACCTTGCAAATGCTGCATCTGCCTGTTCTGTGTAGTCCACAATATTTGGAACAACAACGGGAGAAGTGCAATCTTCTAATAGATAGATTTTTTGAGCAAGGGTAGCATCTACCTCTTTAATTTCTGTTAATAAATCGTCAATTGTCCAGGCGACGCAATGACTTTTAGCTTGTCCTCCAATAATAACAGTATCAAATTCTAAAAGTTGCTTAATCAAACGAGTGTTCTTTTGACCAAGTGGACGTTGTTCAAAATCTTCCAACACCTCTGGACGTAAGATCGAATAATTTTCCGTTAAAGGATTTTCACCCTTAATTTCAAATTGTGTTTGGCTTTGACGAGCAATACTGTGGAAAAATATTGCTTCCTCCACCGATGAAACTAAAGCATGACCAATACCGCCCAACATAGAATGATAAGGCCAAATTGTTAGGGGATATTTTCCATCTTGGCTGAGTTTTCTAACGTAATGATAAGCGTGTTTTTCTAATAATTCATAATCCCCATTAGTAATACTATCAGCAACCGTTGGGTTAACCTTCCAGATACCTTGTTCGATGTCTGCTAAAGTGATGTTAGTCGCTGCTGGAGTAGGATGTTCTCCGGCAGCATTCACCCAAAAGATGGGATGGAAGATTTGCGTTGCTGTATGGGTATCTAGAGTAGGTATAATTTTTGTAATTACTCCCAAGTTGCGATAGATAAACTCACACAACCTGACGTTATCATTCACCGCTTCATTCCCCGATTGTCCACCTACAAATAGTTCAAAGTTGGGGATGCAAAAAGTATTTTGAACATCAATTAACAATAAGCAAATACGATTTTTGTCTGAAGATGCTGGTTTGATATCATGTTGTTTTATCCAAGTTTCAGCTGTTGCAGCAATTTGTTGGTAAGGTACACGCCAGACCTCTCCTACTTTATTGGGGTTAAAGTGTGGGGGAATTGGTAGTTTGGTTGTTGTTTGGGTGTTCATAATTTCAGCTTTTCGATTTTATATTATGATTTACCGACATTCATCGAATTCTTCTTTGAGCAAAGCACGATTTCGGGTGTCATAGGTTGAACAGTAATACTCTACTCAACCCTAACCTCCAATTATTGATACAGCAAATAAATAAAAATATTCTTAGTTCCAGAACAAGATGATAAGTAAGTGGGCGTAAATAATTGTCGTTGTGATAAGGCAATAGGCAACAGGCAATATATATGAGAGTTTTAGCCTAGTTCGTTTTTCTTTACATAGTTTAATTTTATTGTGCCAACTTATTTAAGTAGGGATGATACTTATGACATAAATCTTCTGATAGAGAGACGAGAACAAGATGAAATTGTATTCTGTTAACAATGTTATTTTGAGGTAAATATTTATAAAGTAAAAATGATTTTTACTAAGAATTTAAGCCAGAAGAATTACTGAATATTATTACTCAACAAAAGCAGAATGGAGTAAAAAGATGAAGTTTCGCCTAAGACGGCGTAGATTGGGCCAATTGATGCTCGTCAGTACAGTAGCGGCTACGATCAGTAATTTTGCAGAGAAAACTGTGGGACAAACTCCGATAAAAAGAACTACCCCCATGCTGAAAAGTTCGATATCTGAAACTATGAAGGTAACATTACAGGTGAACGGAACAAGACATAGTTTGCAAATTGAACCGCGTGTTACCTTACTTGATGCACTTCGTGAATACATAGGGCTAACTGGCAGTAAAAAAGGTTGTGACCACGGTCAATGCGGCGCTTGTACGGTGCTGGTTGATGGACAGCGAATTAACTCCTGCCTGACTTTTGCCATCATGCACACAGATGCTGCCATTACAACTATTGAAGGTCTGGCGCAAGGAGACAATCTGCACCCGATGCAAGCCGCATTTCTTGCCCGCGACGCATTTCAGTGCGGTTATTGCACACCGGGACAAATTTGTTCGGCGGTGAGTTTAGTCAACGAAGGACACGCTAAGTCAGATGACGACATTCGGGAATTAATGAGTGGCAATATCTGCCGTTGCGGTGCTTATCAAAATATCGTGGCTGCTGTCCGCGATGTCTTAGAAGGAAAAAAAGATGCAGCCGTTTAACTATCAAAAAGCGCGACAAGCGGAAAATGCCGTGGCTTTGGTGGCTCCAGATGCCGAAGCCTCGTATCTTGCCGGTGGTACTAGCCTAATCGATTTGATGAAGTTGAATGTGCAAACGCCAAGAGAGTTGGTTGATATTAACCCACTCCCACTAAGCAAGATAGAAATGCAAAGTAACAATCTACGGATTGGAGCAATGGCACGCAATAGCGACGTTGCTTATGATGCAATAATTCAACAGCGTTACCCTGTGCTGTCAGAAGCGTTGTTGTCTGGGGCATCACCGCAACTGCGAAACATGGCAACGGTGGGCGGAAATTTGCTACAACGTACCCGGTGTTACTACTTCCGTGATACTTCCATGCCCTGCAATAAGCGCGTTCCTGGTTCCGGCTGTGCGGCAATTGAGGGTTACAACCGGATTCACGCAATTCTCGGCGGTAGCGATCGCTGTATTGCCACTCATCCTTCTGATATGGCGGTGGCAATGGTGGCACTTGATGCGGTTGTGCAAACACGTGGGCCGAATGGAGAGCGGAGTATTCCACTTGTAGATTTTCATCTTGTCCCTGGCGAGACACCAGAACGGGAAACAGTTTTACAACACGGAGAGTTAATTATTGCCGTTGACTTACCTGCTTCACCATTTGCAGCCCGATCGCACTATTTAAAAGTTCGCGATCGCGCTTCTTATGCTTTTGCAATGGCATCAGTGGCGGCGGTGCTAGATATTCAAAATGGGATCATTCGCTCGGCTCGCATTGCCCTTGGTGGGGTAGGGACAAAGCCTTGGCGTGCCTACGATGCAGAAAAAGCCCTCGTGAATCAGCCAGCAAACCAGGCAGCATTTCAAGCAGCAGCAAATGCAGCCGTTGCTGAAGCTAAACCTCAAAAATACAACGGGTTTAAGGTCGAACTGGCTAAACGCACCATTGTTAAGGCGCTGACAACAGTAGGAGGGATGGCATGAATGCAGGGGATACAAATATAGTTGTCGGCAAACCACTCAACCGAGTTGATGGCCATCTGAAGGTGACGGGTGAAGCACGCTATGCAGCAGAGTTTCCAGTCGCAAAAATGACTTATGGAGTCACAATTCAAAGTGCGATCGCTAAAGGTAAAATTGCCCAAATCGACACCAAGGCGGCGGAGCAAGTACCGGGTGTATTAGCAGTAATTACCCACCTCAACGCGCCCAAAGCTGATGGAGAAAAGGGCGGCGGTCATAAGGTGCAAGTGTTACAAGATAACACTGTACTGTATAGCGGTCAGCATATTGGTGTCGTCGTTGCCGATACCTTTGAACGAGCGATGTATGCTGCCTCACTCGTACAAGTTCGTTATGACGAAGAGAAACCTGCCATCAATATGCGGGAGAATCTCGCTAAGGCATACTTGCCAAAAGAATCGCCCGATTCATCTCACGGCAATGTCAAACAGGGACTAGCGAATGCTGCTGTGCGCGTCGAGCAGACTTATACCACTCCAGTGGAAAATCACAATCCGATGGAGCCTCATGCGACAACAGCAGTTTGGCAAGGCAATCAATTGCTGTTGTATGACGCAACTCAGGGAATTTTTTCGACTCAACAAAAAGTTGCGGAGGTATTAGGAATTGAGCCTGAGAAAGTCCGCATTATGTCTTACTTTGTGGGCGGTGGCTTTGGTTGCAAAGGGTCGGCTTGGTCGCATGTACCGCTAGCAGCGATCGCAGCACGGCAGGTTAATCGCCCAGTGAAATTAGTTTTGGGACGCATACAGATGTATGGGCCTGTGGGCTTTCGACCAGAGACAATTCAACAGGTTTCTTTGGGTGCAACCCGCGATGGCAAATTGACCGCTCTCCGACACACCGGCACTTCACAGACTTCAACTTTCGATGAATTTATCGAACCTGTTGGTAAAAGCGCTCAGATGATTTACGCTTGCCCGAATATCGAAACTAGCTATCGTCTGGTTCAGCTAGATCAGGGAACACCAACCTATATGCGGGCCCCAGGTGAAGCTTCTGGATCGTTCGCCTTAGAATCGGCAATGGACGAACTCGCTTATGCGCTCAATATTGATCCGGTGGAACTGCGCCTGCGTAACCACGCTGATGTCGATCCTAGTAAAGGACTGCCTTGGTCGAGCAAGTCACTCATTCAGTGCTACAAGACAGGAGCAGAAAAATTTGGCTGGCAAAAGCGCAATCCTCAACCCCGTTCGATGCGAGACGGCAATTATTTGATTGGTTGGGGTATGGCAACAGCAACTTATCCTACCAATCGTTCTCCGGCATCTGCGATCGCTCAGATTATGGCAGACGGTACAGCCTTAGTGCAAAGCGGTTCTCAAGATATTGGTACGGGTACTTATACTGTCATGACTCAAGTTGCAGCTGATGCGCTTGGTGTACAAGTTGAGAAAGTTCGCTTTGAACTAGGCGATACTAAGATGCCAGAAACTCCCATTTCCGGTGGTTCGCAAACAGCAGCTAGTGTAAGTTCGGCTGTACATTTAGCGGGCAATCAAGCTCGTAGTAAACTTTTACAACTAGCACTTGCCGATCAAAAATCGCCGCTTTATAGTTCAAACGCTGAAGATGTGATTGCCCAAAATGGTAGCTTTTTCTTAAAAAATAAATCGTCTGTAAGCGAAACATATCAAGCAATCTTGGCACGACATGGAATGAAAATGATCGAAGCACGTGCAGATGCCAAGCTGGGAGACGAACAAAAGAAGTTCTCAATGCACGCATTTGGATCACAATTTGCCGAAGTCCGCGTTAATCCTGATTCCGGTGAAGTGCGAGTAACGCGCTGGGTGGGAAGCTTTGGTGTTGGACGCATCCTCAACGCTAAAACAGCCAACAGTCAACTCATCGGTGGGATTGTCTACGGTATCGGTATGGCACTGATGGAACATACGATTATAGACCCGAATCTAGGACGCGTTGTCAACCATGATTTAGCTGAATATCACGTACCAGTAAATGCAGACGTTCCTGATATTGAGGTGTTTTTTGTTGATGAACACGATCCACATATCAACCCCCTTGGTGTCAAAGGGATTGGGGAAATTGGCATTACTGGTGTTGCTGCGGCGATCGCTAACGCTGTTTATCATGCCACAGGTAAGCGCGTTCGTGATTTGCCAATTACATTAGATAAATTGCTGTAGTCATTGTCATTTGTCATTGGTCATTTGTCATTGGGCATGGGTAAGAGGATTTGGGGACAAGGGGAAAGACTTGTTTCAAGTTCTCACCTCTTGTCCCCTTGTCTCCCCTGCCTCCCCTGCTCCCCCTGCCCTCCAGCGTGCGGTTACGCGATCGCAACTGCCTTTTTACGAGAAGGACGTTTAGTTTTAAATCTAGCAAGCTTAAACAAAAGGTAAGCATTGTGAATGCATCGACTTGCATTGTGAATGTATCGACTTGTATTGTGAATGTATCGACTTGCATTATGAATGTATCGACTTGCATTATGAATGTATCGACTTGCATTGTGAATGTATCGGCTTGCATTCATAATGCATCGACTTGCACTCACAGTTGAAAAAGGACGCAAATGGCGCGTACCCTTATGGGGAAGCAAGCTACGCGTAGCGTCTCGCAGAAAAGGAAGAGAAAAGAAGGAGCGATCGCTGTTTGAAGTTAGAATTTAGGGACGATCGCTATTCCCCTGCTTGTTGTTTGAGTAAATTGACCAAACTATCAGATAACCACAAACCAGCGTCACGCAAAGCTTGAATTCCAGGAGATATGCTTGGGATTATTCCACGTCTTTTTGCTAATATCAGCAAGCCTCCTGTTCCAATAGTAGTAATACCTAAAGCTTGACCACAACGCCGTGCTGCCCTATCGTCAACAATAGCGGCACAGTCTGAAGTTTTTAGTGCCAAACTCAATACTTGTGATTCCCCCTTTCCCAAATCCCAAGCTGCTACAACAGGCGCAATAGCATTAACTTCTACTGTTTGTATCCAAGAAATACTGGGTAATTGTGTTGATGCGACATCATCTTTTGTTGTGACTTCTTCAAAAACACCGAATGGAACTAAAACTTCTGTGAATAATTGGGGAATTAATTTTGCTTGCTGACTTTTCAAAAGAACAATCAAAGGTGAAGAGTTAATAATTACACGATTAATCGACATTTGCCAGTTCCTGGGCTAATTCTTGAGCAGTATATTGCATAAAATCTACTTGGTAGCGTGATAAGGCATTAATAAATTCAGCACGAGTTAGTCCAGCAATTTCTGCTGCTTTGGCTTGTGAAATGTCACCTAATTCATACCATTTAACTGCTGCGGCAATTCGCATTTCTTGGATAAATTCTTCTGGATTTTTACGAAGTGCTGAAAATACTGTTTCTGGTAATTGGATTGGTACTGTTCGCATAAATTTATCCTCAGAACCTCAAATTTGGCGTTTGGAACTCGAAATAAGTAAGCGCTCGCTCTATGTTTCAGTTTAATTTAGAGATGAATGAGCGATCGCCCTTTGCTAATGAGCATGAGAATCGAACCGCAAAGGACGCAAAGGGCGCGAAGGAAGAGAGAAGAAGGAGCGATCGCTATTTGAAGTTACAATTGATGGCGATCGCTGCTAAAATTTCAACTACAACTGTTGTGTGGTATCAGTTTGGTGTGATTTTGGGATAAAGGGTGCGATCGCGTAGCGTGCCGGAGGCAATCGTTAGCGATATGGTTTTCTTAAAAAGATTGCATAATTTTCCCGAACTCTTATCGTATCGGGATGACCTACACCTAAAGTCTGCTCACAAATTGCCAAAGCTTGCTGAAACAAGGCTTTGGCTTCGCTGTAGCGTCCTGTAGAATTGTAGAGTAATGCGAGATTGTTTAAGCTATCGGCGACATTGGGATGGTTGTCTCCCAGTAAGCGTTTGCTTAGTTCTAAAGCTTGCTGATATAGGGGTTCAGCTTTGCTGTAGCGTCCTGTAGAATCGTAAAGTGCTGCGAGATTATTCAGGCTAGAGGCAACATGGGGATGGTTGTCTCCTAATAAGCGTTTTCTCAGTGCCAAGGCTTGCTGATACAGAGGTTCGGCTTCGCTGTAGCGTCCTGTAGAATAGTAGAGTACTGCCAGATTATTCAGGCTAGAGGCAACATGGGGATGGTTGTCTCCCAATAAGCGTTTTATTAGTTCCAAAGCTTGCTGATACAGGGGTTCTGCTTTGCTGTACCGTCCTGTAGAACAGTAGAGTGCTGCAAGATTGTTCAGGCTAGTAGGGACAGTGGGATGCTTGTCACCCAGTAAGCGTTTTCTCAGTTCCAAAGCTTGCAGATACAGAGGTTCCGCTTCGCTATAGCGTCCTGTAGATTCGTAGAGTCCTGCGAGATTGTTCAGGCTAGTAGCGACATCGGGATGGTTGTCTCCTTGTAGGCGTTTTGTTAGTTCCAAAGCTTGCAGATACAAAGGTTCCGCTTCGCTGTAGCGTCCTGTAGATTCGTAGAGTCCTGCGAGATTGTTCAGGCTAGTGGCGACATCGGGATGGTTGTCTCCTTGTAGGCGTTTTGTCAGTTCCAAAGCTTGCAGATACAGAGGTTCCGCTTCGCTGTAGCGTCCTGTAGATTTGTAGAGTCCTGCTAGATTGTTCAGGGTAGCGCCGACATTGGGATGTTCTAAACCAAGACGATTTTCAGCGACCTCTACACATAGTTTGTACCAAGGTTCTGCTTGCTGATAAAGTCCTTGACCTTTATAAAACCAGCCTAAGCGTGTGAAAGGCCAAATTAAATCCTCGTTGCTGAGATAGTCGGATAAGTGGGTTGCAACTTCTGCAATGTGAGAGATAAAGGGAGTGAGATTTAAAATATCTTCACGGTTAGGCTGTTGCGGAATTTGCTTTGCCACCTCTACCATCTGCACTGTAAAGTTTGTTTTCACCTCATCTGCATTACTTAACTCATCCAACTTCATTTGGAAAAATTGCCGAATCAGTGGATGTAGACGATATATTCCTTTGCTTTGTCGTTGTAGTAAATGCAGTTTCCGCAAATTAGCTATAGCTTTCTCCCATAATTCTTGTGCATCGTCATCTTCTATCCCCTCAACAGAAAAAGGAATATCAGCCAAAGCATACAAACTCAGCCAACAGCCAACACCTTGTGCTTTCTCATCCAACTGTTCCCAACTCAATGCAAAAGCTTCAGCAACACCATATTCATAACGCATAAATGGGTTAGCCTTGGCTACTGCTTCGTATTCTAGTCGCTTTTTCTCTAGCCGCTTCAGCAGTGTCTCCAAAGACAAATCTGGCATTGTATCCAGATATCGGCCAACTAACTCTAACGCCAAAGGCAAATATCCCAAGAATTTACAAATTTCTCTCGCAACCCAAGGTTCGCTTTTAAGTCGTTCTTTATCAACCAGCGATTTTAATAATTTCATCGCCGCCAATGGTTTGAGAACACCCAAAGATAATTGCGGCAAAGTTCTGTCAAATTTCTCGCGCGTTGTCAGCAATACTTTAAACCGGGGTGATTCTGGGGGTAAATAAGGTTGAACCTGTTTTTTGTAGTCGGTGACATTATCAAACACCAGCAGTACTTCACCTTGTTGCCAATTCTGCCAACAGTCTCTCAACCTATCTGCTAATTCCCAATCATCCCGTGTAATGAGTTTAAATTTTAATTCCGCAAATCTGAGAATCTGAATTCCGACATCTATTCCCTGTGCTGATAACCAGCAAACCCCACCTTGATATTTCTGCAAATGCTGTTTGGCGTATTGGGTAGCGAGTTCAGTTTTACCAACTCCACCCATACCTGCCACAGCTACAATTGCAACTTGCCGAGATGTTTGTAATTGCTGGTGCAGCTTTTGTAGTTCCGCCTCTCGTCCCACAAATTTTTCAAATGGGACAGCAGGGGGAATATTTTGATGAATTTCTTTAATTGTGGGGCGAACATCTTGCCCGCCATTATTATATTTCGCTGTCAGGCAAGCCCGTAACTTTTCCAGCTTACCCCGACTGTTAGAAGTGGCTAATTCAGGATAACTCTTGGCGAACTTGTCATACACCTCAGCCATCCGCTTTTTAACAGCAGCAACACCAATGTTCAACTCGCTGGCAACTTTTGCCTCACTATTGCTTGATTTTTCAGTCTTCAACCGCTCTATAAAAGCTGTCTTTTCCTCCAAGGACAAGTCATGATTTGCGGCTTCTTGTTCTAAAAAATCACGCCATTGCATAGACAGCTTGTAAGATTTCTACTTAATTCTACTTAAGTTTCTACTTTTAGGGAATCTCCTCTTCTTCTGGCAGAAATACCATTTGCATAGAAACATTTAGAAGAGGTTTAGCCATGAAAACTGCCTTAACAACTCCTGTCAACTCCAATCAAACCACCCAAACTTCGCAATTAATCCCCGCCTCGCCAACATCGGTAGAAAATCCATCTACTTGGATGCGAGATGGATATAGCCCTACTGAAATTATTCTGGCGGCAGCAATTTTAACTTCATTGTCGATTGGGGGAATTGCCTCTGTGATTGTGGCGATTACAGGTTTAGTTAAAACTTTAGTGCCTGTGATGGTAAGCCCGACAAGGGAAAAAAAGAAGTAGTCAACTTAGAGCCAAGCGAATGGAATGTTACAGTATCGCTGAAGCGCGGGTATGAAGCAGCATCGATTCGCTCTAATTATTGCTGTAAGACAACTTGGTAGAGAAATATGAAAGGCAAGCAAAGGCGATCGCAATTGCGATTGCAGGTTAACAAGCCCGTTGTAGCAGACGAACGCAAGCGCCCGGTACGGAGTTAAAAGATATTTGCTGCCGTGGATCTTTAACGTTAGCCCGATCGCATCTTTCATAAACTGCAACGCCGAATACTGCAAATGCATAGGCGTAGCCAGCCGTAGGCATCGCCGAAACTATGAAAGCTCAATCACACGAGCGGCGATCGCCAATTTTCAATCTTAATCAAGTTGATTAACTTGGCGATCGCTTCCATCGGACGGTTATGCCATCGCAACTGCCTTTTTACGAGAAGGACGTTTACGGTCTGATTTTTTCTTCAATCCCACCGCTTGGGCTTGATCGCTATCTGAGCCATATTGCCCGCGCACGACTTCTTTCATCGCTAATACAGCATTATGAAATTCCCATTCTGCTAATCTGGCAGCATCAGCAGCAGCCCGGTATAAAGCTAGTTTCTCAGTGCATTGTGAATGTATCAACTTGCATTATTAACACATCGGCTTGCATTGTAAATGCATCAACTTGCATTATCAACACATCGGCTTGCATTGTGAATGCGTCTTACGGAGTAAGTTTCAAAACACACCTTAGTTAGATTCTCTATGCCAAATTGTCATGATACTATTCGGCTTATTCCTGTTATTGCTTGTAGGAGGCAATTATAGAGATCGGTAAACGCAGTTTTTAATAAACTGCTTCCGCTTTGGGATTAAAGCAAAACGACACTACAGCAATGAATCCAGATTATCTGGGGTAAATATTAGATTTTAACTCGTCATTAAATTAGCGATCGCACCTAACTATCCGATCGCGACAGTTTTGCGTTTCAAAATACACTTTTATTCAAGGAAAGCTTTGATTATGTCCAACTTCAAAATATTTTCTACTGGTTTAGCAGCGATCGCTTTATCTGTCGCAACTGGTTGCACACCAACTACTCCCCGTGACCAGAATACATCGGAAGTCCCATCTGCTCAGTCTGTGCAAGCAACTGAAAGTCCATCTCCAAGTGCTTCTCCAACTGCTTCCCCAACTGTTTCACCAACTGCATCAGGGCAAAATAACCTCAGTTCTTCAGATAGACAATTTATTACTGAAGCGGCTCAAGATGGTTTAGCAGAAGTCCAATTAGGACAACTTGCATCACAACGTGGAAGGAGCAATGTAGTCAAACAATATGGACAGCGTATGGTTCAAGATCATACTCAGGTCAACGCACAACTCAAACAGTTGGCAGCTCAAAAAGGTGTCACACTGCCAACTAGTATCGGCAGCAATAATCAGCAAATCAAGCAACGTTTATCTAAGCTTTCTGGCACTAACTTTGATCGCCAATATCTGAATCAGATGCTTCAAGCTCATGAAAAGGATGTCGCGGCATTTCAAACTGAAGCTCAACAGGGACAAGATTTAGATGTGAAAGCATTTGCGGCTCAAGCGCTACCAACCCTCCAAAAACATTTGGAAGAGGTTCGTTCCATTGTTAATCCTGGTGGAACTTCAAATAGTACCCCAACTAGCAGCCCAACTAGCACTCCAACTAGTAGCCCAACTAGCACCCCAACTCCAACCAGCACCCCCTAAGTCCAAAATTTCATCATTAAAAAACTACAATGTCTGAATTGTTTAAAGGATAGTTTTCTGGTCGTCAGATTCTAACAACTGCTAGATTAGGAGCCATTTCAGCCGCCGCACTTGGTAGTATGAACGAAGAGATTGCAGCCCAACAACCGACTGGGCAAGCTACCCCACGTGGAGGTTCCTTACAGACCAAAAACTTATAACCTTGATTTACGAAGCCGCACAAACAGGCAAAACAATCTCTCTACCTCGTCTATAATCAGGACTGGATGCCACTCGTAGCTAGGCTCCTAGACTGCTTCATTAAAATTGAAGCGTTTTTTTAAATGCAGAAGGACGCATTAACATTGCAGAGGAACGCATTAGCATTGCAGAGGAACGTATTGGCATTGCAGAGAAACGCATTAGCATTACAGTGGAACGCATTGGCATTGCAAAGCGGCGCATTGGCATTGCAAAGAGACGCATTGGCATTGCAGGGGAACGCATTAATTTAACTTAGTACAACATTTCATTAATTTGTAGCGAATTTCCTGCGCTTACCTTTGCGCTCCTCTGCATTTAAATAAAATTAAATCTTCAAGCAGTTCGTTAAAAAAATTGACTTTCACAAATAGTTATAGCTCAATAAAGTTCAGTTAGCGTCAAAAACTACCGAAAATGTTGGGTTTCGTTCCTCAACCTCAACCTACGATTATCCTTAAATGAAGTGTATTGATTTATAGCCTTAACTAAACTCTATTAGTTTTCATTGTCACTATCATATCCTCAAGCTTCAAAACTACTATAAATAGAAAAATAAACAATCAAATGAATGAATTACAAGCAATTTTAGAAGGCTTTGAATCCAGTCAAGAAAGTGGTGAAATCACTTTTCTTGCCACTGTAGTTAAAACTCAAGGTTCAACCTATCGCCGACCTGGTGCTAAAATGTTTATGACAAATACAGGTCGGATGATCGGAACAATCAGCGCTGGTTGCTTAGAGAATGACGTATTTGAGTATACTCAGCAACGAATGTCAGACGGCAAACCAATTCTTGTGACTTACGATCGCACCGCCTCGGAAGATATTCTTTGGGGTTTTGGTTTAGGATGCAATGGCGTAGTACAAGTTCTCATCGAACGGCTTGAGAGAAAAAGCATACCCAATGCGATCGCTTTTACACAAGAGTGCTTTCATAAAAAACATTTGGGTATCATTGCTACAGTCTTTGCTTTTGAAGGCGAGGTAGATGTAAAACTTGGGTCGCGCTTGCTGCTGTATCCAAATGGTAAAATTGTCACTGACATTAAAGATCCAAATTTAATTGAATCTCTGAGTGCAGATGTTCAAGCGGCCTTTGTTAATCAAAAGTCAAGCGTCAACAACTATCAGTTACCTTTAGGCAGTGCAGAAGTTTTCATCGAAGTCATTCAACCACCCACACCTTTAGTAATCTTTGGTGCAGGTTATGGCGCTGTACCCGTAGCAAAGTTTGCTCAAGCATTAGGTTGGGATGTTACTGTAGTTGATTGTCGAGCTAATGAGACAACTAGAGCGCGATTTCCTCTAGGTTGTGATGTGATCCTTAGCAATCGAGATATTTTACATAAACAGATTTTTATAGATGTTCAAACAATAGCTGTAGTGATGACGCATAATTATCTTGACGATCTAGAAATTTTAAAGATGATGCTACCATCTCCTGCACGTTATATTGGCGTTTTAGGAACAAAGCATCGCACAGAAAGATTGCTGCAAGATTTATCCATCAAAGGGATAGTTCCTACTAGTGAACAATTAAATAGATTGTATAGTCCTGTTGGTATTGATATTGGTGCAGAGACACCAGAAGAAATAGCGATCGCCATCATTGCAGAAATTCAAGCAGTGCTGACAAACCGTAAGAGTAATTTTTTAAAAAATCGTAATCAACCAATTCATAAAAGTTATCAAAACAATTTTAATTAGTAACTGGGGACATAGTGCTTATCTGTTATGATATTGACCCATAAGCAATATAGAAACTGAAACATCAAGCATAGCTATTATTCTTGTGACGGGTACAGCAAAAAACCTGTTGCTTGATTAAGGATGTCGTTTTTTGCGTCACATTGCAGAAATTGCGATCGCTTCAGTTTGTAACCTGTGGTAATCGAATGTCCTTGAAGTTAATTTTTCGATTGCTTGATGTTCATCATTATGTATTTACTGCTTATAAAGCCAATTTGGTCTACATTTTTGTTTAAGTCCCAATAGGATTTCTATATGCAAAAAAAGGTAGTGTTGCGATGAGAATCTTGCTGATTGAAGATGACGAAGTTTTAGCAAGTGTTTTGTTGCAGTCTCTTACCCAACAACACTATGCTGTTGAAATAGCAGAAGATGGACAAATTGGCTGGGAATATGCCCAAGCTACGAACTACGACCTGATATTAACAGATGTGGTATTGCCGAAGCTGGATGGTATTACTTTATGCCAGCGCTTACGTTCTAGTGGCTGTTCCACTCCTATTTTATTGATCACAGCAAAAGATGAAACTAGCGATCGCATTCGCGGACTCGATGCTGGAGCAGATGATTATCTAATTAAACCTTTAAATTTGAGAGAACTGCAAGCAAGAGTACGCGCTTTGCTACGTCGCGGCGATACTCCCCGTCCTCCAGTGCTAGAAGTTGGAGCATTGCGTTTAGATCCAAGTATTTGCGAAGTAACATACGACAATCAAGTTCTGGATTTGACACCTAAAGAATATAGTCTGCTGGAGATATTACTGCGGAATCCATTGCGGGTTTTTAGTCGGGGAGATATTATCGAACATCTCTGGACTTTTGACGATCCACCCCAAGAAGAAACTGTGAAGTCTCATATTAAGGGGTTACGACACAAGTTGAAAGTAGTTGGAGCCGTAGACTGGATTGAAAACGTTTATGGTTTGGGATATCGCTTAAAATCCCAAAAAACTACTAGTAGTGAAAATATCAAAAAAGAAATAACTCAAAAAAATCTAGTTGAAAATTCTTTCACACCCGATACCTCTCCATCTGTTGAACAGCAGTTTAAGCAAGCAATGAATGGGCTGTGGAGTCAATACCAGGGGTTAATGACACAGCGAATGGAGGTATTGCAACAAGCAGCAGCAGAACTCTCTAGCGGCACACTAACTATAAAATTACGTAATTCGGCTGAACGGGAAGCGCATAAGCTAGCTGGTGTTTTGGGAATGTTTGAGCAAGAGACAGGAACTCAAATAGCACGGAAAATTGAACAGATTTTAGCCAAAGATGGAGAGTTATTAGCAGCCCAAAAACGCCGACTGATATCGCTGATACAAGAGTTAGGCGAATTGTTAAACTTAATGGCACAAAAGCTAGTAGATCAAACTGCTACCTCGATTGAGGAAGAGATAAGTTCTAAGTTACTGCTCATTGACCCTGATTTACAACTGGGTTCACAGTTGCAACAAGTGGCATATTCTATGGGAATGCGTTGGCAGCAAATAACAACGTTAGAAGGTGCAAAAAACTTCTTGCAAACCACATCACCAGATTTAGTAGTGCTAAATGTAGATGAGATAGGGCAGCGAGAGGAAAGTTTAGCATTAATGTTGGACTTAGCAACATACACCCCTCCTATACCTGTTCTGGCACTTGCTGTCACCGATCGACTAGTGGATCGTGTAACTTTGGCTCAGTCTGGGGCACGGGGTTTTCTCCTCAAGCCTGTCGCTGCAAGTCAAGTTTGGGAAACTGCCTCACAAATCTTACAGTTTACCCGTTCTTTAAAAGTAAATGTATTAGTAGTTGATGATGACCCGCTTATTTTAGCAGCACTAGGCCCAATGTTAGAACCTTGGGGAATGCGAATCACCGGATTGGACGATCCCCGACGTTTCTGGGAAGTATTACAATCTACTGCACCAGATTTGTTGATTTTGGACGTGGAAATGCCCCAAATTAGTGGTATAGAACTTTGCCAGGCAGTTCGCACAGATCCCCAATGGCAGGAATTGCCAATTGTCTTTCTGACGGCTCACCGAGAGATGGAAACGGTGCAGCAGGTGTTTGCTGCTGGGGGAGATGATTATGTGGTTAAACCTGTTGTAGGGGCAGAATTGCTGGCCAGGATTACCCATCGCTTAGAACGCAGCCGCTTACTCCAGTCGCTCTCTACCAAAGATCCCTTAACGGGACTGGCAAATCAATTTCAGTCTAGCCGCGACTTACAACGCCTAATTGCTCAAGCCGAAAAAAATCAGCGATCGCTTTGCTTGATGATCTTGAATATCAGCGATTTACGCCAAATTAATATCCAGTACGGCCATGAGGCTGGTAATCAAGTATTGCAACGATGGAGTCGGCTATTTCAATCAGCATTTTGCAGTGGCGAAATATTAGGCTATTGGGGTAATGGAGAATTTGTGGTAGGAGTTTCTGGTTTTACTGAAACAGAAGTAAGTGTAAACACAGAGCAACTTGTCGTCAAACATCGCCTCAATGAAATTTTAATTAAGCTTCGCCAGCAAGTATTTACAGCTTCAAATGGCGATCGCTTTCAGGTAACTTGTAACTTTGCTGTGGTTGAGTATCCTAATGATGGACTAAACTTACAATCTCTATACCAAGTTGCTAATTCTATGTTTAAGCAGAGCTAAAAGGCAATAGGAAAGAAGGCTTTTTGAGTATTGGGTAAAGGATGTATTCAAAACCTTTCCCCATTTCCCTTTCCCCTTTAACCCTTTAACCCTCAATGATGCTGATAACCGTATTGCTGCTGTAACATTTAAAGGCAGTATGTAGTTTTGCTATAGTTAAATACCTTAATGATCAACTATAGATACAATCACTATACCAAGTTGTTCTATCTATACCAGGAGACATTAAGGAGTGGGTGATGAGCGCTAAACAATTGGAGCAGGTGAAGCAATTGCAAGCTACCCTCACCAAGATGGAAGTAACATTAGGTGCGATCGCTGATGCTGTAGTCTGGGTAGGAGAAGACCGACGCATTCAATGGTGCAATTCTCATTTTGAATCTCTTCTGGTAAATCAACCCCACGGCAATATCTGCGGCGCAAAATTAACTGACTTGCTACCCTTAGCACAAGCAGGACAGCCAGCCTATCCTGATGTGCAGATACTCAATGGGGAGTATGAAACAGCAAATTATCAGTACCAGCAGGGTGAGCGAACTTTAACACTACAAATTTCTGGTACCTGTACCGAACTGACTGATGATCGATGTGCAATACTGGTGATTCGCGATATCACGCTAACGAAACAAACTCAAGAATCTTTGCAAGAGATTGAAGAGCGATTGCAGACATTAATTAATGCTACACCCGATATTATTTGCTTAAAGGACGGCGAGGGAAAATGGTTGCTGTCAAACCAGGCTAACCTAGAATTTTTAGAGATACAAGGGGTTGATTATCAAGGTAAAACAGACTCCGAACTGGCAGAATTTAGCAATTTTTATCACGATGCTTTACTCAACTGCAACGAAACAGATGAACAAGCCTGGCAGTTGGGATGTGTGCATCGGGTAGAAGAAATTATACCTCGACCTGATGGGACAGTCAGCAGTGTCGATATGATTAAAGCTCCCCTATTTCACCACGATGGTAGACGCAAGGCTCTGGTGGTTTTAGGAAGGGATTTGAGCGATCGCAAACAAACTCAAGTAGCCTTAGAAAACTCTTTGTCTCTGTTAAGCGCGATCTTTGAATCGATTCAAGACGGTATCTTAGTAGTTGATAGTTTAACTAATATCACTACTCATAACCAAAAGTTCTTAGAAATGTGGTCAATCACACCAGAGCTTTTGACAGAACCAGATCATCCTCAGCGACTGGCGTATTTGGCAAACCAGCTAAAAGACCCCGATGGGTTTTTGCAACGAGTCCGAGAATTGTATTCACAGCCGGAAGTAGTTAGTTATGATTGCTTAGAACTACAAGATGGTAGGATATTTGAGCGATATTCCTGTCCTCAGCGCATTGGCGAACAGATTATTGGTAGAGTATGGACTTTCCGCGACATCACCCAACGCCAAAGGTCAGAAGAAGCACTAAGGCAAAGTGAGTTGCAATATCGCACTATTTTTGAAGCAATCAATGATGGACTATTTATTACTGATATAGAGGACGAAAAAGTCGCTGAAGTTAATCCTGCGGCTTGTCAAATGCACGGTTATTCTTATGAAGAATTTCTCACTTTACATCCATCTGTCTATATTCACCCAAACTCACATTCAGTTTTTCTAAAATTTCTTGAAACAACGCGATCTGGTGAGCAATTTTATGGGCAAGCAGTTGATATCTGTAAAGATGGTACTTTAATAGATGTGGAAGTCAAAGGAACGACTTGCATTTACAACGGTAAGCCACACATCTTGGCAGTCGTGCGCGATATTAGCGATCGCAAGCGCACCGAAGAAGCCTTACGACAAAGCGAAGTCCAGTATCGAGATTTGGTGCAAACAGCCAACTGTATTATTCTGCGTTGGGACGGCAACGGTGACATTATATTTTTAAATGACTACGGTCAAAGGCTTTTTGGCTTCGATTTAAATGAAATTATCGGGCATAATGTCATCGGCACAATTGTTCCAGAAACCGAGACTTCTGGGCGCGACTTACAGACATTAATGGTTGATATTTGTCAACACCCAGAAAACTATCTATTCAACGAAAATGAGAACTTATGCAAAAATGGCGATCGCGTCTGGATAGTCTGGGCAAATAAACCCATATTAGATGCACAAGGAAACTTAATCGAAATTCTTTCAGTAGGCACTGATGCCACAGAACGCAAACGCGCTCAAGCAGCCCTCCAGCAAAGCGAGTTAAAGTTCCGTAGCATCGTTGAAAATGCTAATGACCTGATATTCGTCCTTAACCTAGATGGAATCTTTACCTATCATTCGCCTAATGTTACCTCAATTATGGGATACAGCCTAGAGGAAATAGAAGGTCATTCTGTGGTGGAGTTTACCAAACCGGAAGATTTAGCAACTAGCGCCGCAGCATTACAAAGGGCTGCTACTGGAGAAAAACTGACTGATATTGAGGTGCGATTAAGACACAAAAATGGCAATTGGCGATGGTTCAACTTTAATACTTCGACAATTAATCCTGAGAGTGGCACAGTTGCTATTTTGGGTGTAGGACGTGACATTACAGAACGCAAGCAAGCAGAAGAAGCTTTGCGGCGTAGTGAAATGAAATACCGCAACATCTTTGAAAATTCTCAAGTGGGTATTTTCCGCACTCGGCAACAAGATGGATTAATTATCGAGGCTAATCAACGCGGTGCCGATATTTTAGGTTTTGCCTCTGCTGCTGACTTGATTGGCAAGTTTTTCACAACTGACTTATATGCTAATCCAGACGATCGCACACGGATGTTAGCAGAGTTAGAAAAAGATGGTGAAGTTCGTAATTTTGAAGTAGCACTACAGCGACTCGATGGTTCGGTTGTTTGGTTACTGTTGTCACTCCGTCTCAACGCTGAAGAATCCTGTTTAGATTCCGTTTTTACAGATATTAGCGATCGCAAACGGCAAGAACAGGCTTTACGCTTAATTGTTGAGGGTACAGCAGCAAAAACAGGTAATGAATTCTTCAATTCCTGCGTTCGTTATCTGGCTGAAGTATTGCAAGTTCAATATGCCCTAGTCACTGAGTTTCATGATGAGCGGAAAACTAAAGTCCGCACTTTGGCATTTTGGTCTTGCGGGGCGATTAACGAAAATTTGGAATACAATTTGCACGGCACTCCTTGTCAACATACCTTGGAAGGCAATCTGTGCCACTACCCCCAAAGAGTGCAAGCTGCTTTCCCTGAAGATGCAGATTTAGTGAGGATGAATGCCGAGAGTTTTTTTGGCGTTCCTCTCACCAGTTCCTCTGGGGAAATCATTGGACATCTAGCAGTGATAGATGTCAAACCTATGAAGCACGATCCGGGACGGGAACTGATTATCAAAATCTTTGCAGCCCGTGCCGGTGCCGAATTAGAACGCAAACAAGCAGAAGCAGCCCTACAAGAAAGCGAGTTAAAGTTTCGCACTATCGTTGAAAAGGTCAATGATGTGCTGTTCGCGATCAGTGCTGATGGGGTTTTCAACTATATTTCTCCTAATATTTTGAATACTACCGGATTTGCCCCCAGCGAAATGGAGGGTAATTCTTTGGCATTATTTACTCATCCCGATGATGTGCAAAAATGTCAAGAAGTCGCCCAAACTATCCTCGCAACCGGTGAAGGAATTTCTGGTACTGAGTACCGCGCTAAACATCGCACTAGGGGCTGGGTTTGGCTAACCTCTAATGCAGTCCGCACACAAGATGCCCAGGGTAATTTCCAGATTGTAGGTGTAGCTCGTGATATTAGCGATCGCAAACAAGCAGAAGCCGCCCTGCAACGTCGGACTCAAGCAGAAAGTTTACTCAGTAGCATTTCTCGCCAATTTATTGACCAAAATTTAGAAACAGCAATTAATTTTACACTCCAAGCGATCGCTGAGTTTATTAGTGCCGAACACAGTTGCATCTTTGAATGCTCCCAAGATCAACGTGAATTCCACCTCATCCATGAATGGTGTGGTGAAGATGTTGCACCATTGATTGATATTGCAAAAGGCTCGCCTGTAGAAGTTTTCCCCTATTTCTACGAACCGATTCTCCGTGGTAGGCATCGACAAATCTCTTGTGTGGAAAATTTACCACCCCATCTACCTGAGCGAAAAGTTTTTGAAAGTATGTCGTTTCAGTCTTTACTAGCAGTGCCAATGGTTCATGCTGGCAATGTAGTGGGATTTGTTGGTGCAGCGATGATTCACTGCTCGAAAACCTGGAGTCAAGAAGATATTAATCTATTGAAGCTGGTAGGTGAAATAATTGCGATCGGTCGAGCCAGACATCAAGCAGAAGAAGCGCTGAGAATTGCCAAAGAAGCAGCCGAAACTGCCAACCAAGCTAAAAGTGCTTTCCTCGCTAATATGAGCCACGAACTCCGCACGCCTCTCAATGCCATCCTGGGTTTTTCTCAGTTAATGGAACGAGATACTAGCCTCAACTCAAACCAACGCGAATCTTTAGCTACCATTAACCGCAGTGGCGAACACTTGCTCAATCTGATTAACGATGTCCTGGAAATGTCCAAAATTGAGGCTGGACAAATCATTTTCACCCCTGAAGACTTCGACCTTTATCTGCTGTTGCAAACATTACAAGAAATGTTTCAGGTAAAGGCACAAACAAAGCAATTATTCCTCAGATTTGAAATTGCTCCCAATCTTCCCCGTTATATCCAGACAGATGAAGGGAAACTCCGCCAAGTTCTCATTAACCTTTTGGGTAACGCCGTTAAGTTTACTCAAACAGGCGGAGTAACGTTGCGGGTAAGCTTGGGGACTGGGGACTGGGGCCTGGGGACTGAAGATAAGGGAATAAGTGGACAAGATGATCGGGTAACTAGAAAAATAACTAATACCCAATACCCAATGCCCAATACCCAATCCCCAATCCCCAATGCCCAATACCCAATCCCCAATCCCCAATCCCCAATCCCCAATGCTCCATTCCTTCACTTTGAAGTCGAAGATACTGGACGGGGAATAGCACCAGAAGAAATGAATAACTTGTTTCAGCCTTTTGTCCAGACAACAAGTGGTATTCAAACCAAAGAAGGAACTGGACTAGGATTGACAATCAGCCGCCAATTTGTGCGGTTGCTGGGTGGCGATATTTACTTAACGAGTACCCCAAGACAAGGATCTACTTTTAGCTTTGACATCCAAGTAAATTTAGCCGCAGCATTGAAAGTTTCACCAAGGTTGAATAAGGGACGTGTGATCGAGCTAGCAGCAGGCCAACCCTCTTACCGGATTCTGGTAGTGGATGACCGTAAAGAAAACCGCGATTTAATTGTGCAACTTCTTAGTAGCATTGGTTTTGAAATTAAGGCTGCAAATAATGGACAAGAAGCGATCGCAATGTGGCAAACTTGGCAGCCTCATCTTATTTGGATGGATATGCGGATGCCTGTAATGAACGGCTACGATGCAACTAAAGAGATTAGAGCCAGGGAAAGAAATACAAATACAAATCACCGCACTGTAATTATTGCCCTAACTGCCAGTGCTTTTGAAGAACAACAGGCGAGTATCTTAGCCGCAGGTTGCAACGACTTGGTTCGTAAGCCATTTCGAGAGCAGGTGATTTTTGAAAAGATAGCTGAATATTTGCAGGTGCGTTATATCTGTACAGAAGAAAGTAGTGAAGATTCAACAGACAATAACCTAAAGAATATTCAATTTTCCATTTTGGATCTTCGCTCTGCAATTACCATTATGCCTGCTCAATGGGTAACAGAACTTAATCAGGCAGCCGTTGAAGTCGATGCCGAAAGGATTTTTCAACTAATTGAGCAAATTCCACCAACACATTCTACTTTGGCAGAAAAATTGACAAATTTAGTCCGAAGTTTCTGCTTCGATGAAATTATTGATGTTACTGATCTTTAGTGTAGTTTTGCGTAAGTTTTTTAACTTAGACGCGGAGCGGTGAGGGGGTCGCAGTTTTGGCGGTTCCCGTCGATTGCGAACCCCCGAACCCGGACGGCTTACCGCAGGCTACCACAGAGACGCATAGGAAACAGAAAAAACGAAAAAATACTTAACCTAAGCGTATTGTAAAATACCCAACTTTTTTGATGAGTCGGGTATCTTGTAATTGCAATTCTCACAAATCAAGAGGGATTCCTATATATTTATCAAGTTGTTGCTAAAGCAGGTTCTGCCACAAAATATTTTAGATTTTCTTGCTGAGTGGCGAATTTCAAATATTGAGATGCCATTTCTGGTGTTAGCAATTCAATCATTAATCTGTTTTCTACCCAAAACTCAATCACATCAAAGAAAGAATCGCGGTTACAGCGCACTACACGCCAATCTTCACGGACACCGATTTGTTCAATTTCTTTTTGGCTGATGGGTACAGAAATAGCTGCATGAATATCTGTATACATAGAAGTAATTGCAGTACGGACAAATATGCATTCTTCATCATTTTCACCAGGTTCAATTTGAGAGCCTAAAGGATAGAGTTCAATGGCTGTACCGTATTCATCAAAAGGTATAACCATATAGCTTCCTGGGTTAGGAGGAAATGGAACAGCTTGTGCTTTTAAAATTTCCGCCAGAACTTGAGCAACGTGGCTGGGGTTTTTAACAGCAATTGAAATATGGTGAATCATGGGATAACCTCAGTTCGATATTTTATAGATTACAAAGCAATCGGGGAGAACTAGGGGAGAGAAAAAATGGATAATCCAAGATGTATTGCAATAGGGTTCGGTTAAGGCAAGAGACGCGATAAATTGCCGAATAATCAGTCCTTTGTAGAGACGGCGATTTATCGCGTCTTTATGATCTAGGGCGTGTCATCAAAAGAACCGTATTGCAAGATGTATTGGGTTTATTGTAGAGACGCGAAATTCTACTCGCTTTCGCATCTCCACATTCTTTTTAACCAGATATCTATTGAGGTCGCCCATAGTGAGCTAGACCCTTGCCATCGGGGGTTGCAAGTAGTAGAACTTGCTGCCCGGATTCATTCGTCTCAATCGACCACTCGTAAGTCTCAGCCTTTGCCGAATTGCGGCTGGAGTAGGTGCGCCCGCTATTGCAGATTTGCCCTTTGGATGTGCTGTCGCTAGGTTGGAAAGTCAGACGTTGACCTTCAATCTTAACTTTGCCTTTTTCTTCTATGAAGAGATTAGATGCACAGTTATAAGTGGTGATTTGAAGCAGCCGATTTCGCTGGTAGTTACCGTTAGATGCGAGTTGAAATTGATCGCTTGAACCATTTGGGGCTGCTGGACGACCTGTGTAGCTGTCTTGGTATTGGATAGACGAGATTCGACCGTACCGCCACTCGCCCTGAAGTTCGGCAGGTACTCCAGCATCATTTTTACCCGCTTGACTTGCGCTTGGGTAAAAAACAAGGCTAGCGATGATTCCCAAACTCAACGCACTAGTAGTTAAAAGGTGAGCAGCTTTTGATTTTGTTATTGAGTACATATTGCTTTCTAGAAATAGATTTATTTATCAACAAATGCAAATTCTGCGTGTTTATGTATAGCTTTTCCCCGTAAGGGCGTACAGCTAGCTGTAAGACCTACATCCAAACGAAAGATTCACGCTAGAAACTGCAATCCATATTTGTTCAAAATAGGCTGCACTTTTTCCATGTTTGGTGATGGGCTATCTGCAACTTGACCCATTTCTTCATAAAAGTTTTTCGCGCCTTGAGGTGAGATTAAAACCAAAAATTTAGCAGTAGCAGAACGAATCTTGAAGGCGTGTGGTGCATTGTGAGGAATATTAACAAAAGAGCCGGTTGATGCCAAAATAGTTTCTGTACCAACTTGGATGTCTAGTTCTCCTTCGAGAATATAAAATGCCTCTTCCCAAGGGTGAGTGTGTAGTGGTGGCCCATTTTCTTCTGTGTCTGTAATTTCATAAATTTTCCAAGCTTGATTTGTTTCTTCACCAGTTGCTTTGGTTGTAAATTGTCCACCCATAATTGAGAATTGATTACCTTCTCCTGGTGCAAGAATAATTGGTTTACGCATGGTTGAAGTTTGCATACAAGTTACTCCGGACTTTGCAATTTGGTAGGTGTGAGCTATAAATTTGATTTGATGCTTTTAAGATTAGGAATTAATCGGGGAGAACTAGGGTAGATAAATGAGTAATTGGGATTTATTTTGTAAACGATTATTAAGACCTAGGACTAAGGTTACAATTTCTAGAAATCATTAGTAGCCTATTCTGGCTAAAGTCGATATTGCAATGCCTAAAGAGCCGCTCAACTTTCCCAAAGCAGACATACTGGTGATTGATGACACGCCAGAAAACCTGAACCTTTTATCTGCCATGTTGACGGAACAGGGATATAAAGTTCGGAGTGTCACTAAGGGTTCTACGGGTTTACGAGGGGCAAATGCAGTTCCTCCCGACCTGATTTTGCTGGATGTGAATATGCCGGAGATGAATGGGTATGAAGTCTGCGAACATTTGAAGGCAAGCGATCGCACTCGTGAAATTCCGGTAATTTTTATCAGCGCTTTGGGTGATGTGCTAGATAAGGTGAAAGCCTTTGCAGTTGGGGGAGTGGACTATATCACTAAGCCTTTTCAACTAGAAGAGGTTTTAGCTCGAATTGAAAATCACTTAACGATTTGGAAACTGCAACAACAACTCCAAGCCCAAAATGAGCGGTTGCAGCAGGAAATTCACGAGCGCGCCAAAGCAGAAGAGAAGTTTGCTAAAGTTTTTCGCTCTAGTCCTAATCCGATCGCGATCGCTACAGTCTCAGATGCTTGTTTTATTGATGTCAATCCCAGTTTTTTGAAGATGAGCGGCTACTCTCTAGACGAAGTGATTGGCAATACTGCCACTGAACTTAATTTGGGTAAAAACACAGTCGCAATCGCTCAAACAATTCAACTTCTGCCAGAAACTGGGTCACTATACAATCTAGAATTTGAATTTTCAACTAAGTATGCAGAACTAAAAACCATACTAATATCTCTCGAATTGATTGACTTAGCTGGAGTACCATGTGCTTTATTAATTGCCAATGACATCACCGAACGCAAACGCCTAGAAAACGAATTTATCTCTTTAGTCAGTCATGAATTGCGTACACCTTTAACTTCCACAATGGGAGCATTAGATTTATTGGGTTCAGAACAACTGGGAACTCTAAATGAACAAGGCCAAAAAGTTCTGAGCATTGCCACCACTAATACTGAACGCCTAATTCGTTTAGTGAACGATATTCTCGATTTAGAGCGGATGAAATCGGGCAAAATCTTCACGCGGAAGATGAAGTACAACGCCGCAGACTTGCTAACTACTGCCACAGAAGCGATGCAAGCAATGGCAGATCAATTCCAAGTCAAATTGATCATAAATCCTGTAGAAGTTGAACTTTGGGCAGATCCCGATCGCCTGCTGCAAACCCTGACTAATTTACTAAGCAACGCTATTAAGTTTTCTGAACCAGGAGACACGGTGTATATCAGTGCCACTCTCTCAGAATCCCAAGGCATTGAGCCTCAAGAAAATGAGCCTTTATTACCCAAATACCTTTTGATTACTATCCAAGATCAAGGGCGAGGAATTCCTGAAGATAAATTACAAATAATTTTCGAGCGCTTTCAACAGGTGGATGCATCCGACTCCCGCAACAAAGGAGGAACAGGTTTAGGACTGGCTATTTGCCGAGATATCATCCAGCAACATGATGGCAAAATCTGGGTTCAAAGCACTTTAGGTGAAGGTAGCACCTTTTATGTACTGCTACCTTTACCAGGTTTGCAATAAACTGCTTCTAACAGCTTAATTCTTCCCTACTTTTCCCCGATCTGGCTTTAGAATAGCTCAAGAGCGATCAAGCAAATCATCACATACATTTTGCAAGAGTGCCATTATGAACAGAAATATCTTGATTGTTGATGATGAAGAAGATGTGCGGGCGATCGCCAAGTTGGGATTAGAAATGGCTGCTGGCTGGAATGTATTGACAGCAAGTTCTGGTCAGGAAGCTTTGAAGGTAGCTGCTACCTATAAACCAGATGTCATCCTACTAGATATGATGATGCCTGATATGGATGGGCGTGCAACTCTGCAACAACTGAAAGCTAACCCCGCCACTAAGAAAATTCCAGTAATTTTATTAACAGCTAAACTTCAGCAATCAGATCGAGAGAGTTTTACTGATATGGATGTCGCTGCTATTTTTGCCAAGCCTTTCCGTCCATTGAAACTAGCAGAGCAAATCAATGAAGTACTGGTTGCCCTTTAGTTTTAGATTCAGAATCCTGTTTCAACTCGTCAAGAGGCTCTAGCTTTGGGTGAAATCCCTATACATAAATCTATTTGCGAGGGTGCAGTAGTCATCATAAATAAATTTGCTTGAAATTTACTTGCTCTCAAACCTAGCCAGGCAGAGGTAATTCCACTATCTTTTCCCCTGCCCCCTGCCCCTTGCTCCCCTTTTAACCAAAAAATTTTTCTGCTATTGCAACTATCTCCCCTACTTCTCCCCGATTCTTCTCTAAATTCAAATCAGAAGAGCAGAGAACACCGCACAAAACAAGTGTAGAATCTCTGCGGTTTAGATAAGTCAACAAAAACGGAGGATAGACGGATGTTACACCAAATTAAAGAATTACTTCAAAACGCACAATTACAACAGCAAGTAAAAGCAGCAACTAATCAAGCAGAAGCTATTAAAGTGTTAGCGATCGCGAGTGCAGAGAAAGGTTATAACTTCACAGTCGAAGCCATTTCTCAAATGCTGGCAGAACTAACCTTTGTGGATTCCAACGAACTGAGCGAAGAAGAATTACTCAGTGTTAGTGGTGGATTGATGGCTGATAGTGCACCTAAGCTATGTCATACAGAAGGCTGTGGTGGCGGACACTGCTAAAAAATATATGTAGCTTCTCTTTCTCTCTGGCATTGTAGCCTCCAAGGTCAGGTTGTTTTTCTAAAACAGCTTTTTATATCCAACTTTCGCAATATTTTAATTTGGATAATTTCCATACTTGGTACTGAGGTTCAACGCGAAAGAGATGCTGCATAACAGTTCCCTCTTTACTTTTTTAATCAAGAAAAAGAGGGAATTCCATGAACAATTACTATCACCAAATTTGAGAAAATACAATTATGTTGTCACAAATTCAAAGCCTACTCCAAAATAGCCAACTGCGCGAGAATATACAAGCAGCAGTTACCCAAACAGAAGCCATCAAACTGTTGCTAATTGCCAGTGCAGAAAAAGGTTATACCTTCACAGCCGAAAGCGTAGCTCAAATGCTGGCAGAACTGACCTTTGTGGACTCAAACGAACTGAGTGAAGAAGAATTACTCAGTGTTAGTGGCGGTGCAATGGCTGATAGTGCGCCCAAACTATGTCACACAGCCGGCTGTGGTGGCGGACACTGCTATCTCTCGTAATTCGTAATTTTTGGTGAAATATAGGACTCTGACTTGATTTTTGAAAACATACTGAAACTGAAAAGACAGTTTTATAAGGGTTTTATCTGAAATCTTATTCAAAAATCATAATATATGAGTCCTATAATCCACCAAATAGTCAAGTTTTTAGTCTTTATTTGTTGGGGACTTGTACGCCAACTAATTCAATTAAGAATTACAAGTTATTTTAATTATGCCTATCTAATTAGTACTTAATTTAAAACTTATTTCAGACGAACGCTATTGTTCTTAATGCCAACTATTAAAACGTAGACCAGAATTGATACTTACCTTTTAACTCCATCATGAGAAATCCAGCTATGGTTCAACAACTTGTTCGCTTATCCCAACAGAAAACATCAGACGATTTAAGAGCGATCGCAGCCAATGCTAGCTTTCTCTGGGAACGGCTTGATGAAAGCAGGTTTGCAATTGATGTCGATCGAGTCAACGAACAAGAAATTAACCGTCGGCGCGATCGCTGGTGCGAAGTTGCAGCAGAAGGTAAATGGGATACGTTACACAAACGCTTACAGTGGGATGGGCTAGACCTCGATACTGTTAGTTGCAAATTGGGAACCATTGAGTTACTTTCCGATCAACCTTTGCCTGAGTGGGCAGAAACCTTGCAGCAAATCATCCAAACCGCTACAGGATTCAATTCTGCAACTGAAGTATTTTTACCAATCGATTCACAAAATCCAATTACCTTTGAAGATATCCTTTTGCCTGCTATCTTGGTAGCCAGACAGCAATTACTGACTCGCTGCGACAGTCAATTCACCCAAGATTGTCTTCCCTTATCGATTCTTTCCCACGACGCTTACAGTTCTTTAGAACGTGGTCTACTGAAACGATTAGCAGGACTTTGCACGAAGACATTAGATTTTGAATTTTCCCAGGTACGTCCCTTTGGTCAAAGCTTGCTCGGCTTACTAGGACTGGAGACAAAAAATAATAACACTCACTACACCAAGTTCGTCAATCAGCTCCTAGAAGATGGAATGCTGGCGTTCTTCCAAAAGTATCCAGTTCTCGGTCGGTTAGTCGCAACAGCAGTCAATTTTTGGGTTGAGTTCACTGCTGAATTTCTCGAACGTTTAGTTGCAGATAGGACAGATATTCAACGAATTTTTGATGAAAGAATTATCCCATTTTCTCAAAACAAAGTTGCCGAAATTCAAACATCCATTTCCGATTCACATAAGCGCGGACGAACGGTGATTTCGCTTACCTTTGAGTCTGGACTTAAACTTGTTTATAAACCCAAAGATTTAGGATTAGAGGTTGTCTTTAACCAATTTTTGAATTGGTGCAATCAACACAGCAATCTTTTAGATTTTAAAGTCATTCAGGTGCTAGAACGCAACGGTTACGGTTGGGTGGAACATGTTGAACAGTTGCCTTGTGTGGATGAAGCAGCTGCGAAACGATTCTATCAGCGTTCTGGGATGTTGTTGTGTGTGCTTTACGCTTTGCGGGGAACAGATTGCCATTACGAAAACTTAATTGCCAATGGCGAACATCTGGTGCTGATTGACATGGAAACGCTGCTGCACCATGAACCAAATCTCATTGAAGACTCACCGCTTACCCAAGATTTAGAAACAACCGCCACACGACAATTTTGGGATTCCGTACTCCGCACCGGACTTTTACCGCGTTGGGACTTTAGTGGCGATCGCAGTGTCGCTTATGATATTAGCGGACTAGGCAGCACAGATCCCCGATTATCTCCCCGTAAAGTGCCACGTTGGCAGAACATTAATACAGATAATATGCACCTGTTGTCTGAGCCTGTAACCTTGCCGATTGGGAAAAATGTGCCGTTTTTAGGTGAAGTTGTTCTGTCTCCAAACGATTATCAACTAGAAATCACCGCTGGGTTTGAGCAGATGTATCGCTTTTTGATGGCGCACAAAGATTTCTTAATTTCACGCCAAAGTTTGCTATCTGCTATGCAAAATCAGCAGGTACGCTTTATCTTCCGCAACACCCGCATTTATGGCATTATCCTCCAAAAAGCTTTGGCACCCGATTACCTCAAACACGGTGTAGATTACAGTATTCAACTCGATGTTCTCAGTCGTGCTTTTCTAGTTGCTCAGGATAAACCGAATGCCTTTCCCGTTTTGAGCGCTGAACTCCGAGCGATGGAACAATTGGATATTCCCTTCTTCACGGCTAGCGCGGTGGTTGATGAACTGAGTTTAAATGGTTCTTCTTCCATTCCCAACTACTTCAAGCAATCCAGTTATCAAGACCTTCTCAACCAGTTGCAATCTCTGGATGAAACCGACCTAGCTCGACAAGTAGCGATTATTCAAGGCTCCTTCGATGCTAAGATTGCAACCACCTCCAGCCGCCAAGGTGGGCAATGGCAAGGCGAATCGTTACCGTTGCTGAATTCGGAACAATTGATTGCTGAAGCCAAAGAAATCGCCACTCAACTGGAAACCAGAGCCATTTCTGACCCTGATGGCAGCGTTAACTGGATTGGTTTAGACTTCGTGCCTCGTGCCGAACGATATCAACTGCAAGTATTGAATAATTGTCTTAGTGACGGACGCTCTGGAGTTGCTTTGTTTTTAGCTGCACTAAGTCAAGTAACTGGTGATTCCCGTTACCGTGATTTAGCATTGAGGACAGTGCAATCTCTGCGTCGCCAAATCCACACCGTTGAACCTGAAACTTGGGAACGCATGGCTCGTTTCATGGGCGTTGGGGGTGCAACAGGTTTAGGATCGATGATCTATAGCCTGGTGAAAATTAGCCAATTCCTCAACGATGCAACGCTGTTGCCAGACGCTCAAAGATTGGCCAATTTGATGACACCAGAACTAATTGCTGCCGACGAACACTTGGATATTATGAGTGGAGCAGCTGGGGCAATTTTAGGGTTATTATCCCTGCATCAAGCCACAGGAGAAGCAACCGTTTTAGAAAAAGCGATCGCCTGTGGGCAACATTTAATCAACCGTCAAGTTAGCCACAACGGTGCGCCCAAAGCTTGGCATACTTATTGGGATAAGCCCTTAACTGGCTTCTCTCATGGAGCTGCGGGTATCTCTTATGCCTTGCTCAGACTTTATGCCGCCACCTCAGAACACAAATTCTTAGAAGCAGGTTTAGCAGGAATTGAGTATGAGCGTAGCGTCTTTTGCCAGTCCACAGCCAACTGGCCAGACTTCCGCAGAATGGGACAACCAGGGCAACCTGACTTTGCAAATAAGTGGTGTCATGGTGCAGCCGGCATTGGTTTGGGACGCTTAGGCAGCTTGAGAATCGTGGAAACGCCGGAAATTCAACAAGAAATTGAAATCGCTCTCCAAACTACTCAGAGTTTTGGCTTACAAGCGATCGATCACTTGTGCTGTGGCAACTTCGGTCGAGCGGAAGTGCTGTTAGTCGGTGCAAAAATCTGTTCCCGTTCTGATTGGCATCAAATTGCTCACCAAAATGTAACAAATGTTGTGGCTAGAGCCAAGCGAACTGGAGCTTATCAGCTGTTCCCCAACTTACCCAATTCTGTATTTAATCCTGGCTTTTTACCCGGCATATCTGGAATTGGTTATCAATTGCTGCGTTTGGCTAACAATAATTTGCCTTCAATATTGTTGTGGGATTGAGCTTGTTATTCATACCCAAAAACAGCTTTTTATCAAGTTAAAAATAATTTATTTTTTAACTTTTCTAATAAGTTTTTCTCATAAAAGTTTAAAAGCAGATGGTTAGTGCCATCTGCTTTTAAACTACTTAATTATGTTACCAAGCTCATTTACCCCCCGCTATATCTACGCCAACTTTAATCAAAATGCACGTTGCGTAACAACTCCAGGATTTTATTAATACCTTCGTTAACCTTTAAAATTTCCTCATGTCCTGGATATGTAGCCGCATCGCTAAGTTGAAAACCGTGATCTCCTATTTCGGTTTTTAGCGACTTGTTTTTCTGCCAATGCTTGTGATATGTCAAGCTTCCGTATGGAACTATTCCATCTCCTGAATGTGTTGATCCATCTATCAGTTGTGTTGTAGTACCCTCTATTTCAAATCTTATTCCTTCTTTTACAAGAAAGTTTCCGCCTGTGTCGTTCAGGTCTGCTGCTACTCTCAGTGATTTTGTTTGTTCTCCGTCTATCTCTTCTAGAGAAGAAATGTAGTATGCACCGACATGTGTAGGTGTGCCATATGCATAGATAACATCTAATTTCTGAACAGGTGGGCACTCTACCAGCTTACCCCCGTCGCCGTCCACAATACTACGTATCAAATTATCGTTTTGATAATGCTCCTGCTGATATTTCAGTGTAGTTTGTTCGGCTCCTCCATCTGTTAATATATCTTGGATTGTTTTTGGCTGAAAGTTATTGATTGTTGATGGAGCTTTGCTGTTCTCTTTGACAAACGCAAAATGTTCAGTGTTCAAAAATGCCTGTGGCGCTTTTGTTATGGGCAATAGCCAAGGAACACTCGAATAGCTTTGTATTACTGATTTAAGATCCTTTATTGCTGCCTTTCCTAATACTATTGGATCATCTGATCCTAGAAAACGAATTGCTAAAGGGCCGCCAAGCCACGGTGGACTAACTGCTATATATCGTTCTATATTTTCATGTATCCACTCTTCCCCTAACTCTTTTTTATTTTTAACCCACTGAAGAAAATACTGCGTAACTCGATTTCCCATACTATGAGCTATTATCACTACACGTTTTTGGTTATATTCGCGTTGCTTTTGTATTTCGTTTTTGAGCTTATTAAAGTAGTCATACTTTTCGTTCAGACCTTTTGGTGATACTCGCCAATCATATGGAAAAGCTACCAAGTTACCTTGATTATTATTTTCATTCTTCACATATCCTTGTTCTACTAACTTCTCAATTAAAGCGGCAAAATATCGATTGTCTTTGCCAGTCTCAGGATCAAAATCAGGCTCTATGTCTGGAGCTATCCTCTCAATTGCTTTAAATCCCTCTACAGGATGATTATCCTCGTCATTGAAGGCGGTTATACCATCAACCCCTAATGTCATTTGTGTTTTCCACCACGGAGCCGGAGTAATCGGGACAGTCCTAGAAGAAATTGTAGCATCTGGTAGATTCCATCCAAGTGTTTTTAAAGTTACTTTTTCAGGGTTGCTGTTAATTTCTGCATCATCATTTGGTATCGGTCGTGCTGGTACTGTACTCATCAATAGATTCAGCCAAATTGGATGTTCTTCTTCTACTTTCGAGATTGGTGGCGGTTGTATTGGAAATACTGTTTGTTTTGAGATGAGCCTAGATCCTGATATTCCATGTATTAAGATAACCGGATAAAGTTCTTGGTTAGGTGTTGCCATTTGTTATTACCTTGGTTTTGGGAATTTCTATGTTTAAGACTTGAAATTAGAGCGTAACTTTCTGCACAGTTGCTCATTTCACCCCGAAACTTAGCATGGCTGAAAAAGTGACACAAGGACAGTTAAGACAGATAAGACACTTAAGTAAAAAATCTGTCAGAGGAGGTAAGTGAAAACTCGGTTCTCGGATAGGTATAGTTTTATTCTTAACCTAAATCGGATATTTTCTAATAAATGAAACATGGTGAATGGTGAATCACCTAAAGCTGATTAGTGCAATAGTGGTGTATTACTTTCCCGATACCTGGGTATTTTATATACCAAATGAAAGTCAATCCGAACCTCTGACACCAGAAAAATAATACTTTCGTTTAAAACAACTGGTTAAACAGAAGATATCTTGACAACAGATTTTTGAAAATAACGGCTAGGCACTGCAATTGTTGAGTAAGAGTAATGTAAACCTGGCTCAATACTGCTCGGTTAAAGGGAAAAGGAGTGGAAGGTATTGGTGATGTTTGTGCTTTGTTGAAGCAGTAGAAGCGATCGCTTCCCTTATTTCTCCCCTAGTTCTCCCCGATCGCACTTTAATCTTAAAAGTCTAGAAGTATTTAAGGTTCTGGGTGCTTTCAGCAAGAAGGAGAACAATGCAACTAAAACACAGCCACATCTTTCGCCAAGAAGCTCTGGAACGCTTATCTTCACCAGAACAACTGGATCAAGCGATAAATGTAGTCAAGCCTCAAGCTTGGTTGACTTTATCTACTTTGAGTTTTGTGGTTGCTGTAGCTGGCCTTTGGAGTGTGTTCGGCAGAATTCCCCTGACTGTCACAGGTCAAGGTATCTTGATTAAACCGCACCATGTTGTAGAATTTCAAGCACCCAGTTCTGGCCCGTTACTAACTCTGAAGGTAAAGGCGGGAGATGTTATTAAACAAGGTGATGTGCTGGGTATTATCGACCAATCAGCGCTAAAGCAGCAGTTACAGCAAGAGCAAGTAAAGTTGCAACAATTGCAAACCCAAAATCAAGAGACTGACAGGTTACAAAAGCTGCTGATTGACCAACAAATCATTACTCTTGGGCAGCAGAGAATGGATTTGGAAAATAATCTGCGTCGAGAGCAAGATGCACCCAAGTTACGCGATCAAACATTGAGAGCGATCGCTCAAAAACGTCAAAGCATTAACTCTCGCAAACAACAAATTAATTATTTACTTAAAACTCTTAAAGGACGAGTTGATAATCGTCGTCACCTTTTTGAGCAGCATGTCATCAGCCAAGATATGTTGGTACAAGCTGAACAGGAATATTTTAACACTCAAAGCGAACTGTCAGATATTGACGTGCAACTAAAGGATCTGGAAATTCAAGAAACCACCACACAACGAGAATATCTGGAAAATCTTAATAGAATTGACGAAATTAAAACGAAAATTAAAGACCTGAATACTCAAAATACTAAATTACACGAGCAAGACCTGAAGCAATCAATTGACAAAACAAATAAAATTCGGGAAGTAAAGCGCCGTATAGCCCAATTGGAACTGCAACTATCTCAAGAAAGTAGAATCATCAGCAAATACAATGGTCATATTCTGGAAGTGAGTGCTGTCCCCGGTCAAATGATGAATCCGGGTACTCGTCTAGGGTCAATCGAAGCTGAAGAAGTAAATTCAAAACTTATGAGCCTTGTTTACTTTGCTAATAAAGATGGTAAGCAAATCAAGCCAGGGATGGCTGTACAGGTAACTCCCAGTTTTGCCAAGCGTGAACGCGAAGGTGGTATTGTCGGAACGATCGCAGATATTTCTTCATTTCCGGTAAGTACACAAGATATTACAGCGATCGTTGGTAACAAAGAAATGGCTGCCAGTCTTGCGGGTAAAGGCGAAGGTCAGGTGCAAGCTTTTGTCCAACTCCAAGAAAATCCGACATCAGTCAGTGGCTACAAATGGTCATCCTCTGATGGCCCTGCTTTAAAAATATCTTCTGGGACAACTACATCAGTTCAAGTGAAAGTTGGGGAAAAAGCACCAATTTCTTATATTATTCCTATGCTGCGATCTTGGACGGGGATTTATTAATTTGGGGATGAGAGAATAGAATGTCACTAGGATAAGGGGAAAGGGAAAGGGGAAAGGGGAAAGGAATGGCAAGGAAAAAAATTGAAACTTTTGAGGATTTAAGAGTATGGCAAAAAAGTATTGACCTAGTTAAGCAAATATACTTAATAACTAAGGACGGTGAACTCAATAGAGACTTTGGTTGAAGGGATCAATTAAGACGTGCTAGTGTATCAATACCTACAAATATTGCTGTTCGCGGAGCGTCCCGTAGGGAAGGATTTGAACGATATTCTCGCAAAGAATACTTAAACTTTCTAAATATTGCCAAAGGATCTGCCGGGGAAGTTCGCAGTCTTTTAAGAGTAGCCTTAGAAGTGGGCTATTTAGACCAACCAACTTATACACAACTTCATAATCAAGCTATGGAGTTGAGCCGTATGCTATCTAATCAAATTCAATCCATAAATCAGTCATTAAAATAATAAAATCTTCCCCCTTCCCCTTTCCCCTTTCCCCCTTGCCCCTTGCCCTTCCCCATGCCCAATGCCCCATTCCCAATTCCCAAATTTAAACCAAATCGTGTTCGTACTTCTACACTTTTGCAAATGGAAGCGGTCGAATGTGGTGCGGCTGCTTTAGGAATAATTCTGAGCTATCACGGGCGGATTGTGCCACTGGCTAAACTGCGTGAAGAATGCGGTGTCTCGCGGGATGGGAGTAAAGCTTTTAATATTCTCAAAGCTGCCAAAAACTATGGGCTCAATGCTAAAGGTTTAAAACTGTCTCTAGAAAAAGTGACAGCTACCCGTCTTCCCTACATTGCCTTTTGGAATTTTAACCATTTTCTCGTGGTAGAAGGATATAGCAAAAAACGCGTCTACCTCAATGATCCTGCCAATGGTCGGAGAACAGTGAGTTGGGAAGAGTTCGATCGCGCATACACTGGTGTTGTGCTGACAATGGAACCAGGAGCAGACTTCCAGAAGGGTGGCAAAAAAAATCACATAATTTCGGCTTTAACTACCCGTTTACAAAACTCACGAGTTACTATCTTGTTTTGTTTACTGGCTGGGTTGTTGTTAACATTGCCTCGATTAGCGGTGCCAGCCTTTGCTCAAGTGTTTATCGATGAGATTTTAGTCCAAGACCGGCAAGATTGGTTACGACCTTTATTGTTAGGGATGTTGTTAACTACTATATTGCGGGCATTCCTTGCGAGACTGCGGCTGACTTATCTGCGGCGATTGATGGTTAAGTTGTCAGTCAGCACATCAGGACAGTTTCTCTGGCATATCCTGAGATTGCCTATTGGGTTTTATGACCAACGTTTTGCTGGGGAAATCAGTAGTCGAGTGCAACTGAATGACGGAGTGGCGGAAGTACTCTCAGGGCCTTTGGCAACCACATTAATTGATGCAGTAATGATGGTTTTTTACCTGCTGATAATGATTCAGTATGACCAATTATTGAGTGCGATCGCAGTTGGTTTTGCTGCAATCAATATTTTCGCCCTCCTATTTTTATCGCAAACTCGTGTAGATACAAATATGCGCCTAGCTCAGGAATATGGCAAGGTCGGTGGAGTAACGATTAGCGGCATCCAAACGATAGAAACCATCAAAGCTTCTGGGCTAGAGTCAGATTTATTTGCTCGGTTTGCGGGTTATTACGCTAAAGCGCTCAACGCCCAACAACAATTAGGCTTACAAACTCAAATTCTCACCACATTACCCACAATTTTGACAGCCCTAACCACAGCTTCTATTTTGCTGGTTGGCGGCTTTCAGGTAATGAATGGCAATCTCAGTATTGGGATGCTGGTTGCCTACCAAAGTTTAACACTGAGCTTCTTAGAGCCAGTTAATAGCCTCGTTAATTTTGGCAGCACGCTGCAAGATTTAGAAGCTGATTTAAATCGCCTTGATGATGTGCTGCAAAATCCCGTTGATTTGGAAGTGGAGGAGAGGCAGGAGGCAGGGGGCAGGGGGCAGGGGGCAGGGGAGGCAGGGGGAGAAATTACTTTTTCATCTCTGTGGCAATTACAGGGACATATTGAATTACGAAATATCAGTTTTGGCTACAGTCGCGTGGAACCTGCCTTAATTGAGAATTTTAGCTTAACTGTTCAACCTGGACAACGCATAGCGCTTGTGGGGGGAAGTGGTTCAGGGAAATCTACGATTGCTAAATTAATTTGTGGTCTTTATCAGCCTTGGGTAGGGGAAATCTGTTTTGATGGTGTAGAGCGATCGCAAATTAAGCGTTCTGTGTTGGCTAACTCATTGGCAATGGTTGAGCAAGATATCTTTTTATTTGCGGGGACTGTGCGAGATAATATCACTCTTTGGGATTCAACTGTGCCAGAAGCTGATTTGGTGCAAGCTTGTCAGGATGCAGCCATTCATGATGCGATCGCTTCTATGCCTGCCAAATATGACTTTGAATTGATTGAAGGCGGTATGAATATCAGTGGTGGGCAACGCCAACGTCTAGAAATCGCCCGCGCTTTGGTGAGAAATCCCACAATATTAGTACTGGATGAAGCAACCAGCGCCCTCGATGTAGAAACCGAATTGATGATTAACCGTAACTTGCGACAGCGTGGTTGCTCATGTATTGTAGTAGCCCACCGCCTGAGTACAATTCGTGATTGCCATAAAATTATTGTTCTAGACCAAGGTAAAATTGTCCAAAGTGGTACCCATGAGGAATTATGGCAGCAAGGCGGAACTTATGTTCGCCTACTCCACGCAGCAGAGGCATAGTTGAGCAATGAGTGGCCCGCAGGTGAATCCTTCTTCTAAACTGTACTCCTTTCAGGCGAATGAACCAGTATTGTTAAATGACTCAGAAACGCTATGGATAGTGCAGTCTGGAACATTAGCTGTTTTTGCGACTGGAGTTGTTGAGGGAGGCAGGAGGCAGGATAGCGCAGCGTTAGCGAGTCCGCGAGCGTCGGCAGGAGGCAGGAGGCAGGAAGAAGACTGCCCTGTGCGCCCAGCGTTCCTTGATAACAGTTTACTAAAGGAGCAGCGCCGCTATCTGTTTCATGTCAACGCTGGAGAAGCATTGTTTAGTGCGGCTTTGTTACCGAAAGAAAGCAAGTGGAGTTTTGTAGCGATCGCAATTGAACCTACCCAATTATGCCAGATGTCAATGGTTGATTTGGTTCAGGGAATTGGGGCGGCTGATTCTCAAGCCATAAAGCTTTTAGAAGGTTGGGTAAATCATTTAAGTCAGTCTCTTAGTGCCCAGCAAACAGTCGTGACAACGCCATTAAACATTGTGCAGACATCGGGAGAGGATTTTTCATTGTCGGCTGGTGAGGCACTACATCTGTGGCAACAAACACTTGTGTGGGTGAAGTTGCAGCAAGGTAATGTTAGCTGGATGGGAGTTGAAGAACTAACGTTGAATCCTGCCTCGCCAGCTTTTCCCCTCACGAGTGCGATGTGGCTGGAGGCAGAAAATGCAGTTATTGGACAAGTATTAACAACCGCAGATTTACCAAGTTATGAAGAAATACGTAGCGGTTTAGTCTGTTCACATACTTATTTTTTTCACTACTTGAGTTTGCTAGTAAACAAACAAGCAGAAGCAGAATTTCGGCAGTTTCAGCAAAGAGAGCAACTTAATCAGCAAGTAATTGAGGGCGCACTCTCTGAATTAGCAACAGTATTGCAACCACAGCAAGAAGCTGTATCTCAAGAGGGACCGCCTCTCTTGGTAGCAATGGGAGCAATTGGACGAACATTGGGAATTGAGATTCGTCCAGCAGCAGATAATTTTAATTCAATTAAAGACCCTGTGGCAGCGATCGCCCAATCATCGCAAATTCGTATCCGGCGTGTGACTTTGGCAAGTGGCTGGTGGCGGCAAGATCAAGGGCCGATGTTAGCTTATACTCAATTAGAAAAGCGCCCAGTAGCTTTGTTACCCACAGATAAGCGGGATTATGTAATCTTTGACCCAGTTACGCGAACTCGCATCCCCGTAAATGAGGCAGTAGCAAAAACACTGACAACATCTGCCTACGTTCTGTATCGACCGTTGCCCCAAGTTGCACTCAAAGCCATCGATTTACTTCGGTTTGGGGTTAAAGGTTATGAAAAAGATATCGCTAGTATTTTAGTAGTGGGGCTACTGGGGACGATATTGGGAATGGTTGCACCACAAGCAACAGCAATTTTAATCAATAATGCCATTCCAGATAGCGATCGCGCTTTACTGTGGCAGATAGGATTGGTAATGTTTGCAGTTGCCTTTGGGCAGCTAGCTTTTCAAATTGCCCAAAGTATTATTACCCTCCGAGTTGAAAGCGCCACTGATAGCGTATTGCAACCAGCTATTTGGGATCGGCTGCTGAGATTAAGTCCGAGATTTTTTCGTCAGTATACTGCCGGAGACTTAGTTAACCGTGTCATGGCGGTGAGGGAAATTCATCAAAAACTGAGCGGTGCTACCCAAAAAACGTTGTTGAGTGGGGTTTTTGCCTTACTCAATTTAGTGTTGATGTTTATTTACAGCTGGCAATTAGCGTTGGTGGGAGTGGGTTTAGCAATCTTTGCTGCTGCGATTACGACAGTTGCAAGTTTCCTCTTGGTGAAGAAATCCCGCAAACAGCAAGAACTCAATGGCGCGATTCAGGGACTCACTGTCCAACTAATCAACGGTGTTGCCAAACTGCGGGTAGCAATGGCAGAAGAACGGGCATTTGCTGCTTGGGCAAAAAAGTATAGCCAGCAAATTCGACTAAAGGCGAATTGGCAACAGATTAAAGATGGTATGTCTGTATTCAATGAAGCACTACCCTTAGTCAGTTCTATATTGCTTTTCGGATTGGCGATGCTGTTGATACAGCCACGCCTCACACTTGGTATATTTGTTGCTTTTAACTATGCTTTGACAATTTTCATTAAAGGGATAATTGACCTGAGCAATACTGTATCTGAGATTTGGGGGATTGTACCAATATGGGAACGGGCAAAACCGATTTGGCGATCGCAGCCTGAAGATGGCTCAACCAAAGTTAACCCTGGTCAATTAAGTGGTCGCATTGCCCTAGAAAATGTGAGTTTTCGCTACTCGGAACATGGCAACTTAATTCTCAATAATGTCAGTTTCCATGCTGATCCAGGAGAGTTTGTGGCGATTATTGGCCCTTCTGGAAGTGGTAAATCAACGATATTCCGGTTGTTACTGGGATTTGAGACTCCACTAACAGGCAGTGTCTACTATGATGGCCAAGACTTAGCAGATTTGGAACTTCAGGCTGTACGCAGGCAGTTGGGAGTAGTATTGCAAAATGGCAAATTCGGGACTGGCTCAATTTTTGATAATATCACCGCCGGAGCCTTGGTTTCTCTAGAAGAAGCTTGGGAAGCTGCACAGATGGCAGGCTTTGCTGATGATATCAAGCAAATGCCGATGGGAATGCATACTATAATCGCTGAGGGTGGTACTAATCTTTCTGGGGGACAACGGCAAAGATTATTGATTGCGCGATCGCTAGTTGCAAAGCCCAAAATTATTTTAATGGATGAGGCAACCAGCGCTCTGGATAATCGCACCCAGGCAATTGTAACTGAAAGTTTAGCCAAATTAAATGCTACCAGAGTGGTGATTGCCCATCGCCTCAGTACAATTCGTCATGCAGACCGCATTTATGTTCTTGATGCAGGTAATGTAGTGCAGATGGGTAATTTCTCAAAATTAATTGCAGAAGAAGGGCTATTTGCCCGACTTGTAGTCCGGCAGTCATAACACCTTTTATTCTTAAGACAATACAATCATTGCTATGCTGATTGATTGCCGCCAATTGCCCAATGCCTATCTAATGCCGAATTGGAATTTTAATTACAAACTCTGTTCCTTGACCTGGTGTTGAGTAACACTCCAATTTGCCACCATGTTTTTCGGTAATAATTTGATAACTAATAGACATTCCCATACCTGTTCCCTTACCCACAGGCTTGGTGGTAAAAAATGGATTAAAAACCTGCTTTTCAACTCCTTCTGGCATCCCTAAACCATTGTCGGCAATCGCGATTTTAACCCAATGAGAATCTATTAACGTACTATGTATGGTAATTTTGGGTAGAGAAACTTCATTGTCTGTTTTTTGTTCTAAGGCATCAATAGCATTTGCAAAAATATTCATAAACACCTGATTCAGTTGTCCAGCGTAGCATTCTACTAAAGGTAAGCTACCGTAGTTTTTGATTACATTAATTTCGGGAAATTCTGGTTTTTCTTTGAGGCGATGTTGCAAAATCATTAAGGTACTGTCTATGCCTTCGTGAATATCTACAGCTTTAAACTCGGCTTCATCCATGCGCGAGAAAGTACGCAGTGACAGGACAATCTGACGGATGCGTTGAGTTCCCACTTTCATTGAATTCAAGATTTTTGGTAAATCTTTCTGAATGTATTCCAGGTCAATTTCTTGGCATAAAGTCAACAGTGGGTTGAGTTGCTCTGCTAACGCGTAGCTTGCTTCTCCAGAGTAGCAATTACCGTTCTGAAATTCAGGCGGGTTAATGATTTGATATGAGTTAATTAACCGTAATAAATCTTGGGTATGTTCTTCAAGATGGCTGAGATTACCGTGGATAAAATTGACAGGGTTATTGATTTCATGGGCGACTCCGGCCACGAGTTGACCCAAACTAGACATTTTTTCTGCCTGAATCATTTGTGCTTGGGTACGTTGGAGTTCTTGAAGAGTTTGGGCTAAATCTTCTGCATGTTGTCTAAGCTGGGCTTCGATTTGTTTGCGATCGCGGATATCACGGGCAATAGTTGAGAAGAATTCTATTTCGCCTTGTTCATTTTTGTGGGCAATCAGCACTTGGGAAACTGGAAACTCTTCACCATTGCGACAGCGAAATATAGATTCTCCAGACCAAATCCCTTCTCGAACTACGGTAGGTATTATTTCATTCTGGAATTTTTCTAATATTGATAGTCCTATAACCTCGCTAATATGAAATTTGTTAGTTTCTGAGGCTGGAATTTGTAAAATCTTCTGCCCTGCTTTGTTTAGGTAGTAACTATTTCCATCTGCATCAGCCATACCGACGATATCAGTTGTGGCTTCTAAAATAGTTAGCAGTCTTCTTTGCTCTTGTTCAGCAAGTTTACGCTCGCTAATATCTCGCACTACCGAAAGTGCATGAAGTTTGCCATTGTAGTTCAATAGTTTGCCTGTAACTTCTATATCAAAATAAGTGCCATCTTTGCGAATATTTACAGCCTGAGTGTGAAATTCACCTCCTATCTTGATTGTGTTGATGAATTTCTCGAATTGCTGAAAAGAATCGGGATGAATAAAATCTGTAGGACTTAAGTGGAAAAATTCTGCTTGAGAATAGCCATGCATCTGACAAAAAGCGGGATTGGCAGCGACAATCTTACCTGTATCTAAATCAACAACATTGATGCCATCATTCACAGTCTCAAAAATGCTGCGATACTGAGCTTCTTGTTGACTTAAGGTTGCCTCAGCTGCTTTGCGTAGACGAAGCTCGTTGTAAACATTACTAATATCCCTAGCTACACAAACAACAGTATCCTCACTCATTGGCGCAATACTCGCCTCAAACCAAACTTCTTGATCGCCAATGGGCAAGCTATATTCGATTTTGAAAGTTTTCTTGGTTTTTAGTGCCTGTTGAATGCAGTTGAGAAAAGAGTCTGCAAAAGCAGAAGGTAAAACCTCGTGCATGGTTTTACCTATTAGTTCCGCAGGTGGTTGGTATAGTAAAGGCGCACCGCTAGGAGCAATTTTGAGGTAGCGTCCTTCGGCATTAAGGATGAGAATCACATCTGGTATGGCGTTAAACAATGCTAGTAATTCTGCTTGAGAAGCCTTGAAGGTTAGTTCTGCTTGACAATTACTTTCTAATAGTTGTTTTGATTCTCTAAGTTTCTGTTCTAATTGGGCGATTTCTGCACTGAATTCTGTGGTGGATTTTGCCAGTTGTTGCTGTAACTGAGCGTTTTGCTGACGAAGAAAAAGTATTTCTTGCTCGAATTCTGTGTTATGCATTACTTGTTTCTCCTGCTTACTGTTGAACTGGAATTAATATCTCAAATTCCGTACCTTGCCCTGGAGAAGAGTTGCATTGGATCGAACCACTATGTTTTTCCACTATAATTTTTCGAGAGATCGCTAAAAACTCTTGTAAATACCCGACATATCGCCTCCGATCAAAACCAAAATCATCTTTGAGGGAAAAGTCAGTTTCTCGATACTCTCGATAAACTAGGGTTCTCGAACCATTGGAGATTTCTTCAGTTACGTGGTATCCAGGAATACTAACCATGCTACAAATCTTGAAGGCTTTCATATTTAGTCTTCCCAAATGCTTAACGCCAGTTCTATCTCAGGTAGTAATCATTATTTTGGCAGGGTGCAGGAGGCAGAAACTCTTTCTGATGCGTGAGTTCTGCATTTTCTACCTCGCTTATTTGCAAACTGCTGTATCTGTACAATAATCGCTATCATTTAGCAAAATGACTTACATTACTATTTGGATAGCGCTTTTATCGAGTTAACTAAACTAGCAAAGGCAGAATTACACCATCACGCTTAGGAGAGAATTATGGCATCAAGAATGATGGTCGGAGGTAAATGGATAACCGCAGTATGACCGAGATTAATCCAAATCGAATTGTACCCAAGGGGCCAATCATCGATTTTGACGAACTGCACGATCGCGATCGCTTCGGTAAGCCGTAGTTGCGATATGCCAAAGGCATTAAGCTTACAAGGTTCAAAATCACTTATCTCGATAAAGTATCAAACGTATTGGTACATCGCTACACAACTATCACAACAGCGAAAATATACCAGACAAATAATTACAGCTATTGCTAGTAGTACTTATCACTCAGTAATAGAGCGATCGCGTCGTTAAACCTCACTAACACTGCTCAGTTAGAAAAGTTTTTAATTCTTTGCCGACTCAATTCTCCAATTTTTTCTACATAATCGTCCAAAAGAGCCACTAGCTGTGGCAATCTGGGAAACAGAGATTTATCAAATCTGATATTTTTAGCTACTGCAAATTTACCCGATCAGGTTATGCAAACTCTGCCCATAGTAGATACTTCAAATACTGCATCAAGTCAACCTATCTTTGATACGACTATCAAGCGGCGTAAAACCCGTCCCGTAAAGGTAGGAAATGTCACCATTGGCGGTGGCTACCCCGTTGTAGTGCAGTCAATGATTAACGAAGACACCCTTGATATTGATGGTTCCGTAGCTGGTATTCGTCGTCTGCACGAAATTGGCTGCGAAATTGTCCGTGTTACAGTGCCGAGTATGGCTCATGCTAAAGCTTTAGCAGAAATTAAACAAAAATTAATAAAAACTTACCAAGACGTGCCAGTTGTGGCTGATGTCCATCATAATGGGCTAAAAATCGCACTGGAAGTCTCCAAGCACATAGAAAAAGTGCGGATTAATCCGGGGTTGTATGTCTTTGAAAAGCCCAACGTCAATCGAACCGAGTACACTCAATCCGAATTTGACGAAATTGGCGATAAAATCCGCGAAACTCTAGAACCTCTAGTAGTTTCTTTGCGAGATCAAGGTAAATCAATGCGAATTGGAGTAAATCACGGTTCTCTCGCCGAGAGGATGCTATTTACCTACGGTGACACCCCAGAAGGAATGGTGGAATCTGCCATAGAATTCATTCGCATCTGTGAATCCTTGGATTTCCGCAACTTGGTAATTTCCATGAAAGCTTCACGAGTACCTGTGATGCTAGCCGCCTATCGCCTGATCGCCAAGCGCATGGATGAACTGGGTATGGATTATCCGCTACATTTAGGCGTTACCGAAGCTGGTGATGGCGAATATGGGCGAATTAAATCCACGGCTGGTATTGCTACCCTACTTGCTGATGGCATTGGCGATACAATTCGCGTCTCACTCACAGAAGCACCAGAAAAAGAGATTCCCGTCTGTTACAGCATTCTCCAAGCTTTGGGATTGCGAAAAACAATGGTGGAATACGTTGCTTGTCCTTCTTGTGGGCGCACTTTGTTTAACCTAGAAGAAGTGTTACACAAAGTCCGGGAAGCCACTAAACACCTGACTGGGTTAGACATAGCGGTTATGGGTTGCATTGTCAACGGCCCCGGCGAAATGGCAGATGCCGACTATGGTTATGTTGGCAAAACACCTGGTTACATTTCCTTATATCGTGGTCGAGAAGAAATTAAAAAAGTCCCGGAAGAAAAAGGTGTAGAGGAATTAATTAACCTCATCAAGGCAGATGAACGCTGGGTAGAACCTTAAGGAGAGAGGGAGCAGGGGGACAATGGGGAATTATTAAACAAGTCTCTCCGTCTCCCACTCTTCCTTGTATCCTTTGTCTCTTCTTCATACCCAATACCCAATGCCCAATTCCCATTCCCCATTCCCAATGCCCAATTCCCAATGCCCAATTCTCAATTCCGAATCTTAAAACTTTTGTATTGATAACGACCAAGGTCGCCGGATTGTCAAGTATTTTGTTTAAATTAAGAATACATACTCGGTCTGTACAGTGAAAGCCTGTGTTAGATTGAGCATACTGACTATATATTTTCCCTCTGACGCAGCTGTCATTATGGTGATTACAAAAAGTAGGCTTGTTTTGGGTGCTACGGCGGTGACACTCTCCACGATCGCAGTTACTAGCCTTGGCATTCACTCGCGAGGTCAGGCTTTATTTAAAGCAAGTCCCAAAGAAATAGTAGATGAAGTTTGGCAAATTGTTCAGCGCCAATATGTAGATGGTACTTTCAATCAGGTAGATTGGCAGGCTGTTCGTAAGGAGTACTTAAGCAAGTCCTACAGTAATCCCCAAGAGGCGTATAAGTCTATTCGGGAAATGCTGAAAAAGCTGGAAGATCCATACACCCGTTTTATGGACCCAGCAGAATTCAAAAATATGCAAGTGGACACTTCTGGCGAATTGATCGGGATTGGGATCACTATCAGTCAAGATGAAAAAACTAAGCAGCTGGTTGTAATCGCGCCAATCGAAGACACACCAGCATTTAAAGCTGGCGTTTTGGCAAAAGATGTCATCCTCAAAATCGACAACAAAAGCACCAAGGGGATGGATACTAATCAAGCAGTAGCCCTGATTCGAGGTGAAGCCGGAACGCAAGTTAGCCTAACGATTCAGCGCGACGGTCAGATAAAACAATTAGACATCAAACGGGCGCGGATTGAAATTCATCCAGTTAAATATTCCCAAAAGCAAACTCCAGCAGGTAATCTTGGCTACATTCGCCTGAACCAGTTCAGCGCTAATGCTGGTAAAGAAATGCAAACAGCTATCAAGGATTTAGAAAGCAAAAAGGTAGCTGGATATATTCTGGATCTACGTGGTAATCCTGGTGGCTTACTGTTCTCCAGTGTAGACATTGCCCGGATGTGGATAAATAAAGGTAAGATTGTCTCCACCGTTGAACGCCAAGGAGAGGCAGAAAAAGAAGAGGCAAACGGACGCGCCTTAACGGATAAACCTTTGGTGGTGCTAGTAGATAAAGGTTCAGCTAGTGCGAGTGAAATCCTTTCAGGGGCTTTGAAGGACAACAAGCGTGCTACTTTGGTTGGTACTCAAACCTTTGGTAAAGGACTAGTGCAATCGGTACGTCCCTTAGAAGATGGCTCAGGATTGGCGGTAACAATTGCTCATTACTATACTCCTAATGGTACGGATATTAATCACAAAGGTATTAATCCAGATGTGAAGGTAGAGTTGACCAAAGAGCAGATGCAGGAATTATGGCTCCATGAACGCGATAAACTCGCTACCTTACAAGATCCCCAATTCGCTAAAGCAGTGGAAGTAATAGGTAAAAAGATTGCTGCTAAGGGCACAACCACAGCAGAAAAATGAAGAGTTAAGAATAAAGTTAGGAGTTAGGAGTGAGTAGTAAAGATTTAGGAATAAAAACCATCATTTCTAACTCCTAACTTAAACTGGTTGGCACTTTCCAGCTCTAATAAGTCCGACACGCCGAGCGATCGCTTCTCCTTGCGAACTAAAAGGCCCCCACTGTTCTATAATCTCTAAATCATCGTCGCCCATTTTGTCGCTGGGGACTATTTCGCAATTACCAGCAGAATGCTTGACAATATACCAAGTTTGTGATTCATCCATGCTTGAAACAAAAAATCTGTTTTTTACAGTAAAGATTTTACAGCATAAAAGATTTTACAGCATAGAGAAAAGATTTTCGTACATCTGCGATCGCACCGATTTTCATAAAACTAAGTTACAAGCAATAAATGCGATTGTAAGCGATCGCTGTGGGAAGAATAAATTTGTTATTGTTATTTGATCTTGGCTAACCACTGATGGATTTTAATCAAAAGATAAAGTGTATTTAAACAAGTAGATGAATTAATGTATATAACACTTTTAAAATTAAGTGAATTGATATGCGTTTACCTATCATTATCAGTGCCGGATTATTGCTATCTTTCGGTCTTAACCTACCAGTAATGTCAAAATCTCCCATAGAGATAGCACAATCGCCAACAAAAAATAATAACTTGGATTTAAGGCGATTAAAATTTAATCGCTATTTGTGGAATCAGCAAAATATTTCCAACTATCGCTATACATTTAGTAATGGATGCTTTTGTATACCCGACGCTAGGGGGCCAGTAGTTATTGAAGTCCGTAATGGTCAAACAACTTCCATCACTTCTGTAGCTACAGGTCAAGCAGTTAATCCAGAATTCTTTCAAAACTATAAAACAATTCCTAAGCTGTTTAATGTGATTCAAGATGCTATCAACCGTCAAGCCTACAGCCTGAATGTGAGTTACAGCCCTAAATTCGGCTATCCAACCAAAATTGAGATAGATTACAATAGTCAGATAGCTGATGAAGAAATATATCTCACAATTGAGAATTTTCAGGAAATTAAATAGTCGCAGTTGCAACCATAAAATTAGATATTGAGGCGATCCAGTGCGTAGCTTTCCACTACAGGCATCGCCCTAATTTATCGTGTGAATCAAATTTCTTTAAGAAAAAAGATTGGCATTGCTAATTAAGAGATGCAAAATTTTAAGCCATCACTCATCACAAAAGTGGGTTTTTTGATTGTAAACTCTTATCTAATAAAGATTTTAGGCTATTGTGTCACGACATATTTATCATTAAAAAATATTTTTTTTTGTATCACTGAATACTTGATATTGAAACGAAGAACTTGGACACTGTTTTGGTAATCAAAAGCACAAAAACGTGAAAAAAATCAAGATTTTCAAGTTTCTACTGCCATTTGTAACGGTGGCTTTATTTATAATTGGGTTAGCACAAATTGTACCAGCCCAGTCATCAGTAAGTGTTCACCTAACTCTTGGCAACCCCAGTAATGCTGGAACTTCTAGCCAAAATAACTACTTGTTGGTAAAACCACAATATGTAATTGGTTACAACTGCTCAATAGGTAGACCAAATTGGGTATCTTGGCAGTTAAATAATAGTTGGTTAGGTAGCACACCGAGGCAAGATACTTTTCGGGCTGATACAACACTTCCTTCTGGGTGTTATCAAGTTCAATCCACTGATTTTAGCGGAAGTGGGTTTGATCGCGGTCACATGACACCTAGCGCTGACAGAACTAGTAGTGTTACTAATAATTCTGCAACCTTTTTGATGAGCAATATGATTGCTCAAGCCCCAGATAACAATCAGGGAATTTGGGCAAACTTAGAGGATTATGCCAGAACTTTAGTCGGACAGGGCAAAGAACTCTACATCATATCTGGTGGATATGGGATGGGTGGTACTGGCTCTAACGGAACATTCTATACAATAGCTAATGGACGGGTTCAAGTCCCAAACAGAACCTGGAAAATTATTGTTGTATTGAATACTCCTGGTTCAGGTCTTGCGGGTGTGACAACCAGCACGAGAGTCATTGCTGTCAATATTCCCAACGCCCAAGGGGTACGAACAGCAAATTGGAGAAACTATCGGGTTAGCGTTGACTCATTAGAATCTCTAACTGGATACAATTTTCTCTCGCAAGTTTCAACATCTATTCAGTCTGTCATAGAAGCGCAAGTAGATAATTTATAAGTTTGGATGATTTCATAAATGAGAAAGCCTAGCTGCACAGATGGCTAGGCTTTTATTTGAAGAAATTTCCAACCTGCTTACTAGGTTTCAACCAGTTTTGTTACGACTCCAGCTAAGTCACCGTCTTTAGTTTGTCCGATGATATAAGCGTCAATATTTATTTGTCCAACACGATAAACGCTGATGTCACTAAGATTATCTTTTAGTGCCTGCATAAGTGTTTGAAATCTTTTAACATCTTTTTTCAGTAATTCATTGTGCCACTCTTGCTCAAATGCACAATTACGAAAAAAATAGTCCAACTCTACTACTTCGACTGGCAGGTTTTGAGAACCTGTTAGCTGTAATATCTTCTCCTGGGTTGCAGGTGCTACACCTTTCCATTGAACAACCTCAAAAGGGTAATCTGACTCGCTCATCATTAACAAGCCAGTACTAGCTTCCTTGAGTTTTTCGACAATCTCGCCGCTCATAGTCATCAGTTTCTAGCAACGCTCATACTGTATCATTCAGCCAGCAGCAAAGTGGAAAGCCGAGAGAGAGATACACTAACTATTTATTTTATTTCTAGTAGAAGGAAGCAACACCACAGCGATCGCTAATCAGAAAATTTTAGGGTCTTGAAGTTCCTGCTTCTGGCTGGATCAGAATAGGCGCTCCACCTTTTTCAGAACCAATAATTACAATTTTAGAATTATTTGATTGAGCTAGCTTTTCTGTGGCTTCAATCGCTCGTAATTGTAGCACTTGGTTGGTAAGTCCAACGGAGATAATTTTTTGAGAATCAGCTATACCTTGAGCTTCAATACGCTTTCGTTCTGCCTCTTGACGCTCTCTCTCTAAAACAAATTTCATTTGCTGGTTTTCTTGCTCTGTCTTGAGTTTGTTTTGAATTGCAACTTGTAGAATATCAGGCATTTTGACGTTTCGTAAAAGAGCTTCCTCAACGATGAAACCCAAAGTGGGTATCTCTTGGGTGAGTTGTTGGTCAATTTTTTGGGCGATTTCTTGACGTTTGGTAGAGTAAATAGCACTAGCTGGGTAGTTTGCCGTGATAGCGCGAACAGTAGAGCGGAATCTGGAAATTAACAGTTGTGTTTCATCAGTTCCAATGGTTTTATATACTGTGGCTGCTTTTTGGGGATCGAGCTTGTACTGAAGACTGACATCAAGATTTAGACTCAAACCTTCTTGGGTTGTTACATCTATGTTTTCCTTCAGATCCTTAATGCGAGTGGAAAAATTCAACACTTTGTTAAAGGGGTTCAACAAGTGGACACCAGGATTAAGAGTAGTTTCGGAAACCTCACCAAATAAGTTGACGACACCAATATTGCCTGGTGGGACAATCACCACAAGTCTAGAAATAGAATTCAGTATTGCAATACTGCTAATCAATATCGTAATTGTGCGTATTGCTAAACGCGACTTTTCGCCAGAGATCCTACCTGTATTGAGATAAACGAGGATTCCAATCAGGCTAGTTAGAAGAGAGATTATAAAGCCCATGAGTTTTTCTGTGTGGTTAAGAGGGATATACTTAATCACATAATTCCCAGATGCTTTTATAAAACTTCTCCTCAAGGGCAGCAAGCTATAATTTTGCAGAATTAATTCCTAAAACTCAGTACTGAGTGCTTGACGCTTCGGCTGAAGTAAAAAAAGGATTGTGTACTGTTGCACTGAGGTATTTGCCCCATTTATTGGGGGCGGAACTCTTTGGTCATTGGAAGGTTGATACCCCTTTTAACTCATTACTCTAATCTTCATGGCAGCCCAGATTGTTAGGATAAACAGTAAGAATATTGTTTGCCAAGCTTATGCCTTCACCGTTTCCAGGGATGAACCCCTACTTAGAAAATCCCGAATTCTGGGCTGAAGTTCACAGTCGGTTGATAATTGCGATCGCAGATGTAATTGCTCCTCAACTACGACCTAAATATCGAGTAGCGGTTGAGAAACGAGTATATCAAATGACAGATGAAAATTCTATTCTAGTTGGTATTCCTGATGTGGTTGTCGGACGTTCTTTAACAAACACAGAAAAAGAACCGTCTAATATTGCGATCGCTGCACCACTTACAAAACCAATAACAGTCAATCTTCCTATTCTAGAAGAAGTGCGAGAAGGATACCTAGAAGTTCGGGAAGTAGCAACTGGAGAAGTTGTCACAGTGATTGAAATTTTGTCACCAAAAAATAAGCGAACTGGTGAAGGAAGAAAGGCATACGAAAGTAAACGTCAGCAAATATTAGGTAGCTTGACTCATCTAATAGAAATAGACTTGTTGCGTGGCGGCGAACCCATGCCAATTTTAGGTAATCAAATTAAGTCAGACTATCGTATTTTGGTAAGTCGGAGTGAATATCGCCCTAAAGCAGAATTATATCCATTTGGACTACAAGAGCAGATTCCCACTTTTTTGTTACCCCTATGTCAGGGTGATACAGAACCATTACTAGACTTACAAGCATTAATACACGGCGTATACGATCGCGCCGGATTTGATTTGGTTATAGATTATAGTGGTGAACCAATTCCACCCCTTGGAGAAGTTTATTCAGCTTGGGTGAGTGAGTTGTTAAAAGAGCAGTCGTTACGTTAAGTTTGAGTAATTTCCTTTTTTACCCATTGCCTAAATACTCTGAGCGTTAGACTTCTACCTAAGTGCGGCTCAGTTTGACACTTTTTATTAATAAGTGCAAAAACAAGTTTTGTTATTGTAACGAGATTTTAGGGAAAACTAAATCGGTAGCTTCTCTATTACAACAAGATTGAGATATAGTTTATGGATTTCAATGGATCAATTTGGACTAAAAACGTAAAACCTTTAAATGGTGAAGATTGGGCTTATCAAAGCATACTTACTATACATCCAGAATTAAAGATTTTTGCTTTACATTGGAGAAATTTAAAAAATAAAGATGAAATAAATGCCAAGACTCCGCAAGAAGATGAACTGATGATTTTAAGACAACGTAGTAAAGTAACGCACGTTGTTAAAATGCTGAATAAGCAACTTTATCCTGATGGAAATGTGGGAGAGGAATTTAATATTTATCGTCTTGTCCAAGTAGTTTGGATGACGAATGATTGGGAGCATCCTCCAGATAAGAGTAAAGTATTTGATTGTGCGATTAACTTCCCTCCCAATGGAAAAGCAATAAGATTGGAAAACATACAAGCATTCCAAGAACGGTGGAGTACAGAAGGATTAGCGTTTCAACAGCACGTCCAAAGCGTATTAAATATTCATTAATAAAAAGCCCCGCATATTTAAGTGCAGGGCTTTGATTTCAGACAAATCCAAAATTACTTGCCGTTGCCGTTACTACCATTACCATTGCTGTGAATGACACGTTCAGCAAGTTTTTCTGGCACTTCCTGGAGATGGTCATATTCCCAGTGGAAGGAACCAACGCCGAGAGTGAGCGATCGCAGTTCTACAATAAAGTTTTGCATCTCTGCTTGTGGCAAGTATGCCGAAACATTATCCCAGCCTTGCCAATCGTTTCTACCTTCATAGCCTAAAATTTGCCCCCGTCTACCACTCAACAATTGCAGCACCTTGGAGGTAAATTCGCTCGGTGTAGTCACTTCTACCCGCAGAATTGGTTCTAATAGGGTAGGTTCCGCTTGGGGTATCCCCGTTTGCATTGCCAATCGCGCAGCTTGTTTAAAGGCTTGTTCGGAACTGTCAACGTTGTGATATGAACCATTAGTCAAAGTTACTGCCAAATCCACTATTGGGAAGCCCAAAGGCCCATGTGTGAGAAATTCCCGCACACCCATTTCCACCCCAGGAATGTACTGTTTGGGAACCACACCGCCGACAATGGTTTCATTAAAGTTGAAACCTGTACCGCGTGGTAAAGGCTTGATATCGAGAAAAACATCACCAAACTGTCCGTGACCACCGCTTTGATGTTTGTAGCGACCATGAACTGAAGCCACTGTTTTACGGATGGTTTCTTTGTAAGGTACTTGCGGCAAGTGGGTTGTCATTGGCAAGTTATATTTGCGGCGCAGTCTGTCTAGGGCGACTTGTATATGAATTTCGCCTTGACCCCACAGGATTACTTCGTGGGTATCGCCGTGTTGTTCCCAAGCAAGTGAGCAGTCTTCTTCTAATAACTTGGTGATGGCACCACTGAGTTTAACTTCATCGTTGCGCTTTTCTGGTGTAATGGCGAGGGCATACACTGGTTCCAACTCTACAGCTTTGGGTAATTTTATTGCCGACTGCTGTTCTGTGGAGATTGTATCGCCTGTCTTGATTCCTTCTAAACGGCTCAATGCAACAATTTCACCAGCACTAACTTGGTTAACTGATTGCTGTTGTTGTCCCATGAGGCGGTAAATTCCACCAGTGCGAATGCCATTGAGGACAATGCCATCAGTTAATTTGCCTCGCCAAACACGCACGAGAGAGAGTTTGCCGCCTTGGGGAGTGTAGTAAGTTTTTAATACCTGTGCTAGAGGTGTATCACCTTTTAAGTTTTTTAAGCGACGTTCTGCTGTAGTTTCTGGTTCGGGTGCTTCCCTTAACAAGGCTTCTAATAGAGGTCTAACACCATAATCTTGTTCTGCCACACCAAAGAAAACGGGGACTACTAAATCTGCCCCTAATTCCATTTTTAAATCTTTAAGGATTTCCTCTTGGGGTGGTTCGATGTCTTCTAAAAGTTCTTCGAGTAAATGATCGTCAAAATTTGCTAGGGCTTCGAGCATTTCTGCCCGTGCTTCATGTTCTTCTTCTTTTAAACTTTCGGGGAAGGGAATGGGGTCAGCAGGTGCGCCTGGATGATATTGATACGCCTGTTCGCTCACCATATCAATAAAGCCGGTGAGCTGTTCCCCGTTCATGATGGGATATTGATGCGCTACCAGGGGGCGGCTAGATACTGCTTTCAGGGCGTGTAACGTTTCTAGAACGTGAATATTTGCCCGATCCATTTTGTTGACGAAGACGAGATGGGGAATTTCCCAATCGTCGAGGAATTTAAATAGAGGGGCGAGGGTGAGGACGCGATCGCGGATGGGTTCGCAAACTACAATTGCCGCATCAACTCCCATTAAAGCATTGTACGTTTCTTGGGCAAATTCTACACTTCCCGGACAGTCAATAAAAGTAAAGCGAATGCCGTTATACTCAGTGCTAGCGGCGCTGACTTCTACACTCATGTGGCGATCGCGCGACTCGGCAGCACTATCTCCCACTGTATTGCTATCTTTAACGCTGCCTTTACGAGAAATTGCCCCTGTGACAAATAACAAGCTTTCTAGTAAAGTGGTTTTTCCACTTAAATAAGGCCCGACAATTGCAACATTCCGCGAACCCGATTTTACTTTTTCGTTCATAAAATCCTCCTTGCGGTAAGTCTTTTATAACCGCATGATTCTTTATATATCAAGGGTTGAAGAAGAATCCAGCTATTCTGAATGGGCTAAACGCCCCGCTAGCGCTAACAGGATTCGGAATCAAGACAGTAGCGAGTCCGCGAGCGTCTTAAACCGATTGATTCATCCACCAGCGATGCACTGAGCTTGTCGAAGTTTCGTACAGTATTCACCCTGAATTCTGGCTCCTGACTCCTGAATTCTATATTGATCAAAAAATGGTTCTCTGGAGTCAAAATTACCCCTTCTTTAATTTGTTATTATCCTTCTTTTAATCGAAAGTTAAAAAAATTGTAGCCTGTCGTAAGATTTAGCTTAATAAAAGTTAATCTTAGTCAAGATTAATAGCGAATCTAAAATTTTTGTAAATAACTTTTTATGAAGTAAATTTAACTGAAAGTGTTGCGAATCAGGAAATCAATGAGATTATCATTTTCTAAATATCCCATAGCAGGGTTAGTCAGTTTGACTTTGTTGGTTGTTAGCATTCCCTCCCCTTCTCTTTCTCTCTCTGAGTCTGTCCCTTCAAAGCTGGCACAATCTAATGGGAAAACAGCCATAGACTGGCTAAACCAAGGTTTACAGGCAATTCAGGCGGGCAAAGTAAAAGATGCGATCGCAGCCTTTAAACAAGCAGCCAAGTTAGATCCAACATTAGCACCAGCGTACTATAATTTAGGGCTGGCATACCGACAAACAGGACAATTACAACCCTCCGCGGACGCATTTTATCGAGCAACGCAAGCCGATCCTAAGTTTGCTCCAGCTTTTGCTAATTTAGGTGGTGCGCTATTAGAAGGCAATAATTTACAGTTAGCTAACGATTATTTGCAACGAGCGTTAGAACTCGATCCAAAATTGGGATTTGCCCACTATAATTTTGGGTTAGTAAGAGAGCAACAAGGAGATTGTGAGAAAGCGATCGCATCTTTTAAAAAAGCCATAGAATATAGCAAAAATGCACCGGAGCCTCCTTACCATATAGGGATGTGTTATCTTCAACAAGGCAAACTCGATCAAGCAAGGGATGCCTTTAATCAGGCTGTAAAAATTAATCCGAAATATCCAGAAGCTTACTACAATCTCGGTTCAATTTGGTTTCAGCAAAACAAGTTACAAGAAGCATTAGAGGCTTTTAGAAAATCAGCCGAAGCTAACTCTAACTATCCCAATGCTTATTATGGTGCAGGGTTAGTTTTTATGCAGTTACAGCAATATGGGGATGCAGTACAAGTATTGCAATTTGCTAGAGATTTATATAATGCTCAGAAGAATCCTCAGTGGGCGAAAAATGCCGAGCAATTGTTGCAACAAGCACAAAATTTAAATTACAAACCTCGCTGAGGCGCAAACGCTTAATATTGCATAACATAAAACTATTGGGCTGACTCGCTGGTGTTGTCTGAACTTGTCCCGATTGGAAAATGTACATGCAAAAGCGCCAGAAAAGTCGATTTTTATTTAGCGATCGCTGGCTTGATCGGCACTCAATTGTTCGCAACATGGAAGCCTTTCAAGACTTGATTGTGATTGTCTTGTGTTTAGGTTTATTCGCCGTCATGCTGATCCAATTGTGGGGAATAGCTATCGCCCTCACGCAGCCACTAGACTATAAACACGTGACTGCAAAAATACTATTTGTGTTAATTTTAGTCGAGTTATTTCGACTATTAATGGTCTACTTGCAAGAACATAGTATCTCTGTGGGAGTAGCAGTTGAGGTAACAATTGTATCCCTACTACGAGAAATAGTAGTTCATGGAGCGCTGGAAATTTCTTGGGTTAATACGCTTGCAATTTGTGGTTTGTTATTTGTTCTAGGTGGACTACTGGTAGTCTGTGCCAAAACTCCACACATGGATTGTATGAGCGCTAACACTAAGTTTTGTCCGGTTGTGTATAGAGGAGGTAGAGAACGGCAAAATGATTTGGAATTCCAGTATTCACGTCAATGTGATGAAAATAAACCGCTTGGCTAAATTCTAATGAAAATAGGGAGTGGGGAGATGAGGTAGAATTTTCTTCCTTGTCTGTCCTATTTCCTGATTTATCTATAGGACTACTATTTGATTTTTGAAAAAATTCAGTACAACTCAAACAGGCTTATTGATTTTTACTTATTGCCTGTTGCCTCATTAATTTAAAGGGTTCCATCAGTAAAGGAAAAACGAGATTGGATAAGGCTGAGGTAATTGGAAAGCGATGTCTACGACGGGCTACGCCTACGCACTGGATACTATAATCTACACTCGCAAGGTACTTCCGACGTATTGAAATATACTCTTTTTGGAAGATGAATCGCTCTTTAAGGATGAGTATAAAGTTAATTAGAAATTCTAAAAGAGGATCAAGCAATGGCTACAAATACAGGTAACGGACAGTCTCAAACAGCGATTAGCGACTTGGAGTATGATTTTGTCACTGTGTTGCACAACAAAGCTGAAGCCGTTAAAGCTTACGATACCTACATCAAAGATGCAGAGCAAGTAGGTTCTCAGCCTTGTGTAGAGTTGTTCCAAAAATTGCGCCAATCTGATATTGAACACGCAAAAGAGATTCGCCAACATCTACAACAAGTGCTGCAACACGGTAAGATGTAACCCAGGTTTTAAACTGCGTAAGCGTAGCCCATCGTAGACATCGCTCTACTTTAGTGAACCTAAATAGGACTTACGCAAAATTATATGTGGTAGGGGCAATTCATAAATTGTCCCTGCCAGAAAATCATGTTTAGGCTATTTTTTGCGTAAATCCTGCTAAATAAAAAAGAGGCGATGTCTACGACGGCCTACGCCTACGCACTTTACGTAAAAAACTTTATTAACTGATATATTGCACACTTTGCTTAAGCAATATACAGCAAAGTGTTTTCCAAGATGAACGTCCACTATCAACTAGACTGATTCTGGGCTACCTGCTGTACTTGTGCCACCGTTAAATCGAGAGCCACCGCTACTTGTTCCACACTCAACCCCAATGCCAATAATCGGGGAATAGCTTCTAACTTAGCTTCCTGTTTACCTTCCTGTCTACCTTCCTGTCGACCTTCCTCCAAGCCATCTTGCTTGATAGATTGATACATCCTTGTTTTTTTGAATTCGTCGTCTATACCCAACATTTCTGCTAACTCCTCTCGGCTTAACCGGGTAAATTTGTACAACAGGATAGTCTCTATCAATTCTACAATTTGCTTCCTGGTTGCTTCATCCGCTAGTTGTTGCCTTGCTTGTAAAATCAATTCTCTACCTTTGTCAACGGCTGTCTCTTCTCTTTCGATAATTAATTTAACGATCGCAACTTGAAGTGAGTTATCCGTCGTATCCAATTCATCTAGATAAATGCGTTGCACTTGGGAACTGTTTAGCAGCAATTGATACGGTAGTTGATCGCTTGGATCTAAACTTCGTTGTGGATAGATGACGACAGCACGCCAAAAATTGACTGATTCGTTTTGACGCAAGTAAAGAAAGATTTCGGCAAAGAAGCGTCTATAAAAAGTCGGGTCTAATTGAAACTGGACTTCAACAAAGTAGAGTGGTTGATTTGTAGTTTCAGTTGTGGGCATAAATACCCCATCAATCCTAAAAGCCGTTTCTTTTAGTTCGACTGAAACAAATTGATATGCGTTGACGTTGACAGTATTATCGCCAATTATTGCAAAAAATATACTAGGGAAAGATTGAAATAAGCTATAAAATATTTTGTCAGTTTGCACTTGGATTTAGTCAAGCGTAAATTGGATATTCAAAGTTTATCAAAAATTGTGTATACGCATCTGATTACGCATTAAAAAAAGCAGATAGTAACCATCATCTGCTTTAATTAAAAAACCCATTATCTCATTTATTTGGATACCAATTGATTAACTGGAGCAATCCCAGCCAAATCTAAAATTGGTGTGATCGCATCTTCCCGCTTTACTGCCATCAGATGGACACCTTGACACAATTGCCGTGCTATCTGCACTTGTTCGGCTGCAATTTTTATCCCTTCCTCAAAAGGCTCTTTGGCTTTTGCCAATCTATCAATAATATGTTGGGGAATATTGACACCCGGAACACATCTATTAATAAACTGAGCATTTTTTGCCGATTTCAACAAAAAAATTCCTGCCAAAATCGGTTTTTTATAGCCAGAGGCAATGGTATCCATAAACTTTTCTAGGCGTTCAAAATCGGTAATCAACTGACTTTGAAAAAATTGCGCTCCGGCTTCGATTTTGCGTTCAAATCGACTTTGTAAACCCGACCAACTTTTACATTGCGGATCTACTGCTGCACCAACAAATAAATCTAGCGTTCCATCAGTCAAGGGTTTTTCGTTGCAATCAACGCCTTGATTCATCTTTCGAATTAGTTGCAGCAGTCGCACCGCTTCTAAGTCAAACACTGCTTTGGCATCTGGATGATCGCCTGCTTTTACTGGGTCGCCAGTCAAAGCTAAAATATTACGGATACCTAAAGCATGAGCGCCCATTAAATCAGCTTGTAAAGCAATGCGGTTGCGATCGCGGCAAGCAACTTGACAGATCGGCTCTATACCATTTTGTGACAAAATCACCGACGCGAGTAACGAAGACATCCGTAACACTGCGCGGCTACCATCAGTAACATTGACAGCATGAACCCTTCCCTTAAGAGTCGCCGCCATTTGAATCATGTGCGCTGGATTTCCCCCTTTCGGGGGTGCTACCTCGGCGGTAACTAGAAATTCACCTGCTTGTACAGCTCTACGGAAGGCTGTGGGGCTATGGGTGTGATACATAAAATTAAGAATTTCAATTTCTTAAATGGTATAGCAAATCACACCTAAAAGCGAAAACTTAGAGAGGAAGCGAGTAGCCTAAAGCAGCTTTTACTTGTGATAAAGTTTGATTTGCGATCGCTCTAGCTTTTTCCCCTCCATCGCGCAATACAGACTCCAAATAACTTTTATCTGCCGTTACTGAGTGATATTTTTCTTGGATTGGTTTCAAGGACTCAATAATTGTGTCTGTCAACAATGGTTTGAATTGTCCCCAGCCCATATCCTGGCACTCAACTGCTACATCTTCCTTTCTCTTCCCAGAAAGCAATGTATACAGCGTCAACAAATTATTACACTCTGGACGTGCTGGATCGTCGAAAGTCAGCCCACGAATCGGATCGGTTTTACAACGCTTAATCTTGTATTGAATCTGTTCGGGTGAATCGAGCAAACTGATTCGGCTTAACTCTGAAGGATCGGACTTCGACATTTTGCGTGTACCATCCGCTAAACTCATCACCCTTGCCCCTTCCTTACGAATCAAAGGGTCTGGTAACTTTAGAACTGGCTGATCTGGTTTACCAAATTGGTGATTTAACCGAGCTGCAATATCCCTTGTCAATTCCAAGTGTTGCTTTTGGTCTTCACCCACTGGTACTTTATCCGCTTGGTAAAGCAAAATATCAGCCGCCATCAAGACTGGGTAATCCAACAAACCTGCACTCACATTTTCTCCCTGTTTAACAGCTTTTTCCTTAAACTGGATCATGTCTTGCAGCCAGTTTAGAGGTGTAATGCAGTTGAGCAACCAGGTGAGTTCACTGTGGGCTGAAACGTGAGATTGTACAAAGATAGTGGAGTGATTTAAATCAAGACCACAAGCTAGATAGAGAGCAGCAAGAGTGTAGGTATCAGCTGCCAACTGTTTGGGGTCGTGTGGTACTGTAATCGCGTGCAAATCAGCCACAAAGAGGTAATTTTCGTATTCACTCTGACCTTCTACCCAGTTGCGAATGGCTCCTAAGTAGTTACCTAGATGGTAATTGCCCGTTGGTTGAACTCCAGAAAGAACACGTTGCTTGCCCATAAATTTCAACTAAGTTATCTCAAATCTGCGCTAATAAAGTCGCTTCTCTACGAGACGCTGCGCGAATGCGCCTACGCAAAACTCATTTAATTTTGACATTTTCCAGGTCAACTCGCTGTTACGGGATTAGAGATTTTAACTCAAATCCGATTGCTATAGAAACTCTTCACTGGTTTTTTGCCACTGCTTGTGTTTGAAACTGCTTTTCATATTCCAAGCGAATTGTGCCAAGATATGCGTGTAGGTACTAACGCTGACAAGGGTGGGAGTTCTGCTGTCCGCAAGCTTGACTGCGGCGAAGATGTGGTGCATTTTTATTTTGAAGCTTAAGGACGTTAGAAGACTAATGAAGCAGTACTCTCATCTCACGATTATTTCTTACATATTAGGCCCTACTTTGATCGTCGTGAGTCATTTAGGATCATTACTGATTATTGTTACTGGCTTATCTTGGGGTGCTGTTTTGTGGGCCGTGTTGTTATATGTAATACGAATGCTTGCAACTACTGGCATCTATCATAGGCTACTCACCCACAAGAGCTACCAGGCTCCAACCTCAGTTCTATGCGTTGGAAGCATCGTGGCTGCTTCAGCTGGACAGATGGGGCCAAGTTGGTGGAAAGCTCACCACATGGAGCATCATCAATGCTCAGATCAGGAAAAAGATCCTCATTCTCCCTATATGCCTTTCAAGGGGATCAAAGGATTCTGGTGGTCTCAAGCTGGATGGCTATTCTCCCCACAGTTTTTTCCCTCGAAACTTCCCACTGATGTTGAGAGTAATGTGGTTTTGAAGATTGTTGATCGTTTGCACTTCATTCCCACCTTTGCTCTTGGTGCGTTCTCATACTACATTGGTGGAGTTGAATATCTCGGCGCTTTTTTCCTCAGCACGACTGTCCTCTTCCACTGCGTCGCCACCGTCAATTCACTCAGCCACATACTGGGCGAGCAACCGTTCATAACCAATGATTATAGTCGGAACCATTGGCTCGTAGCATTTCTAACCTTGGGTGAAGGCTGGCATAATCTTCATCACGCATTCCAGTGGTCAGCCCGGCATGGCATAACCGTGCGAGGAGGCCAGGTTGCCTATCTTCCAGACCCAACATTTTGGTTCATTAAAATCCTTGAGTTCCTGAAGCTAGCGTCAAAGATTAGAGTGCCTTCTGAATCAGAACTTATTGCTCGCGCCAGAAACCGCAACTTTCAAAACTCAGTGTTCAAAGCAAAAGAAAAGACATCCGTCTGATATTTTGGTTGACAGATGGTTTAGGAAAAAAGTCTGTTCCTTGCCGTCTCAGTCAAGAATCTAAGGATTTAACTGGCTGAAGATGTTTTTGTGAAAAAAGCATCTTCAGCTAGTTAAATAAGGAAAGGCAGGATGTTCATCCCCGATGAGGGAAAACACTAGCTTTGTCCAGTTAAGCATGAACCATTAAAAATTGACCATTACCATTATATTCTCCATCACAACTAGCAAAATTACGAATAAACCATATCAAATAAAACCTCCATATCCGGCGAAACTTGGCATAGTCTATGCCATAGTTTAATGTTTTTATTGTTGCCTGATTGTCGTCAAAATTTTGTAACCAGTTAGCTAGTGTTTTAGAGTAATTAGAGCCATTAAGATACCATCTTTGAATTGTTTTGAGGTCTTCTTGATGACTTGGAACTGCATCGTAATTCCAGTAACGACCGTGCGGAAAAATATATTTGTGGGTGTAAACGCTAGACATATTGTTAGGGATGCGGACTGTAATAATGTGAATTAAAACTTTGCCATCATCCTTCAAAAACGAAGCTAATTTTTTAAAGGCTGCCGTTAAGTTACCAACATGACAAAAAACACCAATCGAGAGAATTTTATCAAACTTTATCTCGAAATTTGCATTATTCAAATCACCTTCATATAGGGTAAACCGATCTGAACTGAGATAACTCTCAGGATCTTGCATTTTGCGGCGGATATATTCGCATTGCTCGTGGCTCAAATTAAGACCCGTAAATTTGACATTGGGGAACTTAGAAAGAATGTAATTAGGAACACATCCCCACCCGCACCCAAAGTCTAAGATATTGTCTCCGTCCTTGATGTCTAGTTTTTCAATCACATCATCAATCATCTGCATCTGGGATTGCTCAAGGTTTAATGCTCCTTTTTCCCACAATCCCATGCTGTACTTAGGATAAATGAGTTTCCCGTCCCCCAACATAGTATTCAGCATGGCTTGAGGCAAGTCGTACTGAATTTTCATTAATTCCTGCGATCCTTCGGCGAGATGGTCAGTTTCTTTTAATACCCATTCATACGGTGCTAGTAGGGATGGGAAATACTGAAAGAAAATTGGCATACAGGTATCGAAAAGCGATTCTAGAACGGAATCAGGAACTTCTAATCCGTTGATATAAGCTTCTGCTACTGCCATCTGAACTGTGTTAACTACCTCAACCGCCCCACGAGTTACTTGGTATGCAAATGGACTCTTAATATTTATATCTCCCACAATAGGGATATGCTTTTCTATTTCTTCCAGCAGTGTACTAGCAGTCATACTCATACTCCTAACAAGCATTAAAATAATGCTACATGAGTATAATAATTAGATTTTTTTAGCTTTTTAACACCAAAACGTAAGAAGTTGTAACATGCATTTAGGAATATTTATCTCCAACACACCTGATGCGACTTTAACTTGATAAAAGGTAAGCGTAGCAAAGGCAAACGTCCTATAACTTGGCGTTAACTGCGTTTATTTCTCATAATTGTTTGAGATCAGGGTGTTATTCGCTCAACTCATTTCCGTTTCTAGTAGCAGTTGGTTGCGATCGCTATTCTGATATATGTTGGGTTACGCAAAGCCTTCACCCCACCTATTTTAAACAGAAATGATATAAAGTCACCCATTCAGGTGAAGGCATACAGAGATGTAACGCTTATCATGAAGTAATATTAAGCAACTATAAAGCTAATTATGCGTCTAGTTGTTAGCTTTTTAATAAAGATTTAATCGAAAAATTTTAACAATTCCCCATTCCTGTACTCGCCCTTTAACTACAGGCTACTCCCATAAAGCAAGATTAATTAGGCTTTTAGATATGGCTACGCACATAGAAATTCCTGTTATTGGCAAAGTTAAGTATCCATTTCGCTGGTTGATGGGGCTGATAACAGGGGGTGTTTTGGTTGTTGGTACGATCACAACCTACACCCTGATGAATCAAGGGAAAAAAGAAGATATTGCTCAATTAACTGTGCCAGTGGCAGCGAAAAACGTCACATTGAGAATTACAGCTAGCGGTAAAGTCGTACCAGTTCAGAGCGTAAATATTAGTCCGAAGAACCCCGGAGTGCTATCGCAATTATATGTACAACAAGGCGATCGCATTCAACAAGGGCAAATTCTTGCGCGCATGGATAGTGCGAGTATTGAGGCTCAAAGGAGTCAGTACCGTGCTAACTTAGCCCAAAGTCAAGCACAATTAGCTGAAGCTATTGCTGGTAGTCGTCCTCAAGAGATCGCTCAAGCAAAAGCGCGGTTAGCACAAGCTCAAGCCCAGCTAGCCCAAGCTAGGGCTGGTAATCGTCCCCAAGAGATTGCTCAATCTCAATCCCAAGTGGATGCGGCTCAAGCAAAGGTGAATTACACCAGCGAACAAGTAAAGCGCTACCAATACTTATATAAAGAGGGAGCAGAGAAAAAACAATTACTCGATCAAGCCATCAGCGAAGACAAAAGTGCTAGAGCCAGTTTAGAAGAAGCTAAAAAACGATTGTCGTTAGTCCAAAGTGGGACTCGGACTGAGGAAATCGACCAACGTCAAGCAGCTGTTAATGAAGCACGGGCAGCATTGGTACTGTTAGAAGATGGTACTCGTTCTGAAGAAATTGTCCAGCGCCAAGCGGCTGTAGCCAGTGCTGAAGCTCAATTAAAGGGTGTGCAAGTGCAGTTGGAAGATACAATTATTCGCGCTCCGCTTTCGGGAATTGTGACGCAAAAATATGCAGAACCGGGTGCTTTTGTGACACCCACCACTTCTGCTTCTACTAGTGCGTCGGCAACTTCTAGTTCAATTGTCGCCGTAGCACGCGGTTTAGAAATATTAGCTCAAGTTCCTGAAGCTGATATTGGCAGAATTAAACCGGGACAGCAGGTGGAAATTGTCGCTGATGCTTATCCCGATCAAGTCTTTAAAGGTCATGTGCGCCTGATTGCTCCAGAAGCAGTGGTGGAACAAGGTGTGACATCCTTCCAGGTGCGGGTTGCTCTTGATACTGGTACAGATAAACTGCGTTCTGGCTTAAATGTGGATCTGACTTTTTTAGGCGATCGCGTCAATAATGCCTTGGTGCTACCAACGGTGTCAATTGTCACCGAAAATGGTCAAACTGGTGTACTTGTACCTGATGCAAATAATAAACCACAGTTCCGCGAAATTACAGTTGGGGCACAGATTCAAAACCAAACTCAGATATTAGGGGGAGTTAAAGAAGGCGATCGCGTTTTTGTTAATCCACCCAAAGACTACAAAATCGAGAAGGCGAAAGAAAAGAATAATTCGTAATTATTAAGACATGAATTTTTTAGAAAGTGTCCAAATGGCGGGTAAAACCCTGCTGTCAAATAAGCTGCGTAGTGCCCTGACGATGTTGGGTATCGTTATTGGCAACGCCTCAGTAATTGCCATGATTGGCATTGGCGAAGGTGGTCAAAAATATGTGAATAAACAGCTAGAGTCATTAGGGCCAAATGTGCTGTTTATACTGCCAGGTAATCGAGAAACTCAGCGTATCTCCTTTGAAGTGCCAAAAACTCTGGTGTTACAAGATGCCGATGCGATCGCTTCTCAAGTACCAACAGTAGTAGGAGTTGCGCCAGAGTTAAACAGGAGACAGGTAGTTACATATAGCAACCGAAACACTGATGTCAACATCATTGGTACAACTCCCAGCTTCTTATCAGTGCGGGATTTTGAAACTGCTAAAGGCAGATTTTTTAGCGAGGTAGACATTAAGCGAAATAACCAAGTCGTTGTCTTAGGCGGAGACTTGGCAGAAAAACTATTCGGTAATAGTAACTCTATTGGTCAGCAATTGCGAATTGGAAATACTAGCTTTCAAGTGATTGGGACATTAATAGCCAAAGGTTCCAGCGTCGGAGCAGATTATGATGATGCTGCGCTCATACCAATCACAACCTCAGCAAACCGACTTGTGGGAAAGAATTCTCCTTATGGTATTGCTTTAGATTATCTCGTTGCTGCCGCTCGTGATTCCGAGAGCGTGGATGCAGCAGAATTTCAAATTGCTAATTTGCTGCGTCTGCGGCACAAAATTAATGGTGAAGATGACTTTACTGTCCGCTCTCAAAAGGATGCTTTACAAACTGTCGGTCAGATCACAGGTGCATTGACAATTATGTTAGCAGCGATCGCAGGGATATCATTGTTTGTCGGCGGTATAGGCATTATGAATATTATGCTTGTCTCCGTCACCGAACGTACCCAAGAAATCGGATTGAGGAAAGCGATTGGGGCAACTGAGCAAGATATTTTGCTACAGTTCATTATTGAAGCAGTAATAGTTTCCGCCGCTGGTGGTTTAGTTGGGACTGCGGTTGGTATCAGTGGCATTCTATTAGTAGGAGCCTTGACTCCCTTAGAAGCAAGTCTTTCGCCTGTAGCAATTACTATGGCAGTTGGTGTCTCTGGTGGTATTGGTTTATTCTTTGGTGTTGTTCCTGCACGTCGCGCTGCTAAACTCGACCCGATTGTGGCTTTGAGAAGTGCTTAGTAATACAGTAGGTTTTTGTAAAACTAGTAGTTCGGGGCAAAATTTTTCTGCTACATCTCCTTGTACTTGATTTCTAATCATAGAAACAAATTTGTCAAGGTCGAATGGTTTAAGTAAATATTCTTCAAACTCTACATTGGGAATGAGGTCGTGAGTACCTGTGGTAGATGTTGAAGTCACAATGATTGGAATATGATTTCCATTATCTGCTTCCATCGCAGTCAATGTATTTAGTAATGTATAAATACTTTCACCCAAGAACCTAATTTCACAGACAAGGATGTTGGGTGTAAACCAACTCAAGATTTCTAAAGCTTCTTTTACTGAACCAGCAGTAATCACATTTGCACTCTGATCTTCGAGTAAAAATGCGTACAAATCTCTACTATCGCGATCGTTGTCTACAACGAGTACTTGTACACCCTTGAGTATCCCAGCCGCCAAGCAAAAGCCATTGATTAAATTCATAACAACACCTGCGATGAGGGATTTAAGTGCAAAGTGGACTGAAAAATCCGTAGTAGAGACGCGAAATTGCACTGGGCTACGCTAACCCCTGGCTAGCCTAACGCGTCTCTACTGTATTAGGTCAAAAGGTGCATTTGTTGAAAATGGGGCATTGGTCATTGCAAGAGAGATTTTCCCGATTTCTGCAAGAAGTCTATTGAAAACAGCTAAAAGCAGATTTTGGCTCAATATAAGAGTATTCAACAAAGAAAAGTACCGAAAGAAGGATTTTTGCTATAAATCAAACCGAAAAACTTTCTTTTTGTAATATCGCAAAGCATTGTTTGATTTTCTAAGTTAGTTGATTAACTACGATATAAAACGTAATAAATCTCACCCTCAATCCCTCTCCTTAGCAAGAAGAAGGAGATTATTTACCTTACTCAAATATGGGGTGATGCTCAGACTGTATTGCATCGAAGTGAGAACCATCATAAAATTAACTAAAAGTATTAAGTATTATTGCCATTCCCTGTCCTCAAGTTCCTTTTGAGGTAGCAATAACGTGGCTTCAATTTCTCGCCTGATAGCAGCCGTCACTTCACAATTACTATGCAGACAATCGAGTAGTAATTTATTGGCATCGTAGTATCGTTGCAAAACTTGCTGTTGTTCATCGCTAAACTGCCACTGGTGATTAATATTGCGATAATTAATGACCGTCATCTTTAATTGTTTAGCCCAGGCTGAATAGTTTGTCTGTCCCCATAGCCTAAGCCGTTCTTGATTTTGACGAGAACTTGGTAATTGGTCAGAGAGTTGTTGCAGAGATTTATAAAGTCCAACATCCAAAACTATACCCAAAATGTTTGAGAGAGCATCTCCACAGGCGTGGATGTGGGCAAAGTCCTGGCTCCCATCAATTGCACATTCGACCAGCAGGTCATCTAAAGCCGTATCCAGAAACATTCCCTGGTCGAGGCTGCTGGCTAGGGCAAAGTGAGAAGCTATGTGAGGAGTCCGACTTAAGGCAAGATAAAAGGCTCGAGTTGTCGCCTCTTTTGGTTGGCTGGGAATAGTGCGAGATTTTTGGCTGGCCCAGGTCAAAAATTCTTGTAAATAAGGGTCTTGGCCAACTAGTGCATCAATCTGTTGCTTCATCAACTGTACTAAAGAGTCTGCACTGCGGAGCATGGTAGCTGTTAACAAGAAAATTTCGTGCCAGTGCGGGTCTGTAATGTGACTAACTAATCCTTCTAAAGCTTCCCCAAATGCCTCTAGATTATGACTGGCAACGATTTTTCTTGCTGTGAAGTATTCTTGAAACGCCAGATAGGAGAAGGAAAAAATTCCCCGCGCCCGTTCTGCTAGTAGCCCATGTTGAGCCTCGATCGCTTTCAGTGCTGCTTCACTTTCTATTTGCAGTTCTTCGGCATCCATTGGTGCTTTGGTCAGATTCTGAATATACTCACCAATGTATTGCTCAACGATGCGTTGCTCAAAAAAGTACTGACCTTGCTCAAATGTCGCTGCTGCAATCTGACTCAATAACTTGAGCTTTTGTGGTAATAAAAACCCTCGGTAAACTTCATCCCGTTCAATGCCTTTGGCTTCATCCCATTTGCCCAATAGAAGGTCTAAACCTTGCTTATAAAAGTCAGTCCGCTTAGTCGGAAATTTTTCTTGAGCGTGAAACACCCAGCAAGCAAGATGCAGAAATAGGGGTGTAACTACGAGTTGGCGAAATTGCCAGTTTTCATCTAAGTCCAACTTCTCAATAAACTGAACGGACAGCGCTTGACCGTCTTGAATGTTAGTTTTGGTAAAGGCCACAAACCATTTTTGGGCAAAGGCGATGATTTGTTCTGAGGTAAACGGGGCAATCTCAACATCCGTAAAGCCTCGGAGTCTGAGTTTTTGAGATGCTGTTCGACAGGCTGCCACAAACTGATTTTTGTGATACTTTTCTGAAAACCTGCGAATTTCGCTTAAGACAGTATTGCTTTGTTGGTTAAGAATTTCATCCATACCGTCAAGCAAAATTAAGACTCTGCCTGCATTAAGCAAAGTTTCTATGGCTGAGGAATCGGAAATTCCAGATGTGAGGAACTCCTGGCGGATGTATTTTAATAGGCTGAACTCGTTGGTGATTTTAGATTCTTCAGCAAAATTTCTCAGGGTGATGAAGATCGGAACTAAGTTCCCTGCAAATGTGCCTTGGTTACATTGAATGGCGAGATATTGTAAAAAGGTGGTTTTACCTACCCCAGGTTTGCCTAGTACCCTGAGCTTAGAGTATGTTTCAACTGCCTGTGTACCAGGTATCTGGTTTTGATCGGCATCACCTAAGCCAAAACGGTCAAATAGTTTGGGATCTAGGTTTTGCAGCGCAGTGATTTCTAACCACTGTTGACTGGCAATTTCCTCCAAAATATTCACATCTATAATATATGTCATCGATCGCAACGGGACGGCTGATATCCAATAACTGCAAAATCCCACACTGGTATTGAATTTTGTCGAAGCGTTGCGATCGCACTTTTTCCACCAAGCCATCAATATCCAGCACAGGTGTCCGGCCGTATTCTTCTATTTCCATGAATTCTGCCGGTGGATTGCTAACAATCTCCCGCCAATTCAGTTCTAATACAGAACAAATTTCAATAAAAGTATGACGCTCAACTGGACGACCACTAAAAAATCGCCAAATCGGTTGTCTAGTCTTGAGGTTAACTTCGGCTGACAAATTGTCTTGAGTCCACCCCTTGAGAGCAAATGCTCTTTTAGCCTGTTCAATACCGATGAGTGACGCTTGGAGCGATCGCTTGACCATAGGACAAAAACCTGCTCCTCAAATCATTAACTTTAATTTTTATTAACATCTGCAATCTTATCGCTTTTGTTGTGATACTAGCATTTTACTCCTTTAAAGTTATACAAAATCCTAGAGTATGCTCTCAAATTTTTAAATTTCTGTGTCAAATTCAAACGTTATGCACCTATCTTATACATTTCAACCTTTTGGCAATACCTAAATTCAAACACTTGTCTGTAATGCTGAAGTATGTTTTATAGGATTACTTGCTAATCATTTGCTTGATTTCAAATCATAGTTGCATTACATAGATATCATCTATATATTTTTGTATTTAGAAAGTGGCGTTGCTGAATTCAGATATGAAAATGATTTTGCGTGATTTCAAAACCCTTGTAGAGAGGTTGAATTGCAACGTCTCTACACCAAGATTCATATATCTAATCAGCACGCTTAGAAACTTGTGGTTATACAACTGGCTAAGTTATCTCTATTCTTAGATTTGCATTATTGGACTCAAGTACAAAACCTCATCTATGTTGAAACCTAGAGTTTTTTAAAAGATATATTTATGTAGGTTGGGTGGAGTGAAACGCAACCCAACATTACCACTAAATTTTATGTTGGGTTACGCTATCGCTGCACCCAACCTTGTATCTTAGAAATAGTAGTAGACCGTCCCAACCTTGGTCATCATAGACCGCTTCGTAGCATGGGTCACTACAAAAATCTCTTTGACAGAACTCGAACAGTCGCCAGGGTCAAAGCTT